>JBGTMU010000243.1:0-15948 GCA_041743405.1 Longimicrobiales bacterium | reverse complement strand
CCTCGCGCAGCATCACATCGATTTCCTCATGCGTCGCTGCGGGTGTGTAGTTGATGCCGAATCCGACGCCGAGTGCGCCCTCGGCCAGACCGGCGCGCAGCAGGGCGGCGAGCGAATCGATCTGTGCCGCGGTGGCGGCTGCGTTGGCACCGTCCGGTGCCCCGCCCAGTCCGGCAATGCCTGCCCGGTTCGTGGGCCAGTGAAGCGCCTCGAAGCCGTCGTGAAAGAGGGCAAAGCGCGCCCCGGGGTGGCTTACGGTCGCGCCGTAATTGATCGGCGCTATGCCTTCCATCGACGCATACCAGCGCGCGACGGGATATACTCCGACCTCCATCTCGAGCGCCGTCGTGACGCCATCGCGCACCTGGAGGTGCATGTCGCTGGTGGTCTGGCCGTGGGCGTGCAGATCGATGAAACCAGGTGCGACGACGAGGCCCGTTACATCCACGATCGTCGTACCGCTTAGCGGCTCAGCAGAGATCGCGACGATTCGATCGCCGGAAATGGCGACATTGAGCATCGAATCGACGCCCGTAGCCGGATCCATGACCCGACCGCCCTGGAGCACAATGTCGTACTCCTCGTCGCTCGAGCACGCGGCACTCAGGATCAGAAACATGAGGAAAATCAGGGGGCGTGTCCCGGGCATCGTCGTCAACTCCCGCGGTCTGTGAGCTTCACGCCGCCCGAATCCGAGGGCCCGGCGTGGCGAGTTCAGGTGGACAGGCATAAGCGTGGGATCGAAGGTAGGACGCGGCGTCGGCCACAGCCGTCTATCCGCCGACCAGAGGGCGAGGTCGGGTCTCGAGCGGGAGCAGGGTCTGCTCGACCCAGCAGGTCCGATTGCTCCGGCGTCAGCAGGGCGCGCACCCTAAGACGCGATGACCCCAAGGAGAGCCACGACCTGGCCGATCTGGGTCCTTTTTGACATTTGCCTTCCTGTCAGGGGTCCTGGACGAGGTAGCCGAGGATGCGGTTCAGCGGGCATCGAGCATTGCGGCGGTAGAGTCCCGCGTCGCTCTCAGCGTCTCGTGTGTCTCCCGGAGCCGGGCAAGCTCGTACGCCAGGCGTCCTGCCTCGATGCGGAGTCCGGGCTGAGCTCGGACCGACGCCAGCAGCCCCTCCGGATCGACGCCTGGCGCCTCCGGGCAGACCGTGAGGTACTCGAAGGCGTCGGTCCGCGGCGCCAGGGGGGCTTGTCCTTCTTCGTTCCGGACGCACCGGCGGAGTACGCGGGTCGTATACTCCGAGGGGAGGATTCCGAGGATGGCCGCGCGGTAGGTGTCAGGGAGCTCGCTCAGCGACTCTTCGAAACGGCCTACGACCCCGAAGTCCCGCGCGAGCTGACCGCGAAGGGCTCGGTCGCGGATGAGCCCCGTCCGGCCGGTCTGCCGCAGTTCGTCCCAGCTCCAGAAGCTGTCCCGTGGCCACCTCGCGGTCGCGGCGGCGTAAAGGATCGCGAGCTGCGCCTCCACGGCCAGCGTGTCCCGCCCGGCCAGGATCTCCGGCACACGCTCCACAGCCGGAACCACGAAGTCCAGCCAGATACCCGTCTGATGCACGATGAGGGAATCGTCCCGCACCTCCGCGGCAATCCGATCGAGGACCTCCACCTCCTCGGCCCGCTCTCCTCTCTCCTGCCAGGCCGACTCCGTGAAGAGAGCGACGAGAACACCCACCACGATCACCGTGAATTCGGCGGCCAGGCGACCGTACGGGAGCACCGGGCGATCGCTCACGCCCGTACCGGGTCAGGGTACGAGGGGATGGCGTTCGCTTCCTTGCGCGCGAGAATGTCCATCACCGCCGAACAGGGTTGGGGGTCGACTCAGGAATGGTCAAAGTAGGACGCTCCTTCAAGCCGTGCAGTCGGTTGACATGCTCTGTGACTCGTCGGAGAATCACTGTCCCGCAACGCCTTCATGTTCAATGCCCAGAACGCGGTCGAGTTCGATGTGGACTCGATCCACCAGCGCACGCTCCGGCGCGAGAAAGGTTTCGCGAAAGAAGCTGGCGCGCTGCCGCACTTCGGTGAACGCGTTCAGAAAGCCGGGGTCAGACTGCATCGCCGTGAGGTCGCACTGATATTCCGGCGTGGTCACGCCATCCCTCAGCGACGAGCGCATGGCGATGGCATTGGGGAATTGCTGGGTCAGAATCGGCGCCCGTTCGCTGACGGCCTCCGCCCTCGACGTCAGGGCGCGCACGAAGGAGAGGTATTCCGAAAGCGCCTGAAGCAGTCGCTGGTCGCGGATGAGGTCGAATTGCCCGGTCGCGATAAGCTCCTCCAGTGTCGGTAGCGCGTATCCTTCCACATAGAAGATGTGCAGGCGGCCAATGCTTTCGCATGACTGCGCATCGATTTCGGTCACGCTCGGGTCGCGACCGTAGATCGCTTCCGAGACACGCTCTGCATCGGCCACCCGGGCGGCGACGCGGTCTCCAAGCTGCAGTGTCGTCCCCAGCGCCGTCTCGACGTCGGCATGGAGTCGTTCGAGATAGATGGCTTCGCGCGCGCGATCCTGACGCGCCTGGTTCCAGTTGTCGACCTGCAGGCCGAGAAAGACGCCCATGACCACAATCATGATTTCGACCAGAACCGTGAACCAGTCCCGCTTGCGAAAGGCTTCTGCCATGCGGCGGAGGATCATTTCAGTTCGTCCTGCCCTGACATTGAGCCGTTTCCGGGGCCAGCGCCGCTTCGACACGCTCCGCAGCGTCCACCAGGGTGGTCTTCCAGCTCACGTTCGTCACGTTCGCCTGGTAGATGGAGCGAGTGACCAGAAGGAATTCGGTGCTTTCGAGCCGCGTGAGCAGGCCCGTCTGCAAGCGCTCCGGCATCACCTCAATGGCGTCCGAGGAAAGACCCATGACTCCGAACACGATGCCTCCGCCGCTCAGAACGATGCTGAACATCGAATCGCCTGACCGTTGAAAGCGCGCCAGCTCCTCATGGAAGTCGATCAAGGCCCGGCGCACGGGTTCGGATCTGATCAGCGCCATGTCACCGCTGGTGACCAGCTGGGCGTAGGTGGGTGACCCGGCCGGCGCGACGCGCAGCGCGATGGCCCCTCCGATGTCCAGTGTGTCAAGATCTTCAGGGGTCATGCCCGTCTGAGCGGCGGTGACGATCGCTTCCGCCATCCGCTGCGAGTCCTGCGCATCGGTCAGGTGCTGGCGGACGTCCGCTCCGATCTGGGCAAAATCGCTCGCCAGCCGACAAAGGATGAGCCCTTCGCGAGCACGATCCTGCCGGGCCTCATTCCATGCTGAAACCTGAAAGCCGATCACCACGCCCGTGATGACGAGGACGAATTCAAGCGCTACGGCGAACCAGTTCTGCTGCCGGATGGCACGGGAGAGGCGGGAGAGGATCACTGAATCGGCCCCTGATGTGTGATTCCGAGCAGCGCATCCGCCTGCTCATGGACGCGGTCGAGCTGATCGCTCCACGGGTGCAATCCATCACGGATGTAGGCATCGTAAGCATCAGCATTCTGGGTCACGCCATTGAGGAAGAGCCGGTTCTCCCGCATTGCGGCGAGATCGCAAACCGGGGTTGCCCGGATCTCATCGTCGTAAAATGCATCAACCGAAATCAGCTCGGGAAACAGGAAGGGCAGGTCGTGAGACACATCGTTCTGGAGGATGATATAATCGCGCAGCGCGGTGCGTGATTGACGATAGCCGACCAGGGCGCGCCGCAAGGGCTCGTCGCGAAGAATATCGATCCGTCCGGCATCGGCGAGTTCGGCGAACGCTGTGAGGTCCGGCACATTGATGTTGAAGTAGTGCATTGACGAAACCGCGCTGCATTCGGGATCGGTCAGTTCGTCACGATCCGTTCGGCCGAAGATGGTTTCAACTGCAGAGCGGATGTGGGTCAGCCGGTCCAGCCGTCTTTCACGCAGGCGGGCGCTCAGGCTTTCGGCCAGAACGACATCTTCGTGCAGCTCGATCAGAAAACTCGCCTCATCTACCCGATCCTGACGGCCCTCATTCCACGCCGTAACCTGAAAACCGATCACCACGCCCGAGATGACGAGGACGAATTCAAGGGCTACCGCGAACCAGTTCTGCTCGCGCACGGCGCGGGAGAGGCGGCGGAGGATCATTCAGTACTCTCCTGAGCCGCATTCAGGGCAGCGTGCAGGCGATCGATCCGGGTCAGTTGATCGTTGAAGATGCCGAGCGCCGCGTGCTGGGTCGAAACCCAGTAGCGCAGCTCGCCATTCAGCCTTTCATCGCTCAAGAGCCTGTCTGCGAGCGCCTCGATGTCATGCAGGGACTGGTCGGGCGGCGGGCAGTCGAGCACCTGCTGACTACCGGTCCCGCGTCCGGAGGTGTAGCAACTCTCCCAGATATGTTCCTGCAGCTCGATCGGAATCAAAGTACGGACATAGGCCCGGTAGGGCGGCCGCTCGTCGGTTATCTCGGATAGAGCGCCCTCTGTGTAGTGGACGCTGAGCGCGCTGCGCAGTTCGAGATCGGCGATCAGGCGCAGATCACCGGTGGAGAGCATTTCTTCATAGGTCGCGCGCACGGGGTAGGCGCTGCCCGACTGGCTGGCGTTGAAATAGGTTGCCACCACCTGCCAGCTGTCGGCGGGCAGGCGCTGGCCCGACGCAAAGGCGAGAGCGTCCAGCCCGAGCGCCCGCACCTTTGCCCGAAACGCGATATTGTTTTCGGTACGGGTCCGGTTCTCCGCGAGATCGGCGCTCAGCCGCTCGATGTAGAGTTGCCCTCTCTGTTGGTCGGCTCTTTCCGCATTCCACGCCGTAACCTGGAAACCGATCACCACGCCCGAGATGACGAGGACGAACTCAAGCGCCACCGCGAACCAGTTCTGCTCGCGCACGGCTTTGGAGAGGCGGCGGAGGATCATCGTGTCTGTCCTTCCTCCTCGAGTATCGCCCCAATGGCGAGCGTCTCGTCGTGCGTATAGCGGTACCACCTCTCGTTATAGTTCTTCACCCCGGAGAACGTCCTCATTCCGGCGGCGAACTCCGGCCGGGCCATCGCGGCGTTCAGCGTTGCGACCGGGTTTTCAGAGCCGGCCTGGAAGACTGCTTCGAGAAAAACCTCGGCCCTGGGGAAGCTGCTGGCGGTGGTGTTGCGCTCGAGCGCGGCTACGGACTGAGCCCTCTGGACCTCGCGCCGAGTGAGAGCACCGGGCAATCGCTCTGAGCGGATGAGCCGCAGATCACCGCTCGCGATCAACTGCTGGAAGACCACTGAAACCGCAGGCTGTCTTTCTCCGCCTATCGGATCGGTGAAGACATCGTGTATCGGGCCGTTGGCCAGTGTGCTGCTGCGTTCGGGATCTTCCGCGTCATAGAAATCCAGCACGATCCGGCGCAACCGGGCGATATCGACCGGCTCGGGGTCTTCCAGAGCATCGATCCAGATCGCCATCAGGCGTTGCTGTTGCGCTGCACGTTCGAGGTAGGCCTCCTCCGTCGCCCGCAATTCCTCGAATTCTTCATGGAGCCGAATGAGAATGGCCTGCTCCGCCGCCTGGTCCCGACGCGCCTCACTCCAGTTCGTGATCTGGAAGGCGATCAGAATGCCGCTCACCACAATCACGAATTCCAGAACGACGGCGAACCAGTTCTGCTCGCGGATGGCTTTGGAGAGGCGGCGGAGGATCATTCGGCAGGTCTTGCCTCGAGTTTGGCGCGCACGCGCATCCGACGGGATGGGAGCGCCCATCTGCCCCCTCCTGGGGGCGGAGGCAAGGTAGAGCGCGGTGCCTGGGCGAACAAGCGCCCGGGAGACCGGCGTTCTGCACCCATCGGGCCGTCTACCGGGAAGCCAACTCCGTCCGGAGCCGATCGCGCAGTGACCGTGCTTCATCGCGAAATTCCATCATGAAGACACTGAGGCCCTGCCACTGCCAGAGCATCTCCTGAACGACTCCCAGCACCTGCTCGTTGCCTCGCAGCCTTTCCTGCAGTCCAGGTCCGAGCGGAGCCCATTCCTCCGGGCCCGGAGCGGATCGATCCAGAATCCAGCTCTCACGACTGAGCGGGAGCCAGGCGGCCGTCAACCGCCGGTACTCGATGAACGCTGCAAACTCAGGGCCTTGAAGCCTGGGCTTCCATTCCGCGATGCCATCGAAATAGTCCAGAATGTCGCGCTTGAGGCTCTGGTTCCGGAGGAGCCGAATCCTCCCGGAGTTTACCAGCTCGTCCAGGGTTCCGGAGTTCCAGGAGGGGTAGTTCACCCAACTGGCGAAATGCACCCTCTGGGCCAGCGTTGGAAACGGATTGGCGGGGGGTGAACCAGTGATCGCTCCAAGCACATGCTCGCCCGCGCGAACCGAGACCGCCGTGAACTCCAGTGCGTATTCGTATTCGGCGATGTCACGGTCGAGATCCTCGATGAGAGCCGCATAGTAGTCGGCTTCCTCCCTGAGCTCCACGCGACTTTCGCGCCATTGGTCCACTCCCAACGCCACCAGCACGCCGAGCACGATCGTCAGGAACTCCGCGGCCAGACGCGGAAGGATGGGGAGTTGCCCGGATTCGGACATGGGCCAGCACCTGGTTTCGTCCCGATTTCTGAGTTGATGCGACAGGAGTGTCGCTGCTGGGCCCTCGGGGATCGAACGGAACGCGCCAGCGAGCCCTCCTGGACCGTCAGATTACCACTCGACCTCAGGTGGGGCTACCCGCCCATCAGCGTTGAGGCTCCTCGGACCCATCGGGCACGTCCCTCCGGCGAAGTACGAGGAAGCATGCCACACTCGTCTGACGGCTCAGACCAAGCTGGCCAGACTCAACTGAAACAGTCTGCGGGATTCCCGGGGCGATTCGTTCACCTGCGGCCCCCCTAAGCGGGGCTGACAGGTGCGACTCCTCGTTACGTGGCTGGCTGGTGCCAGCGCTCCACTCGAAGTCCATCGAAGCGCTCGAAGTCCCGGAGGTTGTCCGTCACGAGCGTGAGGTCGTTCACGGCTGCCACTGCCGCAATCTGGCCATCGGCGAACGAAGGCGTGAACCCTGCTTTCGACAACCGTGCTCGCTCCTTGCCATGCCACTCCGCAGCCGCGACGTCGTACGGTAGCAAGGGGACCGCGGCCGCAATCACTTCGGTCAAGTATCGTTCAATCGCAATCCGCTTCCGCGACGGGACGAGCAACCAAAGCCCAAAGTTCATCTCGTGCCAGACGACCGTGGCAGTCGCGAGCTCCCCTCCGTGCTCGCGCAGCCTGGTCACCACCGCCTCATCCGGACGTTTCCGGATCGGTTCGGATAGAACGTTGGTGTCGACGAGGTATCGGGCCGTCACCAGGCAGGCCTCCGCCCGGCGCCCAAGTCTCGAAGGTCATCGAACTCTCCCCTCTCGAGCCCGATCTCGGTCATCTCGATCTCTTTCAGCAGGTCGTCAAGTGCCGAGCCGAAGGAAGGGCGCCCCAGGGCCATTTCCTTATACTTCGATACCGAAACCAGGACCGCCACAGGCTTCCCCCAACGCGTGATCTCCACTGGATCGCCATCTTCCGCATCCCTCACCAGACCAGGCAAGTGCGCCCGCGCCTCTGCAATTGAAACGCTACGTTCCACCATGTCGACACCTCCATGTACATATGTCTGTACATAAGATTACCCGTCTTCCCGGCTCGGCGCAAGTTCTGGCCCCGGCACCGGTGCCTCTCATGTCAGGACCCGCCCCCGGACCACACCTTCCCTCGATAACCACATATCGCTCGCTACCCTTCGAGCGCCATGCGGCGGCGCGGGAGAGGCGGGAGAGGATCATGGCGTGGCCTCTTCGGGATCGTGGGAGATCTCGGGACCGGCGTCGATGCGGTTCAGCGTCAACGCGCCGCCCCGAGCTGGACCGCTACTCCCTCCGCCCGCGAGCGAAGTTCCGTCGCCACAGCCACCACATCCGACATGATGTTGATGCGCGCCGCGATGACGTTCGCGACCTGCGCGGACACGAAGAGCAGCTCAGCTGGCGCTTCAAATCCAAACTCCACGCCCATGTGCCGACGAAGGGTGCTGAGGGACGCGGGCAGTCCGACATGTTCCTGGAGGAAGGGTTGAGACACGAAGTTCCAGTTGCCCCATTGGTCCTCGTCGAGATAGTCGGCAGCCGCGTGGGCATCCGAAGACCACTGAGCCAGTGCTGAGCGCAGTCCCTCGCTTCGCAGTAGAGAGAGATCGCCTGACGCCACCAACTGATCCACTGTGGCTGTGACAGGGTTGAAGGCCCTGAATCCGAACAGCCTCACGAAGTCGTCGAGGGGAACGGAGGCTCCTTCCGGGTCCGCAAGGTGCCGTTCGATCATGGCCGCACCCGCACGCCGACGTTCTTCGTGCTGCTCGATGGTCTCGGACAGCCACGTGACGTTGGCTTCAATCTCGGTTCCAAGAGCCTCGAGGTAGTAGGCCTCGAGCCGCCGCTCACCGCGAGATTCGAGCCATGCGTCAGCCGACAATCCAAGGAGGACACCGACCGCGATCAGCAAGACCTCGGCAACCGAACGGGCGGGCTTCACGCGATCCCTGACTAGTGGAGACTCAGTAGTGGCCATTCTAGTTGCAGCCCGTGCCTTCGCAGAACAGCGTGACGAAGAGTTCAGATCGGATCCTCCACGAACCCGACGCATTCGACCAGGATGCTGAGTAGCGACCTCCGGTGCGCAGCGGTCCGGTGGGCGTGGTCCAGGTGCCGATCCAGGTCCCTGTCTCAAAGCCAAGTGAGCCGGACTGGGCGACGTCCACAGCTTCGGGTGACCGGACGTAGATGGCATCCGGGAACTCAGCGAACTGCGCCGAGAACGCCTCGCCCATCGCGTCGCGACCCTGGAGGAATCGGCCGCTCCCAGCCGTCACCTGAAATTCAGAATCGAGTTCGGCGAGGATCCCGTCGATGCTATGGGCAGCTATCGCTTGATTGGACCGAGTCCGTGCGTCACGGATCAGCGAGGCGTCGTCGCTCGTCTGCGCCCCAGCGGGGAGAGCGGCCAGCACCAGACTCAACCACAGGAAACCAAGGGAGCGCATGGGCCTCGTTGGGTGTGCATGAAGCAGACGATGCAGTATGTGGCACTCGAAGTACGTCAGGCAATGACCGTGGCAGAGGTCCGTGAGCGAAGCGGTGGCTGGGGTGGTGCCCGTCGGTGCAATCGCACCGGCCGTTCAGTACTTCAGCCAGAGGAGCTCATGCGATTCCGGCGTGTCGCCGAGGATCAACACCCAGAGGCCATCAAACCCTCCCCTGCGGCGAACGCGGCGGCCCCTTGTCGGGAAGCAACAGCAGCATTACGCTTAACGTGAAGCGTGAAGATGAGTGATTCCCGCGGAGGGTGGTGCGCTTGATCGTCTCATTCAGGGATCAGGGCACGGAAGACATCTTCGATGGTGAGGATTCGAAAGCGGCACGAAATACCCTGCCTTCGAGCCTTCATGAGAAAGGCGCGAAGACTTTGGACCGCCTGAACTCTGCCGTGTCCCTGCAGTCCCTTTCGCTACCAGGCCTGCGGCTGGAGAAGCTGAAGGGCGATCGAAGAGGGCAACACTCGATCCGAGTCAACGACCAGTATCGGGTCTGCTTCCGCTGGACGGAAGCCGGTGCCGAAGATGTCGAGTTCGTCGACTACCATTGACCTTACTGGCTGAGCCAGAGGGACAGACCATGCGTCGCTTGCCGAAGAACCGCCGCCCCGCTCTCCCAGGAGAGGTCTTCCTGGAGGACTTTCTCCTTCCTCTAGGGATAACGCAGAGGGAGGCTGCGGCTCGCCTCCACATTTCTTATCCGCGGATGAACGAGATCGTGAACGGCAAGCGATCCGTGACGCCGGACACTGCGCTGCGGCTCGCCAGGTTCTCCAACACCGAGCCCGAGTTCTGGCTCAACCTCCAGCAGGCCGTCGACCTGTGGGATGCCCTGCGCTCCGATCAGGCATCAGACCTCGAAGACATCCGGCCGGTTCAGGTCGCCTGACGCATCAGTTGCCTCGGACCACACGGATTCCACCATCCGACGTGAGCGGTCTGGATAGTACATCCGGCTCGCATCGCGGTTCGTCCCAAGAGCTCGGTCCGCCCCGATGAAGTCGGACTACCACCCGAATCGGGTGCGTATCGACGTGAGCGCATCCTCCTGAGGGATCGCTTCAGAGGAAGCGCTACCGCCCCCCTCCCGGGACCACCAGGACCAACCGCGCTACTCTGGGTCGACCTTCCCCCACTCGAGTGACCGGCCCGTGAGTAGCGGATAGAGAAGAAGTCCGCCGAAGACGATGAGGATGCAGCTGATCATGACCACCTGCATCGCACTCGAGGTCGTGGTCACGTTCGACATCTGGATGAACGAGGACTCCCGGACCCCGGCAATCCGATTGGACATCAAGAAGAAGAGGTGGAAGCCGATGCCTGCCCAGACCCCCCCGGTGAGGACGCGAAGGTATTGCAGGAAGGTCGCGAAGAAGAACATCGTGAGCAGGTAGCCGCCTGTGATATGATCGGAGGGACCGACCTGGATCTCCATCCCGAGCAGATTCTTCTGAATCAGTACGATCACGATGGGCAGCAGCGTGAAGAGCAGAATCGTCGTCAGGCCAGCGGTCCACTTCCGCATCACGGTGTTCAGGTTGCGAAAGATGTAGCCCCGGAAGATGAGTTCCTCAGGGAGCGCCTCGAAGAAGAAGGCGGTGAGCGTCCCCACCACGATGGCCGTGGTGGCGCCGGGCGCAGAGTTGATGCCTAGCGATGCCCAACCGAAGATCACCGTGCAGAGGAGGGTGATCGCGGTCGGCACGAGGATCAATCCCGAACCGAGGGCGAAGCCCTTCAGTGATCGAACGAACCCAAGCATCTCGAGCCCCGCGAAGGGCCGCCGATCCATGTAGCGCCGAAGCCACCACACGCCAGGGACGATAATCCCTGACATGATCCCAGCCTGGATCCCGTAGCGGAGTTGCGATCCAATGCCGTAGACCTCCTGGATCTGCTCCCCGAGCCACCCCGCCAAGGTGAGTGCCACGACGCCAAGGAGCCACCCAGCGGCGACGCGCGTGACGAGACTGCTTGGATGGGCCTGCGACTCGGCATTCATCGGCACCCCCGACCTCCCTGAAATTGGACCTATATCCTTCCCTTGAGGATGGACGAGGTACGTTTCACGAAGGTTTCAATTTGCGACACTCTAACTGAGAATCTGGAACGTGCGAGCCGGGGCCGGCGGAGGCGTGGAGCCGCTCCAGTGCGAGAGGCCCCCGGGCGCAATAGCGAACGAGCCTCTCCAGACCCGCTCGGGATCGCCGTGATCCCCCGATTCAACGCCCGGTCTCGCCTCTCCTCAGTTGCTGGATGAAGTTCTCCACCCAGACGATGCCGATCTCGGGGTTGTCGGCCAGCTCTCCCATGAGGAAGCGTCCGTCCGGATGGACGTCGTAGGCCGGATGGACGGGGTCGGACAGGAACTCGCGCGCGTCAAAGAGCACTTCGCGAGCGGTCACCCCGCCTGCGTCGGACCACACGGCCTCCACCATCCGGCGTGAGCGGTCTCGATAGAAGATCCGGGACCCATCCCGGGACCAGACCGGTTCCGTTCCTCCATTCGACGACACGACCCACTTTCCGCCCAGGATGTCAGGAAACGTCCGCACATAGATCTCCTCCTCTCCCGACTCGTTGGATCCGTAGACCAGAAAGCGACCATCGGGAGAGATCATCGGGGAATGCTCGTTGAACGCCTCGGCGATGAGCGGACGTCCCACGGAATCGACCCCGCGCTGCTTCACCATGATGTCCCGGGATGCAACCCCGCCTCCGACCCTGTACACGAACCACTCCCCGTCTGTGGATACCTCCACGTCCTGGACCTCCTGCGAACTGCCGACCTCGTCGACGTCGATCACGACCGTGGCGTCGCCGGTCCCATCCGCACGCCGCCCCAGAATCTGCGTCGAACCGGCTCCCTCCAGAGCGCCTACGTGGAAGATCGTGTCTCCCGCAGGCGACCAGGTCGGACGGTTGATATCGGTTTCCCGAAAGGTCATCCGCTGCGGAGGAAAGTCCCCGGGCGCGCTGCTCCGCGTCCAGATGTCCGATCGCGCACCGTCCGTGACCGCCACCGCGATCCGTGAGCCGTCGCGCGTGAGCGCGAATCCGCCGAAGTCTTCACGCCAGTCCTCCTGAATCTGGGTGACCCCGCCCTGCCGATCGACCCAGACAGGGCGGGAGCGCCTCCCTCCGCCGGATACGTACAGCAGCGATCCCGACGCTCCGAGCTGGAAGTCGAGCGCGCCGCTCAGAAGCGAACGGACCTCGCCGAGAAGCTGCCGGGGCGGAGCGGTGACCTCTCCCAATTCCGGATCGAAGGGAACGAACGAGACGCTCTGATCGTTCGTGGAGATGAGGAGGTGACCCGAATGCGCATACTCCGCGCGGACTCCCAGCGCGATCGTGCGCATCACTCCACTCTCCATGTCCAGGACTGCGATGCTGTCCGATGCGGGGGTGTTTCCCCACCGGGTCATGAGCACGAAACGCTCCCCAGGCAGCCAACTGGGCCAGGTGAGGTCCCGATCGCCGACATCCGCGGCGGCCACGAGGAGCTCGACGGCTCCGCCGGTGGAACGCACCCGGCTGATCCCGGACCGGAGATTCTGAAAGTAGATGTATCCGTCCGGACCC
Organism: Longimicrobiales bacterium; assembly: GCA_041743405.1. GTDB lineage: Bacteria > Gemmatimonadota > Gemmatimonadetes > Longimicrobiales > Gaopeijiaceae > JBGTMU01. Next base: position 3,295 of record JBGTMU010000243.1, on the reverse strand, counting down.
CAGTCGCCCCCGACAACCGACGCCGAGTCCGCGACGGCCCTCGGAGAACCTCCCGCGGTGGCGACCACGCGGAGCACCGGATCCCCCTGCTGCACGAAGGCGACCTCGCTGCCATCTGGAGAGACGGCGTACATCATGGGGAAGCTCGTTCCCCGGATTGGCACGGCGTTCGCCTCCGTCCGGCGCTTCACCCAGAGCTGCTCACCCGAGGGGAACTCCGGCCCGATGTAAACCAGGGTCGAGCCGTCATCGGAAAGCATGGCGGACAGGTAGTCGGGCGGATTCAGGATCCGCTGGCTGTCCGGCATCATGATGCGGAGCGTCAGCGGCTCGAACTCCGCTGGCGCCCCACCCCGCGTCGCGAGAAGTGCCCCGAGCCCCACCGAGAGCATGGCAAGCGCGGCCGTCGCGATCCTCCAGGGTGCCCCGTTGGCGGAGCTTCCCTCGAGGCCCGCGCCGGCACGCGCCAGTTCGCCGTATCGGTAGCTCGGATCGTTGAGCGCCGAGATGAATCCGGCCACATCCGGAAAGCGGTCGGCCGGGAGTCGCTGGGTCGCACGGGCGATCGCGGAGGCAACGTGCAGGGGCACCGCCCGCCGCACCGCAGTGATGAGGGGGGCGTCTTCCGTAAGAATCTTCGCGAGGACGCTCTGAGCCGTCGTCCCGATGAACGGAGGTTCCCCTGCGAGCATCTCGTAGGCCACGCAGCCGAGCGAGTACATGTCGCTGCGCGGGTCCGGGTCCCGATCCCCGGTCGCCTGTTCGGGACTCATGTAGTAGGGCGTCCCGAGGCTGAGACCGGTCTCGGTCAGGCGCCCCCCACCCGCCTGCTGCACCGCGAGCGCGATCCCGAAGTCGGCGACCTGCGGCTCCCCGTCCTCGAGCAGAATGTTGGCCGGCTTGATGTCCCGGTGGATCACCCCGTTCCGGTGCGCGTAGGCGAGCGCACTCGACACCTTGGTCGCGATCGCGACCGCCTCGTCGACCGGGAGTTGCTTCTCGCGATCGATGCGGTCCCGGAGCGTCTCCCCCGCCATGTACGGCATGACGTAGTAGAGAAAACCCCCGGCCTCTCCCGAGTCGAAGAGGGGCAGGATGTGGGGGTGCTGCAGGTTCGCCGTCGTGCGGATCTCCGAGAGGAATCGCTCCGCGCCGACCACGGCGGCCAGTTCGGGGCGCAGCACCTTGATCGCGACCTTCCGGTCGTGCTTCAGGTCGTCCGCCAGGTAGACCGTGGCCATGCCGCCCGCTCCCAGTTCGCGCTCGATGCGGTACCGGTCGGAGAGGGCTTCAGTGAGGCGGTCGATCATGGGGGCTCGATCAGGGAAAAGGTCCGGGGAAGGGTCGGCGCGAGGGCCCGGGCGAGGGGCCGGGCGGCGCGGTTCATCGGGCGTCCGCCAGAAGCGGGTCCAGTTCGTGGAGCCAGTCCTTCCATACCACGATCCTCCCGGACTGCCCCGTCTCGTCGATCCCCACGATGAAGCCGTCGGGGTGCACGTCGTAGGTGGCGGCCCAGTCGTTGACCCGACCGTGGATCTCCGCGGTGAAGAGGGTGGTGCGGCTGATGACCTCCAGTCGTCCGCCACGCTCCACGAAGTCGACGGCCCCTATCCCTTCGAAGGTGCGCAGGTACAACCGGTTCCCTGCGGGATCCCACACCGGCATCCCCGCCTGATCCGGCCAGAGAAGAAGTCGGCTCCCGCCGTCCGGCCAGGAACGCACGTAGACCTGCGGGCGCCCCGACTCCGCCGAGGTGTAGGCCAGCCAGCGCTCATCGGGCGAGAGGCGCGCCGCCATCTCCCGCGCGAGCGCGTTCACGAACGGGGTCGGGGTCGACTCTCCCGCCGCGAACGAAACCACGTCCACCCGGGCCAGCTCCGGGTTGTCCCCGGTGTCCTGCACTCCGATGAAGCGCCCGTCGGAGGTCAACTCGGTGAGCGCCTCGATCCGAACGCCCGGGCCGGTGCGGAACAGTTCGCGCGGTTGTGCGCCCCCCTCGGAGGGTGCGGCGCGCACGACGCTTTCGGACGCGGCGAGGCTCCCCGTCCAGTCGACCTCCGCGACCCTGACCTCGGTTCCGTCCGCTGACCAGACCGGCACTTCGTCGCTCCCGAAGCCCAGAGGGATCATGTCCGACGTCTCAAGGTCGTACACCCAGACCTCGTCCGTCCCCCGATAGTTCTCTGCGGCCACGGCGATGCGCCGCCCGTCCGGGGAGAGCCGCGGCGCCATCGAAATGAACGGCCCCTCCCACAGGGTACGGACGGGTGCACCTCGGTCGTCCACGATCATCGCTCGAAAACCCTGGCCCGACATGACCATCGCCAGGGTCCCGTCGCGCGCGATCGATGCGGTGAGAACCCGCCCGCGCACTCCAGGGACGGCAACCGGGTCGCCCACCGTCGCGAATGCCTCGGCGTCCCACGCGACCGCCATGAGTCGCGAGGAGGAGTCCAGGAAGAAGAGTCGATCCCCGCTCACCCCGACGATCGGCTCGCTTCCCCGCACCGTCGCTCCCCCCAGGCGGAGTCGACGCCATTCGCCCGTCTCCAGATCGGCTACTGCGAGCCCCACCGAGCCCCCATCGAAGTCCACGAAGAGCGCGTGCGTGCCCCCCGGGAGTACCTCCGGCTCGTGATGCATCCCGAAGCCGTCGCCCCCGTCCTCCACGGGACGGGCGCTGTCGGTCCTCAGGCCGACGAGTCCCGGTCCGGTGATGATGCGGATCTGCGGGTCCGACACCGCCGTGGAGGTCAGCCCGGGATACAGACTGTCGAAGGCGAGCATCCCGAAGACGAGTTCGTCCTCGGTCCGCCAGGAGATGCCGATCGGTTCGTTGGGCGGGACGATGACCTCCGTCGGGCTTCCTCCTTCGAAGGGAAGTCTCAGAACCCGCTGCGTGGCGGACACGTCGTCGTTGAAGGCCAGCCAGCGGCCGTCGGGGGATATGGCCGGATCGACCGCGGCCTCGGTGCCCCGGATCGGGAGGGATTCCCCCCGAGCGAGGTCGTAGCGGAAGAGCAGGCTACCTGACTCGGTCCGTCGCCGGAAGACCACGCTGCCTCCGTCCGGCGTGACACGGAGAAATCGGTCTCCGTAAAATCCGGGGTCGCTGCGCAGATCGAGGGCAAAACGGACTGCCCGCGGCGTCTCGGGTGCGGTCGCTCCACCGGTTCCGTCGAGGGCAAAGGCCACTGCAGCGAGCGTGGCCGCGCCCGCCACCGCCCAGGGGAGCCATGTGGGCGGCCGAAGTCCCCGCGCACTCCCTTTCCCTCCGGCCCCGGAGGTGGCATGC
>JBGTMU010000242.1:0-12023 GCA_041743405.1 Longimicrobiales bacterium | reverse complement strand
CTGCGCGATCGCACCTTCGCGAGCCTGGCCCTCCGTCGCCAGGGTCGGGCCGAGCGCGCTCTGGGCGAGGTGGAGGATGCTCTCTCTCACTACGGCGAATCCTGCGACATCGCCGAGGCGACGGGCGATACACGGGGCGCCGCCGAAGCCGCGATTGGCGCCGGCAACGTGTTGGAACAGTGCGGACGCTGGGATGAGGCGACCCCCTGGTATCACCGAGCTCTGGGGGCACTCGGCGAACACGGGGAGCCCTGCCCCGAGCAGTGGCATGCCGAGATCAACATGCACATCGTCCTTCGCACCCTGGGCCGAGTTGTGGAGAGCGTGCCCTGGATGGATCGGGCCGAGGCCACGGCTGCGGCTGTGGGTGACGGCCAGGCTCGCTTCTTTCTCGAGAATGCCCGGGGGCAGCTCCTCATGGCACAGGGCGCATGGTCCGAGGCCGAGGAACGGTTCCGGGAGTCGCTCTCCCTCGGACCTGCCCCCGCCGTCCGGGTGACCTTGCGGCTGAATGTGGCCGAAAGCCTTCTGGCGCAGGGTCGGGTTTCGGACGCTTCGGAAGAGGCCCGGATGGCCGAGGCCGAGGCGATCGCGGGAGGTGCCCCCCTTACCCTGCCCCACACATACCGGACCCTGGGGCGCTGTGCGGCCACCATGCGCAACCCCGACGCCTTCGTCTTCTTCGAGCGCGCCCTCAAGTCCCCCGGCCCCGATGGAGCCGACGGTGTGGAACGGTGCACGACCCTTCAGGCCTATGCCGTGGCCGAGTGGCAGGTGGACCGTCCAGACACCGCTCTCGACCTCCTGACTCGGGCGGCTCGGCTGTACCAGACGCTGGGCGTGAATCACTTCCGCCGCCGGTGGGTGGACTGTTTCGACGTGGCTTCGACGGCATCGGTGAGCGCTGGAACCTTCTCCCTGTTCGCAAACGAGCAACAACCATGAGGGTCCTCATGACGAACGCTACGGCCGCTCCCCCCGCAGGGATCTCCCTTCCCCTCCTCGCTGCACTGGGGAGCCGGGCGGTGCGCGCGTCAATTGCCGCGTCCCTGGCCCTCGCCCTCGGGTCGTGCGGGGGCAACGTGACGGCCGGGGGCTTTGGCGAGGTACAGGTGACGGTGAGCGGTGACGCCCCCGACACTCAGGGGGCAAGTCCGACGCACTTCAGGTCCCTCTCGCCGGCCTTTGGGAGCGTTCCGCGCATGGCCGGCGACGACCACGAAGACGACCCCGAGGGGAACATCGAGATGGAGATCCTCCTGTACCTGCTCCGCGCCGATGGGGGCGCTGTAGCCGTCACCGACACGGAGATCAGGGTCGAGCTCGACCTGGCGGGCTCCGTGGAACGTGACGTCGTGCGGACACAGGTGCCCGCTCAGCATTACGTCGGAGTTCGCATCCTCTTTACTGAGCTTGAGGTCGAGGTGGACGGGGGCGTGATCATCAACGGCGTCGCGATCAAGGGCCCCATCGAGGTGGAACTCGAAGACGACGAAGTCATCGAAGTCGAACGAGCGCTGAACCTTCAGGTGCGCGACGGCGAACGCATCGAGGTGCTCCTGGACATGAACGCCCGGATCTGGCTGGCCGCCATCGACCCGGACCTGCGGGTCGTGGCCGAGCGGGTGGTGGCTGAGGCGATTCGGGTGCAGGTGCGCCCCTGAGGTGGAGTGAAGGGCGGAGCTTGGGGATAGGGGCGGCCAGGCCTGGATCTGGCGGACTCTGGGCACGCAGACCCGAGGGGGCCGGACGTCCTCAGGGGAACCACGTAAGCGATCGTGCCGAGGGGGGCGAGGAATGCGATTATCGCGCGGGAAGCGTCCAGACGCCTACCTCACGAGCTGCCACGTACCCTGCACCGTGATCCGCACGACCATCTCGCCCGGGTGGAGGGGAACCCCCGACGGATCGTTCCAGTTGAACCGGGCCAGCGCGTTGGACGCGAACTGTCGCGTGCTGTTCAGCCGCAAGACGTTCCCGAGCCGTCCGTTCTCCGCCGCCGCCATCGCCTCAGCGCTTCGACGGGCCGACCTCACCGTCTCCGCGATCGCATCTTCAATGGTTGGGTCCTGTTCGTCCGCGAACAGGAGGACTCCGTTCATCGACGAGACGCCAGCCGCTGCGAGACTGGCGGCTGCCGCCGGGATGTCTGCGGCATTTTCAACGAAGACAGCCAGCCCCGCGCGCGCAAGGAAGTCCTGGGAGGTGGTCACCTGCTGAGCCTGCGACAGCATCCGCCGGATCTGCTGGTTCTCCCCCATGCCGTAGCCCCATGCAATCACCCTTGTACCCTCCTCACCGAGTGCGCTCCGCACGGTTGCATCCAGTTCGAGAAGCGCGGCGGCCGCAGCGGCAGCGTCCGGACCGTCGCCCGAGAGCGCGATCAGCATGACTGCGCGCTTCGGCGGCACGAGTACGTCGATCCACGCGGAAGCGCTAACCTGCGGGACATCCTCGGTGTCCGGCTGCTGAGCGGATACGGGGAGTGCCAGCGAGGCGAAAAACACGAGAACCACGGGCAGGTTCGAACGATTCATCTTCCCTCCTCGGTTGACCGCAGTGATTTTCGTTGCCGAAGAGTCCGCATTCTCCTGAGAAGCCGGGGCATTTGCCGAACCTACGGCTGCGCCGTGCGCCGCGCGAATGCACGAAGCACGAGGTGCTGGGAAGTCGGGCCGGGGGGCACGCAGACCCGAGCTGGCCGCTGCACGCCCAGATCGTCTTCGAGGATGCCGATCATGCAATCCTGCCGGAATCGGCGTGGGGAAAATCCGCGCGGAAGGCCCACCACCTCCTCGAGGTGCCCGTCCCTGCCCAGGACACGCCACTCGGTTCCACCGAACCCCGCCGCACTCCCGACCCTGAGGGCTTCCGGCCCCATTTCGGTGATCGGAGCCGCGCTCTGAACCCATGTACGCCCCCTCTGATCGACCTCGAGCTGGCGCGTCGGCGCAGCAGGGGAACCGGAAGGATCCACGATCCGGATGCCTGCACTGTCACGGACGACGCCGGCGGCATCGGGCCCGGGCGTTTCCCCGCTACATCCAACCGCGGTGAGTCCGCACAGGCACGCCCAGATCGCGAGGGAGGCTTTGAATCGGACGGGTCGGCCTCGTCTCACGGGAGGAAGAAATGGACCTCCGTTCATAAGCCGTCCTTGTGAAGACGAGATGCATCGGCGAGCGGCTGTCCCTGCTCTCCCGAGCTACCTCGCGACTCGGGTGATCCGCGCCGCGACGACCTGAACTTCATCGAATTCCCCGATCCGGAACGCCCAGATCGTATCGCCCCGGGCCTCCTGGAAGCGAAGACCTTCCGGGAGCCTCATCCGCGCCAGAAGGGTTCCATCAGGAGAAAGCACGTCGAGGTGCGCCCCGGCTACCCCGTAGCGAACATCAGGGGCCGAGTGGACCCTCGGTAATTCCCGTTCAACCCATAGCCGCCCGTCATGATCCATCTGAAGCCTGGAGAAGAGAGGCTGGGCCTCCGGACGGGGGAGATCATCCGCGCGAACCATCACATCCGAGCGCTCGAATTCGTCGCTCCCCTCGCGGTACCCGAAGGCGTCCCGGTCCGACACACAAATGTGCACCGTCGCCTCGTCTGCGGGGCCATGCACGATGAGCTCGTAGCGATCGGATCGAGGCGCCACCGCCCAGCGGTCCATACCGACCGCCAGCAGGGCACGAGGCCATTCTGCAGGAACATAGCTGACGTTCGATGGCACAAGGTCAGCCGGGTACTCACCCTCCCATATCAACGAGCGCTGCGCGTCGCCCGGAGCGGCCCGGGCGTACGTAACGGACCCGGACTCTGAGGCGGAGGCGGGGAGCTCGACGAACACGCTTCCATCTCCTCGCATTGCGAACCACCCGACCTCGCCGGCAGTGAATATGGGTCCCAGAAGGTCGGAGGGGATGCCCAGGGTCTCCGGTTGGCCGGAGTCGATGTCATAGAGCTCCAGCTTGGACTGAGCTGCATCCAGTGCGAGCAAGCCACCGCTGGGGGTCCACGCTGTCGCGAGAGGGTTCAGCAGTTCCCCCGGCCCCTGTCCCCTCCCCGCGACCGGGTCGAGCCATCTCCCCTCCCGATCAAGCAGCCACACGTCGCCACTGCCGAAGTCGGCGATCGCGAGGGTGCCGTCCGAACGGACTCGGGCCGATGTGGGCGTCGTCAGTTGGGCTCCGCCCTCCTCCAACCCTCCGGCGTGCCAGAGTTCGACCGCTGTCCACTGCTCGACTTCGTCCATTTCACTGGCCCTGATCTGGATCAGCGGACCTCGAGGATCCTCGACCTCGCAGACCCACTCGTCCCTGTTCTCGCACCCCAGGAAACCGAGGAAAACGAGGAGCAGGGCCCACCTGCGAGGAGAGGCTCGGAATTCTGCCATCAGTGAAGTCCTTTTGCCCGTGCAAGCCACCTCAATCACGGTTCAGAGAATACTTCCGAAGCGTCTCCGCTCCCAGTGCGTCGACATGAACCCCGACGAAGAACTCGTCTTCTACCTGCAGAACCCGGAGGCCGGGAGGTGTCGTCAGTCGGCGCACTTCCCCCCATCCTTCTTCCACGACCAGCCACTCCTGGGGAGGCGGTGGCTCCTCCAGCATCCAGAACTCCGGAGGCAGGAACGCTCCGATCCACAGGGTGCCGGTCGAGCTCACCTTCAGGTCGCCGAAGGCCGGTTCTCGCTCCGCGATCTGGATCACGTCCCGCATGGCCTCCAGCATCGCGCGCTCCTCGGGTGGAAGCCCAATCTCCAGCCGGCTCCAGAACTCCGCCTTTCGCTCAGGCGTCACGGTTCGATCGTTCGATGAGGTCCAGCGCACGATGCGGTCGACCTCGCTTGCGTGACCCCACAACTTGACCTCGGGGTGATCGGTGTCGCCGACCCAGACCCCGGAACCAACGCCCGCGATGACGCTGGTGGCCCCAAAGCTCACGAATCCGGAGGCGCCCTCCCCCACGAACGTCGTGTGCCCTGGGAGGAAGGTGAGGGTGTCCACCTGGTTTGGATCGGTGAAGCGAACGAGCGGCCCAGATCCCCGGAACGGTCCATTCACCTGTTCCGTCGGGAAGCCCGAGACCCAGAGCACATAGTAGACCGGCTCGCCAGCGTGGCTCGAACCCATAGTGAGGAGCGGATAGCTACCCGCCGGACCCGAGTCCGGGATCCTCCAGTCGACAACGCGGGATCCGGTCAGTTCGAACTCGGCGAAACGGCGCCGGGATACATCAAACACCCCGACCTGGCGACCTCCGCGCCCGAACAGACGCTCGATACCCCGAAATTCGTCGGGCCCATCTCCCCTTCCCCCCCAGTCGCGCGCAGTTCCGGAAGCAAGGTCCACGTGGATTACTCGCTGGGAGCCCGCCTCGGCGATGACCAGACCCGCCTCACCGAGCAACCTGGCATCCACCACCTGGTGCAGCATCAGCTCCGGGGAATCCGACCCTTCCTCCCCGATGACCCATTCGGGTTCCGGATCGAAGCCCCACTCGGTCGGCGCCCGATCCCGGTCGATCTCGAGGATCTGAACTCCGAGGCTGTCCCAAGCCACAAGTGGGGACCGCGCCTCGCCGCCCGTGCACCCGGCGAGAAGCCCAGCCAGCACGCTGATCGTGAAGAGAATCGCCCACGGCCTCGCTCGGGTCACCAGTACCATCCGGCACGTTCGGGCTTGCAGGCTTCGTTCACGTCGGTTCTCGCTCGCGCGACTCTCGGATCGCTGCCAGGATCTCCGCCTTGTCGAGTCCCGTATCCACGCCCAGGACATCCAGCGGCGATTTCCCCGGTGTGACCGGACGAACGGCGAACTCACTACCGTCCCGTCGCTTGATCCTGATTTCACCACCTGTACGGGCTTCGTCCAGGACCCGGGCCAGACGCTGCCGCGCCTCTGAGTAGGTATAGACCTTCATGACTCCACCTCCAGAACTTCGATTCCGAGCTTCCGGGCAACCCCGCACTGCGGCCCGTCCAGGGAAAGCAACGGGGTCGCGTACCGGCGAGCACACTCCAGGATGTACGCATCGTACGCATAGATCCCGTGCTTATGGCCCAGCCGTACCGCTTCCTGCAAGTCAACCTCGGTAAGCTGGACCGGAATCGCCTCGAACGACTCCAGTGCCCTCCGGGCTTGCTCCAACCCGATCCGCCCGCGTTTGAAAAGGGCAGTCAAAGCGTTGCCGACCTCCCAGGGGAGCGAAGCCGCGGAGCGTAGATCCGCTCCCTCCGTGAGATGAAGCAGTTCCGGCTTCGTGGGCTCATTGAGCAACACTGCCATGATGACCGATGTGTCAACCGAAATGTCCAGACGATCTCCTCGATAGCATATTGTACAATTGTACAATAGATATGGATCAGCGTTCCGTCAAGTCTGCGACAACTGATGAAGCGACCAACCGAACCCGACCCCAGGTGAAGTGGTCGCTAGAGTGCCCAGATGCCCCATCGTGGCCGAAGCCAGGCATCCGGTGCGTGGACTCGATGAACCACCTCTGCGATTCGAATGTACCCGCGAGCCCTCGCGTCAGCATCTGTGCGTGCCCCCGCCCACGTTTCGAGCGCAGCCGTTTCGCCAATCACATAAGCCGTCGCGATCACGGGGTCGAGTAGCGAGGGAGGGGTGCTGGCTGGTGGAAGAGTGCCCCCGGGGCCCACGATGACCTCACAGTGTCCTTCACATAGTGCCTCGTCCGCCAGTTCATCCACGGCGGCTCGGATGAGTTCGCGAGCGACAGCGGTATCGCCCAACGCCCACCGGGCATCCGCGACCAGGGCGAGTGCCCGAACGCGGGAATCACCGCTGACGGTTCGCTCGGCGGCCACCTGGGCGAGCGCGACCTCACCGGCCCTCAGGTATCGTACCGTCAGCCCACTGAAAGCTCGATTGATCGCGGCTACATCCACGAAGTCGGTGGTCAGGCTGGCTGCCTTGTCGAGGTCGATCCGATTGAGGAAACCGGCGAGCGCACGTTCACGGAAGCGCCTGGTCTCCAGTTCAAGCGCTTTGGCGAGCGCGGAATCCACTGACAACTCCCCCCACGACGGAACGACAAGGTGCAGGCGGATGCTGTCTCGCAACGCCGGCTCGAGGCCGGAGCCCAGCGACCACGCCAGGGGAAGCAGGTTCCCGAGTTCCTCGTGGTTCGGTGGGTCGAACGTAGAGGATGGATAACGGTATCTCCCCCTCCAGAGGTCGAATCCAGTGTGCACAGCCTGCCACAACGCCTCTTCCGGGTACCCATCCTGATCCATCGTCACCAGGAGTTCCCTGACGGCCATGAAGTCCCCTTCTGCCTGGGCTCCCTCAACCGCTCGATACCAGGCGTCCAACGCCGGCCGAGCGGCCTCGATCATCATGGGTGCGGGGGGCGAAGCGAGCAGGAGAGAGTCCCCCAACTGCGCGGCACGGGCGGAGTCTCCTGGCTCGTTCCGGGCGATGAGAATGGCGATCCTGGACCGGAACGACTCGTGCGTCCCCATGTCGGAACGCGCGTCGGCGATGCTCAACGCGGCGTCGAGGTAGCGCTTCGCCTCCGCTTCTCGACCACGCCTCCGAAGCTGATCCGCGAGGATGCCAAGATTCCGTTGGGCCTGTGCTGAAGTGAGCGTGGTTGCGACCTCCTCGGGAGTGAGCTGTAGTCCCATCTCCAGCAGGCGAGCGTGGACGTACAATCTGACGTTGGGCACCTCTTCACCCGAGAGATGTTCAATGCTCTCCAACTCTTCCTGCAGCCACGCAACCACGTCGTCGTGCGTGAGGCCCGTCTGGGTGAAAACTCTCGTCCCTTCGAGAACCGCACGTGTGCGTCGGAGACGATCATCGATGAGGAGAAGAAGCGAATCGGCCTCCTGGAGCCGCCCCGATCGCAGGAGACGAATGGAAAGTTGCATCCTCAGTCCGTCCCGTGCTTCCCCACCCAGCGTGAGTTCATCGCGCCGCGCGGCCGCTGTGTCGCCCGACATGTAATGGGTGATCACGAGATCCAGCCAGGGCCGATAGAGTGCCTCCTCCAGCTCAAACGGGACGGCAGGGTCCGTAGAAGCTGCGGCAGCGATGACCCCCGCGCCTCGCACGGGATCGCCCCACTGCGCCCAGACCCGACCGAGTCGGCCAGAGGTTGCCTTTGCAGCGGTGCCCGAGGCCGTACGCAGTTCCTCCTGAGCGGCTTCAAGCAGCCCGCGCACCCAGGCGGTGTCCGCCCCGGCAGGTCTGACCTCTACCGCGTGTGGCGGCATGGAAAGCTGCGAACTCACCGCGTCCGCATGGGCTCCGCCTGGGCCGTCCGGATCAGGAAGTGTCCCGATACCGATCAGGTCGCCATTCCCGGTGAATGTCGCGGAGACGTGCCGGTTCAGATCGCCGTGATTCATCCCTACCGTGCGAGCGCCTCCGGCCTGATCGTCGCCGGTCTCGAAGGCCACGTACGTCGCGTTCCCAGTCGCCGACCCCAGTAACAGAAGTACGAGACCCGTGCTTCGCTTCTGATGTCCAGAGGCCCGAAGACTTCGAGTCATCCTTTCTCCCGTCTGTATCGGGTTCATGTGCCCGCTCCCCCTACTCCGCCCCTTCATCCCCCGCATGCAGCGCATTCGCCCGAATCGCACCCGCCACGAAGCTCGCAAGTCCTTCGGCACGTTTCTCATAGTAGGCCCTGAATCGCGGATCCGCCTCGTACATGTCGGCGAGCCCCGCGTGCATCTTGTGGCTGCAGGGGTAGAACCAGCGGCTGATGTGCTGTCGCATGGCTTCGGCCGCAGCCATCGCCTCCGCCCCTTCCGGCGCCTCCCCGGCCGCCATGAGCGAAACCATCCGGGCCTCGTTCTCCCCCGACTGATCCTGGATCTCCTTCCAGGCGTCCTTCGAGTGCCCCCTCGTCCGGCGCATGGACTCCGCATACACATCTGAATCGCCCCAGCGCTCGTGCGCCTCCTTCGCGTGGGTGGCGTGATGCGCCCTCACCTCGTCCGGGGCCTCAGCCAGATCCTCGAAGCCGTCAAACATCTCTCCCGTGTTCATCTTCCTTCCTCCCGTCATGGATTCCAGGGTCCGGTCAACGGCGCGGATCACCGCTTCCATCTTCCGGCGTTTGGTGACGAGGAATTCGCGTTGGGAACGCAGCGCGCTCAGTCGATCGATCGAGGGTTCGTCCAGAACCTGTCCGATGGCGTCGAGGGCGAACCCAAGCTCCCGGTACAGGCGGATCTGCTGCAGTCGCTCGAGATCCGCCTCCGAATAGAGCCGGTAGCCTGCCTCCGACCGATCGGACGGGACCAGCAGCCCGATCTCATCATAGTAGTGGAGCGTTCTCACCGTCACATGCGCGAGGCCTGCGACTTCGCTCACCGTCCACTGTCTGGCCATCTGAACCCCCTCCTGCGTTCGCTTCAAAACTCGTCACAGGAAGACGATAGGGGATGACGTAGCGTGAGGGTCAAGGGGGGATGTCGCATCAGGAGGAACGCGATCCCAGCCACATGTAGCCGAGCAGGTAAAGAGGCTGCGCCGCAGCCTCTGCAGCGCCCGACGGCCTCGAGATCGTCTGGCGCCGCGGAGCCTTCCGCTTCGTGACTCAGGTCATCTCTCCGAGCGCATAGTCCGGCCCGGCCTCGCTCAGTCTGGCATCGCCCGCTCCGGTCCCGAGCCGCTTGCCGTCACCGCCTGCTCTCGCGACGGCCAGCGTGGCGGAGGCCGAGCCAGCCCCAAGGAGCGTCGCCGCTCCCATCATGCCAGCACCAAGCACTCCAAGTCCGGCTCCCCAGAGCCCCAGCGCAGCCGCCAGACCACCCAGAAGAAGCCCGCCCAGGGCACCCCACCCTGCGAATCTGAGCCCGGACAGCTCGTCAAACCGACGACGGCCTTCGGTGAGGCGCAGAACCGTCGCGAAGATCGTCCCACCGACAAACCCAAGAGCCGCAAACGTCACGGCATTGAGCGCAATCACACCGCTCAGTCCGAGCCCCGCGCCCGGCAACAGGTAATAGAGTACCGTGCCCGCGACAGCCCCGACAGGAGCCCAGCCGACACCCCAGGTCAATCCCATACCGAGCGCGCCACGGATGCGTTGAAGCCATCCCTTCATCTTGTCACCTCCTGTGTCGCAATCTGGACCCGCCACCACTCCGGCGAGCGGGATCTTCCTACGAGTCCCTTCAATCGAAGCGTCAAAACCATCGATTCACCAAGGGAACATTGGCCGGTGCAGGATTCAGTGTGTCCCGGCGCGGCCGAAGAAGAGCACGTTCGGAGCGTCTGAGCGTGCCATGGCGATATCTGTGACACCGTCCCCATCCATGTCTCCCGTTGCGAATCCATACGCCACGCCCTGATCGTCGCCGAAGGGAACCGGGGTGAAGGCGCCCAGGCCGTCGTTGAAGAAAGCGATCGGGCGGGCCTCGACGTAGCCGACGATGACATCCACATGTCCATCATCGTTCAGGTCGGCCAGGCGCAGCGCATACGGCGTCGCGTCGCTGCCGCCGAGAGCTCTCGCAGCTTCGAAGGAACGATCCGCCCGGCTGAAGAAGATCGAAGGGCCCGCGCGCTCATCGATCGCCACGAGGTCGAGCAATCCGTCGCCGTTGAGGTCGACGGCCTCGGCGGCCCTAATCGCTGCGTCCGGTGGACCGAAGGGGACGGGTTCCAGGAACGTGCCGCCACCGGCATTGAGATAGATATGGCTCTGCCCCCCGTCTCGATGTGGAACGGCGAGGTCGATCAGGCCATCCCCGTTGAAGTCAGCGGGGGCAATGGTAGTGGATGACTCGGAGGAGAAGGGTGTGCAGTCGGCATCGAAACGTCCTCCCCCGCGATTCATGCAGACATAGTTGAACCCGCCCCTATTTCCGTTGCGGTTCGCGACGATGATATCGGGCTGCCCGTCGTTGTTCACATCGGCGACGTTGACATGGCGGGTAGGCCACTCACCCTCGCCAAACGAGGATCCCACCGTGAACACACCCTGGCCATCGTTCAGGTAGACCACGTTCGGGTCCGGCCGGTCATTGCTGATCACGATATCCAGGTCCCCATCCGCGTCGATATCAACCAGCACGCCGGAATACGATCGATCGGCAACGTCGGCGAGCGGGCGGGGAGCCCGAAACCCACCCGTGCCGTCCCCCATGAGCACAATGTCGGTGAGGGGCCAGTGTCGGCCCTTCACGAGAACGATATCGAGGTGCCCGTCCCGATCGAGATCGCCGATGCTGACGTTGGCCGATGTGGCTGCTTCGTCCTCGAGAAGGATCGACCGCTCGAAGGAAAGCAGGAACGCGGGAGGATTGTTCTCGGGGGTAGCGGCTGGCGCGCAGGAGAGCAGGGTCGCGGCGGCGAGCGCGGGGGTGGCCATGGGCGCGCGTTGTGCCTTGCGGGGTCGACGACTTGGCTCGGTCATCTGGATTTCTCTGGCTGCGGTGTCCGGACTCGCGTGAAGGATGTCGTCCCCAACCGACAAGACGGCTTGCGTGTGGTCTCGGTGAAAGCGTACACCGAGCATGTCAAGGCTCCTTGGCAACAAACTCGAACTCAGGAGGAACCACGGAAGAATCATAACGGGTCGAGCACCGTGTCTCCTACGCAGCTGAACATCATGATGAGCCTTCGAGCAAGCTCGGCAGGAAAGGGCGCGGGATGACCCGCTTTGCGATTCTCGCCTCGCACGTCCGTCCATACGGACCTGAACCACCTTCGGTGATCCTCTGGTTCCAAGAGGCTCAACGCACGCTGTGCGTTGGTGGGTCGTCGATAGCTACCTGGCTTCCGAAGAAGCAGGATATATTCAACGTCATTCTTGATGATCGCGTTGGGTTCATACGGCTTGCCCAAGAACCGTGCGGACCCACCAACCTCTGTGGTCATGTTTGCAATCCTCGACCAGTAGAGGCGCTGGAAGAGCGCGCGCTGAAGCAGGCGCAGGAAGTGCGCTTCACCGAGCTCTTCCAGGAGCGCGAACAGACGCTCCACATCTCCCTTCCACGTGTGGGGGCGCGCATGGATCAGCTCCGTGAGGTAGCTCTC
>JBGTMU010000241.1:0-1542 GCA_041743405.1 Longimicrobiales bacterium | reverse complement strand
GGCCTGAGGCCGCCCCGGCGGGTCAAGCGGTGACTTCTTGGAACTCCGCTGGGGGCCTTCGGAGGCCGCTCGATCGGGCGAAAGAATGCGACTTCCGGGTGAACTCGAATCCCATGGCAGCACGCCCGCACTGAGATGCAGCAAGGTCATCCATCGCGTGAATCGATGGGAAGCTCACTGCGCCTTGCGCAAATGCACGAGGACGCTAGCCTCCGATCCGGATGTTGTAGCGCAGGCTCATAGGTCGAAAGTCAGCGCTCAGCCACCCTGGGCGATTCTCTTGGCGGTCGCCTTCAGATCCGCAATCACTTGCAGGCGTCTATCGAGTTCCGGGTGCTGCCTGGAGTCGAAGCTCACCGTGTAGACGAAACCGTGCAAGTAGGCGCTAGTCACAAAGGAGAGCGGCGCGGCCCCGCTTGGTGGCGTCATTCCAGGAAGCTGCACGCCAGCGCTCTCGGCGGCCTCTGCCTCTGCCGCCGAGTAGCGTACGTAACCTCCCGTGTCCCAGTGCACCATCAGGGTCGTTACGAACTCGGCCATGGCGTCCCGAGCTCGTTCCTCGACCTCTCTCCTGATCACCTCGAGCCGCTCCCTGTCGAATGCTTCGAGCTCGTTCGGAATGTCGACCTGAGCGAGCTTCGCTTCTTGCTGGCGAAGCCACCGATCGGACCTCACCGCGCACTTCGCCTTGGCAGCTTTCTCGGTCAGCGCCTCCTTGACTTCGAAGTCCTCGATCGAGGCGAAGTCCGGGTGAATGGCCTGACCGACGGCCTCGTCCAGACTCATCTCCTCGACCCAACGAAGGTCACGGACAAAGTTCGATTCCGGCACCGCCTCCGCCAGCACGCGACCTCCGACTTCGCGGGAGCGTTCTTCCGGCACTTCGAGGTCTGGCGCCCTCCCTTGATGCGCGATCTCCGCCTCGTCGGCGTCAGGCACGAGCCCTCCGCCGCCCTCCTGCTTGCCGCCCCACGTTGCTGCAATCCACGGCGAAACAAGCACGAGGACGGCTATCGCAGAGCAGGCTCCGAGTATAAATACGGTCGAGTTCTTCATTTCCCCTTCGAGCGCTACGAATCGGTGAACTGACACAAAGAGCACTTCAACTTCCAGTGTCGCGCCGATGCGTATTCCCAGGGCAGCGGAAGTAGCCCCTCAACACTGAAATCGCCGTCGATGTCGCTAAGGTGAGGTTCTCGGACATGGTGAGGAAGAGGGGTCCAGACGAGGGTGTCGGTGTCACTGCATGGTGAGCCTGACGCAAGGGCTCGCGAGGGCCGCGCCCGGTAGGACAGACGGTTGGCGGGGGCGAAGGAGGACTAGAAACCCGAGTTTCTCGCGGGGAACCCGCCGGTCGCTGGCCAGTGGTTCGACGCGAGCGGGTCCAGGGGAGCCGAACGCTCGACTTGCGGCCCCGGGGAACCGAGCTCTAGGATACCATTGCGATATCACCCCGCGATCTCGTCCCGCCCCGCTCGGCGGACTCAGGAGCCCCATGAACCCCACGCGAGAACTCCCGATCACCCCCCGCACCGGCTGGGG
>JBGTMU010000240.1:0-17674 GCA_041743405.1 Longimicrobiales bacterium | reverse complement strand
CCGCGCGATGGACGCGGACGACCGGGCCATGCACCTGTCGGGCATGCACCGCCGCGTCGCAGCCGAGCGCATGCCGGAGCCGGTCCCACCGCTCGAGGGTCTCTCCCGTCCTCCCCTCGCCATTCAACCTGAGGTCGAAGGGGGCTTCCTCGCTCCCTCGCGTGGTGGTCCCGTGGATGAGCCAGGGGAAGCGCTCGGTCCAGTCCGGTCGTGCAATCGCCGGGATCTCCCCCGCGAGGGGCTCCTCCCGGATCGGGGTCCCGATGCCGGGGGAGCCGTCACGCGCGGGGCTGACCTTCATCTCCTGCTCAATGGGATACCCGGAACCCGATCTGGAGCGTACGGGGAAGCCCGGGGCGGGCGCCAGCAGGGCGGCGAGTCACGACGTACCGCTCATCGGTGAGGTTCTGGATCGTTCCATAGATCGTTCCCCTTCCTCCCGCCGAAATCTCGCCCGTGAGGTTGAAGACAAGGAAGCGGTCTGCCCCCTCGCCCTCCGCGATCGGTCCCCTCCCCGCTTCGGTGCGCATGGCCGACGCCCCATTCCACCCGAGTCGGATCGCCCAGCCGGCATCCTCGGCTCCGACGCTTCCGGAGTGCGTGTGCTCCGGAAGATAGGGAATGTGATCTCCGGCTTCCACCGTGCCCCAGGGTTCGTATCCGCTCGCGAAGGAGCTCTCGAAGCTGCCGCGGGAAAGCGTGTAGGTCGCGCGCACGGGAAGGCGCACCGGCGAGCCCAGATGGCGGGACAGGTCCGCATCCACGGCGGCTTCCACGCCCCACACCTTCACGGCGCCTCCATTGAAAAGCTCACCGCTCCCCGACTCCCCGGTTGCGAGGGTCGCGCGGCCCAGAATGTTCTCATAGTCGGAGTAGAATCCGGTGAGATTGAGCCCGATGGAGCCCCGTCGCACCCGCATGCCCAGTTCATAGTTGAGCGATTCCTCGGCGCGTGCGTCCTCATCGGCTCCCGGGCCGGGAGGCGCGAATCCACGGTGCGCTCCCCCGAAGAGATGTGTCCACGGGCTCATCTCGTACGCGACTCCCAGGCCGGGGATGAGCACCGAAACCGAGTTCAGGCGCACGGCCCCGTCGCCGTTGCGGTCCGGATCGGAACCGGCCCAGTCCGTCCGCTGGAAATCAATGGTCTCGTACCGCAGACCGGGGGTCCAGGCCCAGTTCCCCGCCCGGATCTCGTCCTGGAGGAAGAGGGCGATGGCGGTGGCCTCGCCCAGCCGGTTCGCCTGGCTTCCGGGAGTCCCCTCGGAAGTCCGGATCATCCGGCCGGAAGCCATCCGGTATCCGTCTTCCCACTGATGGCGGTCCTCGTCGTCCCGGTGATACCGCAGGCCGAATTCGACGTTGTGGCGCACGGAGGCGCCCGCAAGCCGCAGGCCAAATACCCCCTGTACGCCCTGGCTGAGGTAGGCCCGATTGTTGGCTCGAACGCGGAGGGCGTCCGCACCCGAATCTGCGCCCCGCACGACCGCCATGGCCTCCGGGTGAGCCCCCGGATCGGAGAGAAGTCCGCTCAGCCCCGTCCCGAGCACGCTCTGGAGCTTGTACCAGTTGCGCGCGAACTCGTTGCGATACGCGGTGACCACCAGATCGGTGCGCGCTCCGGCCTGCAGGAAGTACCGGAGCTGGAGCGATTCGTGATCGGTTTCGAGGAGGTCTGCCTGCGACGCGGCATAGCGACGGAGACTCGTGGTGCGGAAATCGGATTCGGTGAGACCCAGGTAGGTCTCGTCCGCCGTGTGCGCGGTGACCCCGACCTTCAGCTCCAGCTCCTGATAGCGGGGAGCGTTGACATCCGTGTTCAGGCGGACCTTCGCCAGGAAGTCCCGGGTGTCGAAGCCGGTGTCCCCTCCCCCCTCCAGCTCCTTGTATCCATCCGTCCGAAGCTGGTATCCCTCGATCATCCAGCCCACGTGCGCAGTCCGGTCACCCACGCGGAGATGGGCCTTGAACGTCGCATCGCCGCCCCCGGCCACGTCTGCGTGCCAGCTCCGACGGTCGGGAATCGACGAGGAGAGGAGGTTCACTGCACCACCGACGGTCCGTGGGCCATACCGGACCTGGCTGGCCCCCTTCCTGACTTCGATCCCTTCCATGCGGCCGGCCGTCGGGAAGTAGTACGCGGCCGGGGCGGAGTAAGGAGCCGGTGCAATCAGGACTCCGTCCTCCATGAGGGTGATATTGGCGCTCCGTTCGGCTCCCGCACCCCGCATGCCGATGTGGGGGCGGCTCCCGTATCCCTCTTCATCCTGAACATTCACGCCGGGAATGAGGCGGAGCATGTCATGCACGTTTCCGAAGGGGAGACTCTGGCCGCGGAGATCGTTCCGGGAGAGATGGAAAGCCGAGCCCGGGGCCCCGAGGGCATCCAGGGGATCGCCGACCATCCGGGTCCGCTCCAGAAGAATCGACAGGGGTGGAAGCTCAACGGGTCGCGGCTGCAGCCTCACCTCGATGCGCGCCGTGGTCCCCGCTTCGACCGGCACGGACCTCGACTCCGGCTCGAACCCCAGGCGTGTGAAGTGGAGAACTACCACTTCCATGTCATCGGGAAGGGCCGCGAAGGAAAAGGCTCCCTGGGAGTTGCTCCGGGTGCGGAGCGAACTCCCCTCCACCTGAATGATCGCGCCGGGTACCGGAAGGCCTGTGTCCTGCGTGATGACCGTTCCGGTCAGCCCCGGGCCATCATGGAGCGACAATTCGGGATGGGGTGTGGAAGCGGGGTGTGTGGCACTGAGCGAGAGTACGGAAGCAAGTATGAGGAGCGACATTTACCTGTATCGGAAAGTAGAGGGTCGGTCTTCGGTCGATGAGAATGATTCTCAATCGCGCACCAAAGGTGCCCCTTGCTTCCTTCCCTGTCAAGAAGGCCGGGGGAAGCCCCATCGGGTCCGGCCCTCGCTTCGAGCCGCAAATTCTATACCTTTACAGGCGTTGCACTCCGGCTCCGCTGGAGCCCTGAATCCGTCCGCCCCCACCTCTGGACCGATGTCCATCTCAGCCCTCTTCGACGGCTACAATGCCGGGTATGTCCAGGATCTCTACGAGAGATACTCCCGTAACCCGGACTCCGTCCCCGAGGAGTGGCGCCGGATCTTCTCCGGAAGCTTGAGCGAGCTGGTGGCGGAGGGGCTGATCGTTGCCGACGGGGCGCTGGCACCTTCGCAGGGAATATTCGCCCAGCCGGGCGCGGCTGATGCTTCTCCGGTGGCTCCCGTCCCGAAGGCAGCTCCGGCGCCAGCGACCTCGGCACCCCCGGTATCTCCGGAGTCCCCCGCGTCCCTCGCGCCCCCCTCGTCCCCCTTGGACGAGTCGCGTCTTCTGCCCCTGATCGCGCGGGCTGCGGCGCTCGTCCAGGCGTTTCGCGATCACGGGCACCAGCTCGCCCGGATCGATCCGCTCGGCAGCGATCCTCCGGGACACCCCCAGCTCGACCCTTCGTTCTTCGGAACGACCAGCGAGGATCTGGCGGAGATTCCGGCCTCGCTCGTCCTGGATGAAGGGGGCGACGAGCCGCTCTCGGCAGCGATCGAGCGGCTGCGCAGGATCTACTGCGGGTCGATCGGCTACCAGTTCGAGCACCTGGAAGACCCGCACAAGGTCCGCTGGCTCTGGTCGGAGGTGGAGTCGGGCCGACATTCGCAGCCCCTCGAGAAGGACGAGGCCATCCGCCTCCTCGACCGGCTTTCACAGGTGGAGGGTCTGGAGAGATTCCTCCATCGAGCCTACCTCGGTCAGAAGCGCTTTTCGATCGAGGGGACCGACATGATGCTCCCCATGCTGGATCTCGCCATCGAAGAGGCGGCGAACACGGGCACGGAGAAGGTCGTGGTGGGAATGGCGCACCGCGGGCGGCTGAACCTCCTCGCCCACATCGTCGGCACCCAGTACGACACGCTTCTGCGCGAGTTTGAAGGCGCCCCGCAGCAGGCGGGCGCTCCGCTCCTGCTGAGCGCGGGCACCGGGGACGTGAAGTACCATCACGGGGCACGGGGAAGCTTCCCCCTCCAGAATGGAGGAGGCGTCGAGGTCCGACTGGCTCCGAACCCCAGCCACCTCGAGTTCGTGAACCCTGTCGTTCAGGGAATGACCCGGGCCTACCAGTACGGCGGGAATGACGCCACGGACGAACTCGATCACGCGGCGGTGGTCCCCTTCCTGATCCATGGCGACGCCGCCTTCGCGGGCGAAGGGATCGTGGCGGAAACGCTCAACCTGGCCCGCCTCACCGCCTACACGGTCGGAGGGGCGGTTCACATCATCGCCAACAACCAGGTGGGGTTCACCACGAACCCCTCTGCCGGGCGCTCCACGCGGTATGCGTCAGATGTCGCTAAGGGGTTCGACATCCCGGTCCTGCACGTGAATGCGGACGATCCCGAGGCCTGCCTCGCATGCGTACGGGTCGCGATGGCGTATCGCGCGACCTTTCACGACGACATCGTGATCGACCTGGTGGGATACCGCCGTCACGGGCACAACGAGGGCGACGAGCCTTCCTACACCCAGCCCATTCTCTATCAGAAGATCGCGGATCACCCCACGGTTCGAACCCTCTGGGTCGAAGCGCTGGTCGAGCGGGGTGTGATCACGAACGACGAGGCTCGCGCGAAGGAAGAAGAGGTGCTGGAGACCCTTCGCGAGGCCCAGGCCCGGGTGAAGGCCGAAAAGGAGGGGAGTTCCATCGACCCCCTTCCCCCCGCCCCTCCTCAGCCGGAGCCGATTCACGCCGAAACCACCGTGGAGCTCAAGGCGCTCCGCTCAGTGAATGCGGCCGCCCTCGCGGTACCGGACGGCTTCACCATCCACCCGAAACTCAAGCGGCAACTGGCTGGAAGGGGCGCGGACTTCGGGGCGAACACCGCCCTCGACTGGGGCCATGCCGAGACGCTGGCCCTGGGGTCGCTCCTCCTCGAGGGGGTTCCGATCCGGGTCACCGGGCAGGATTCCGAGCGGGGGACCTTCTCCCATCGGCATCTGGTGCTCCATGATGCCGAAACCGGCGCGCGGGTGACTCCGCTCGGCGAGGTGGGGGAGGCCCGGTTCGAAGTCTACAACTCGGCGCTCTCGGAAGCCGCGGCCCTCGGCTTTGAATACGGCTTTTCGACAGTGGCACAGACGGAGCTGGTCATCTGGGAAGCGCAGTTCGGCGACTTCGTCAATGTGGCCCAGGTGATCCTGGATCAGTTCATCGCCTCGGGTCGCTCGAAGTGGGGGCAGCTCTCGCGGCTGACGCTCCTCCTGCCCCATGGCTATGAGGGTCAGGGGCCGGAGCATTCCTCGGCGCGCCTCGAGCGCTTCCTTCAGCTCTGCGCGGAAGACAACATGCGGGTGGCCTACCCGACCACTCCCGCTCAGTTCTTCCACCTCCTCCGCCTTCAGGCACTCGGAACGCCTCAGCGGCCGCTCATCGTGATGTCACCGAAGTCGCTCCTCCGGCACCCGCGGGCCACTTCGCCGGTTTCGGAGCTCACATCGGGAGGCTTCCACAGGGTCCTTCCCGATCCGGTCACCGAGGGACACGAAGAAGCCATAACACGGCTCATTCTCTGCTCGGGGAAAGTCTACTATGACCATCTCACCGCCGAGGGACGCCAGGAGTTGAAACACGTCTCGGTAGGAAGGGTCGAACAGCTCTATCCCTTCCCGGCATCGGAGATCCAGGCGCTGGTCGAGCGTTATCCCGCGCTGGAGGAAGTGATATGGACGCAGGAAGAGCCCTGGAACATGGGGGCGCTCTCCTATATCGGGCCGAGGTTGCGGGCCGTGGTCCCGCGCTCGATCCGGCTCAGGCACGTTTCCCGTCCCGAGCGAGCGAGTCCCGCCGAAGGACGCTTCAAGTCACACGAGGCGAAGCAGGAAAAGCTGATCCGTGAGTCGCTCCACGGCGACGAGTAGCCGATGAGGGGCGGACTGCAGACGCTGACCAGATCCCCCGCCGCAAGGAAACAGAAAATGGACCGACTGAACCTCCCGCGCATCCGCAGCGCAGCCGCGCTCGCTCTCGTGGCCCTGGCCGTGTCCTTCCCGTCGCAGGGGACGGAGCTCAGTGCGCAGACGCCGTGGCAGCCCGAAGCGCTTACGGTCCAGAATTACCAGCGCGCGGAGCGGATGCTGGGTTCGTTCATGCAGCCGCGGGTCACGGGAAACCGCGTGGCCCCCGAATGGGTGGGGGCGGGAAGCTTCTGGTATCGCTCGACCACGGCGGAGGGTTGGCAGTTCATCTGGGTCGACGCCACGCGCGGGACCCGGGAGCTGGCCTTCGATCACGAGGCCCTGGCTGCGGGTCTCTCCGAGGTGGTATCGGACACACTGAATCCGAATCGGCTCGAACTCGACGAGCTTTCGCGGGATGGGAGCGCCGTGGAGGTGCGGTACGAAGGGATGGTCTACCGGTGCTCGGGGGGCACCTGCGCCGCCGTCGGAGAGGCGCCCGAGGCGCTCGACCGGACCCATGTCGCATCGCCTGACGGCACCCGGGCCGTCTTCCGTCGCGATCACAACCTCTGGATGGTCGAGGTAGCCACCGGCGCAGAAACGCAGCTCACCTTCGACGGAATCGAGAACTACGGGTACGCCACGAACGATGCGGGGTGGACACGCAGCCCGGTACCCGTCGTGCGCTGGTCTCCCGACTCCCGCAGGGTGGCGACATTCCGGCATGACGGCCGGGGCGTGAGCCAGATGTACCTGGTCACGACCAATGTGGGCGCGCCCGAACTGCAGCAGTTCAACTATCCCCTTCCGGAGGATTCGCTCCCCTTCATGGTCGAGCGCGTGGTGATCGATACCGAGAACCCGGGGCAGATCACCCGGATGGAGATGGAGCCGGACGCCCACCGCTCCACCAACTGCGACCACATATACTGTGGTGGCACGTTCTCGGACGTGGACTGGGCCCAGGACGGGAGTCAGCTCGCCTTCGTGTCGTCGTCGCGGGATCACAGGGTGGCCACGCTGCGGGTCACCGACCCCGCCACCGGAGCCGTGCGGGATGTTCTGGAGGAGCGGGTCGAGACCTTCTTCGAATCCGGCTACAACACCGTCAACTGGAGCGTGCTTTTCGGAACGGACGAGGTCATCTGGTACTCCCAGCGCACGGACTGGGGTCACCTCTATCTCCATGACCTCGAGACCGGGGAACCCCGCCGGGCGATCACCGAAGGGGACTGGAACGTGCTTCAGGTCCGCCATGTGGACCCCGAGAGCCGCGAGATCTGGTTCACCGGAAATCACCGTGAGGACGATGACCCGTACCATCACTACTTCTACAAGGTCGGGATCGACAACGGTGAAGTGACGCTCCTCTCACCCGAGAGAGGCCACCACGAAATCCAGCTCTCTCCGGACGCCCGATACTTCGTCGACACATGGTCCACTCCGCTGGAGCCGCAGAAGATCGCGCTCCGTCGTGCTTCGGATGGCGCCCTGGTGACAATGCTGGAAGAGGCGGACATCTCACGGCTCATCGCTTCCGGATGGAAGGCACCCATCCCCTTCACCACGAAGGCGCGCGACGACGTCACCGACCTTTACGGCCTCATGTACACCCCGACGGAGATGGTTCCCGGGCAGAAGTACCCGGTGGTGAACTACCTCTACCCGGGCCCGCAGTCCGGCAGCGTGGGGAGCCGTTCCTTCTCCCCGGCCCGGCGCGACCACCAGGCCCTCGCCGAACTCGGCTTCATCGTGATCGAGGTGGACGCGATGGGGACGCCCCAGCGCTCCAAGTCGTTCCACGAGGCGTACTACGGGAACATGGGCGACAACGGCCTCCCTGATCAGATCACCACCATCCGACAGCTCGCCGAGCGGCACGACTTCATCGACCTGGACCGGGTCGGGATCTGGGGCCATTCAGGGGGCGGCTTCGCCTCGACCGCGGGGATCCTCCAGTACCCGGACTTCTACAAGGTTGCCGTCTCCCAGGCCGGAAACCATGACAACCGGAACTACGAGGATGACTGGGCGGAGAAGTGGCAGGGGCTGCTCGAGGAATACGAGGACGGGACCACGAACTATGACAACCAGGCGAACCAGCTCCTGGCCGGGAACCTGCAGGGAAAGCTTCTTCTGGCCCACGGCACGATGGACGACAACGTCCCGCCCTACAACACGCTCCTGGTCGTGGATGCGCTGATCGAGGCGAACAGGGACTTCGATCTGATCCTGATGACCAATCGACGGCACGGCTTCGGGAACGAGCCCTACATGATGCGCCGCCGGTGGGACTACTTCGTCACACACCTTCTGGGGGCCGAACCGCCGAAGGAGTTCGTGTTCGGGGAGCAGGGGCCGACGAACTGATTGCGGGTTCGCGCGGGTCGGGACCGGGCGCCGTCGGGCGCTGGCCCCGGTCCAGCCCGCGGGGCTTCAGGTCACCGCGCCCCCGCAGCTAGACCCCGCTCCGGCCGTGCAGCCGTAGCAGTGTGGCCCAAGCGCGATCTCCCGTCCCTCCAGAAGGGCCCGGTCGAACTCGAGTATTGTCCGGGGGGCCTCCGCATGGAGCGGCAGCTCCAGCATCTGGTTGAAATCGCAGTCGTAGAGAGTTCCGTCCCACCCCACGGAAAGGGTGTTCCTGCACATGACGTTCGCGGCCGCGGCGGGGTTGTAGGCGTTCACGAGGCGCGTCATGTAGTCTTCCAGATTCCCGCTTTCGACGAGGTATTCGAGGAAGCGGCTGATCGGGAGGTTCGTGATCGTGAAGAGGTTGTTGAACTCGATTCCGAAGCGGAGCCGGAGCTCGCGCCGCCACCTGACCTCCATGGACGCCTGATCCCCCGGGAGGAAGGCCCCGACCGGGTTCGTCACGAGGTTCAGGACAAGCCCCGTCTCCGGGTGCCCGTACCCCACCTCGTTCAGATGCTGGAGCGCCTCGATGGATTGCCGAAAGACTCCGTCGCCCCGCTGGGAGTCGGTCTGCCCCTCCTTGAAGTAGGGGAGTGACGCGGTGATCTCGACCTGGTGCTCGCCGAGAAACTCGGGCAGGTAGCTGTAGTTCGGGAGGCGCGTGATGGTGAGATTGCACCGGTCGATGACCCTGCGCCCGAGCGCCCGTGCCCGGATCACGATCTCGTCGAAGCGCTTGTGCAGTTCGGGGGCTCCCCCGGTGATGTCGAGGGTCGGGATGTCCGTGGACTCGAGCACGTCGAGGAAGGCATCCACGACCTCGTCCGGCATCATCTCGGTCCTGTCCGGGCCTGCGTCCACATGGCAGTGCCGGCAGGTCTGGTTGCACTTCTTCCCTACATTCACCTGGAGGATGTCGATCCCCGTCGCACGGAGCGGCAGCAGACCGGAGTCGGCCAGCGACGCCTCGAAGGATCGGCCGAGCGGAACCCGGGCGAGCGCTCGAAGCTGCGCCGCCCCGGAGGCCAGCTCATCCTGACGCTTGTGGAGCGTCGGGAGAATCTTCAGTGAAGCACCCATCTACATTCCCAGTCGTTCGATGTGATTTCTCATCTGGACACCGTGCACGAGCGAGGCCCCGCCCCGGATCGCTGCGGCGATGTGCACCGCTTCGGTCATCTCTTCCGCATCGGACCCCTTCTCCAGACACCCCTGCGTCCAGGCATCGATGCAGTAGGGGCACTGGACAGCGTGGGAAACCGCGAGGGCAATCAGCGCCTTTTCCCGCTCCGTGAGGGCCCCGGCCTCGAATACCTTCCCGTACCAGGAGAAGAAGGCCTGCGCGAGTTCCGGAGCCTCCTTTCCGATTTCCGGGAAACGGGCCAGGTCCGGGGCGGCATAGTAGTGATCTGACATGGTCTGGCGGCTCCTCGGCGCACCCTCACCCGGGCGCGGGTGCATGTGAAAGGGATGACGGAGCCCGCCCTTCGGACCCCACGCCACTATACTCGAATCCGTCCGGCTCGGCTCGGGTTCCCTCAGGGCTCTCTCCCGCTCAGCAGGCGGCCCTCATCGCGGACTCGACGGCCTTTCGGATTATCTCTTCCTCGTCGCAGATCTCCACTTTCCGATCGTGCATGAGCACCCGTCCCCCGCAGATCGTGGTGTGGACCTGCGATCCGTTCGCAGCATAGACGAGCGTCGAAACCGGATTGTGGACCGGCTGGGTCGAAGGCTCGGAGAAGTCGATCAGCACGAGATCGGCCGGAGCCCCCGGCTCGATCCGCCCCGATCCACTTCCAAAGACTTCAGCCGGGGTCGAGGTCGCCATGGCCAGTGCCTCGGCGGAGGGGAGCGCGGTGGCGTCCACCTCCCGGTGCTTCTGGAGGAGCGCTGCGATCTTCATCTCCTCGATCATGTCCAGGTTGTTGTTCGACGCGGCCCCATCCGTTCCGAGGCAGACCCGGACCCCCGCAGCTTTCGCGGCACGATACGGGAAGATTCCGCCCGTCGCGAGCTTCAGGTTCGCGCTCGGATTCGTGACGAGCGTGGCTCCGGCATCCCCCAGCAGCGCCAACTCCTCCTCGTCCAGAAACTGCCCATGAGCCGCGATGAGGTGCGGCCCGATCAGCCCGAGGCGATCGAGCAGGGCCGCGGGGCGGCAGCCGTGCTTCTCAATGCAGCCCTGAACCTCGCCCTCGGTCTCGGAAAGATGAATGTGGACGAAGAGCCCCGCATCGCGCGCGAGGCCGCCCACCCACTCCAGTACCTCGGAGGACACGGTGTAGATCGAATGCGGAGCGAGGGCGAGTTCCACCCGCCCCCCGGGGCCGGCTTTCCGCCGTTCCTCCACGAGCCCCGCCATCTCCTCCTTCTGGGCCTCGAGCACGGCGGGGTCGCCGATGTCGATGAGGGTGCATCCGACCATGGCCGCGACCCCCATTTCCTCCACGGCCCGGACGATGGCGGAGCGGTGCCAGTACATCTCGTTGAAAAACGTCGTGCCGCTCCGGATCATCTCGAGAATGCCGAGCCGCGCCCCGTTGTAGACATCCTCCTGGGTGAGCCGTCCTTCCGCCGGCCAGATGCGCGTCTGGAGCCATTCCATGAGCGGCATGTCATCGCCGTACCCTCGGAAGAGGACCATCGCCACGTGCGTGTGCCCGTTCCGGAAGGAAGGGAAGGCATGAAGGCCCGCCGCTTCGAGGGTGCGCTCGGCCGGGGTATCGGGCCGGGCATCGATCGAGGCGATCCGGCCATCGCGGATCAGGATGGACCGGGTCTGACCGTCGAGATTCGCGTTGCGGATGAGGAGTGTCATGCAGAGTCGGAGGGATGTGGTGGGACGGTCGGCGTTGGCCCGAGTCCCGTCGGGCTCCCCGCCGAATGGAGCCCTCTCCGCACCCGCCACGCCGTTACGAGTTCCCGGAGAATGTGTCGGATCGTCCGGCCGTTCGCGGCCTGCATGGCCTGGAAGGCTTCCAGCGTCAGCGGTTCTTCACCGACCCCGTTCGCCCAGTTGTCCACGACGCAGAGCATCGCATACCGGATCCCCTTCTCCTGGAAGAGCGTCGCCTCGGAAGCCGCCGTCATCCCGACCAGAGAGGCGTCACGAGCGAGGGCCCGCACTTCCGCCCGGGTCTCGAATCGGGGGCCAGTGGTTTCCGCATAGACGCCGCCGTCCCGGATGTGTGGCCCAGCGGCCGTGTCCAGGAGGAAGCTGCGCAGCCCCGGATCCAGCGCCGGAACAATGTGCAGATACTCGTCTTCGGCGAAGGTCGGGGGAGGATGCCGCGAGAAGTAGTCGTCGGGCACCACGATGCTCCCCGGAGCGATGGTGGAATCGAGGGAGCCAGTCGAGGCGAGCCCCACCACATCCTCGATGCCGAGCGCCTCGAAGGCGAGCACGTGCGCGTGATGGGGAATCCGGTGGGGGGGTCGGTACCCCTGCTCCCCGTGGCGGCGGAGGAAGACGAAGCCGGGCCCCTCGCGGACGCTGACTGTGCCGCGCGCGGTTTCCACCCCGATGAGGCGCGCATCCATGAACTCCGGTTCCTCCAGGAATGCGCTTCCCCCGATGATGCCGAGAGGGGGATGCGGGATAGGGCGGGTGTCCTTTTCCATTCGGGTGTCGATCTTCCTTTTGTGGCTTCCGTGCGTCCTGCTGTCGTCAGTTCGTCCTGTGACCTTCGACCTCCAGCCGTGGCCCGGATCCCCCGGCCGGGATAGCTTTCCGGGAGTCCGCCTTTCCTCCTTCAACCCCGGAAGCGTGATGCCCGATCCCGCCGCCTTCCAGATCAACCTGGAGCGCCCCCTCGCCTTCTTCGACCTGGAGACCACCGGTCTCCGCCCCGGGACCGACCGGATCATCGAGCTGGCCGTCATCCGGCTGGCCCCGAATGGCGATGTGACCGAACGGGTTCGCCGTTTCAATCCCGGGATCGCGATTCCCGCGGAGACGACGGCCATCCATGGTATCTCGGACGCGGATGTGGCGCATGAGCCCCCCTTCGCCTCCTATGCCCGGAGCCTGGCCGCGATGCTCGAACCGTGTGACCTGGCCGGCTTCAATGTACGCCGCTTCGACGTCCCCATGCTCCTCGCCGAGTTTCAGCGCGCCGGCGTCTCCTTCGACCCCGCGAGCCGGAAGATCATCGACATGCAGATGATTTTTCATCGGGAGGAACCCCGTGACCTCTCGGCCGCCGTGCGTTTCTATCTGGGACGGGACATGGAGGATGCGCACTCCGCGCTGGCCGATATCCGCGCCACAGCCGCCATCCTCGCGGCTCAGTTGGAGCGATACCCTCATCTTCCCAGGGACATGACGGGGTTGAACGAATACTGCGACAAAGTTCGCCCCTTCGAAACCGAATTCGACCGCTGGTTCGAGCGAAAGGACGACGGGTCGCTGGTCTTCCGCCGCGGAAAGCACCGGGGGCGCGGGCTCCGTGAGATCGCGGCGTCAGAGGGCGACTATCTGCGGTGGATGCTCTCGCTGGATGATCTGGACGACGGAGTAAAGCAGTTGGTGCTGGGTGAACTTGCGCAGGGGTAGTGCGTTTCGTCCGTCACTCGCGGCCGGGCTTGGCGTGTGGCTTGTCCTTGGGTGCTCATCCCCTGTGGAGGATGAAGCCGAACCCCCGATGCCTCCCGGAGACGGGATTCTCTTCCCCATCCACCTTCCCGCGACTGCGGCTGGCGCCCCGGATGACTACAAGGGACTCCCCCTCAGGCTGACGGAGCGCGCGCCGCCCTCTGTGACCCCGGTGGATGGCGTCATCGGACTCGTCTGCGTGGGAATGAGCAATGGATCGCAGGAGTGCGAGGCCTATCGGACGCAGCTCGCTGGCAGCTTCGGGGCCGAGGTGAATCCGGCTGTGAGGGTAGCCAACTGTGCCGTCGGGGGGCATGCGGTGGAGCGCTGGATCGATCCGGCCTT
The DNA here is from genome assembly GCA_041743405.1 of Longimicrobiales bacterium. Classification (GTDB taxonomy): domain Bacteria; phylum Gemmatimonadota; class Gemmatimonadetes; order Longimicrobiales; family Gaopeijiaceae; genus JBGTMU01. The sequence goes on along the minus strand of JBGTMU010000240.1, from coordinate 4,365 downwards.
CGATGGCACCCTCTGGGAGCGCTGTATAGAGCAGGTCCTCCCCGCCGCCGGAATCCGGGTCGATCAGGTCCGCGTGATCCACCACAAGGCCGCGAACCAGTTCACCGTCGGGCCGGGCGGCGCGCCTCTCCCCCTCTATCCTCACCCGGAGAGCGACTTCCAGGTGTTCCGGGAGAACCTCTCGAGCTTCGCTTCCCGTGTGCGGGACTGGTTCCCGGGCGTCGTCGCGGTCTATACGTCGTCGCGGAGCTACGGCGGCTTCGCCGGGTCGCAGAATCGCGGGGAACCGCTCAGCTACGAAGAAGGACACGCCCTGAACCTGTGGCTCGCCGAGAACCCGGAGGTGGATGGGGTCTGGTACGGATGGAGCGCCTATCTCTGGGCCCCGGCCTGTGACACGGGGGTCGTGAACGGACTCGGAATCTGCTACGAGCGCTCGGACTATGTGGCCGATGGCGTTCACCCCTCGCAGGAGGGGAGGCTGAAGATTGCGGAGATCATGCACCGACGATGGATGGAGGAGCCCTGGTATCGGCGGTAGTGGTCGCTGGCACGACGAGGGGTTTCATCACTCCTGAGGCCTGGCGGGCCGCATCTTCGGGGCGTCTGTGAGGTAGCATGGTGACCGAGCCCTCCGCACCCCGGAGCCGTCCTTGAAAGCCCGATTCCTCCGCTTCCGACGGGAGATCCTCGTGGTGGCCTACGCGCTGCGGGATCCGGGAACGCCCTGGCAGCTCCGTGGGATGGGGCTCCTGCTGCTCGCGTACCTGGCGAGTCCCATCGACATGGTCCCGATCTTCGTACCGGTCCTGGGGCTCGTCGATGATCTTCTGATCGTGCCCTGGGGCCTGTCTCGGGTGGTCGCAGCCCTCCCCGAGCCGACACGGGTGGCGTCGGAAGCGCGGGCCACCCGCTTCATTGAGCGCCGCATCCAGAGGCCGCTGGTTTTCCTGGCCTGGCTCGTGGCCGTGCTCCTCGTGCTGTGGGGCCTGCTCCTGTGGGCATTCTGGCACCTGGTGCGGGGATGACGCGATGACGGGACGCCTCCCCTCTGGTGAACGCGCCGGGGTATGCGGCAACACGGCGGTCAGTGGCCGTGTATCGGGGCTTCATATGGCCAGTGAGCCGCACCACGGGCAACGCCGCGAGCTGGATGCGCATCACACGAGGGTGCGCTGGCACCGTCCCCACCCTCGACCTGCCCGCCGCGTTCGGGCCGAGCGGGCGAGTGGCCTGGATCCGGCGGGATGCCGATGGCGTCGAGTACGTCGTGGTGGCCCATGTAGGTGTGAAGTAGCCCGCTGAAGCGTGCCGGGCGTTCTCCTCCTCCAGCCAATGGAACATCATGTCGCCACATCGCCGATTTATCGTCGCCACCCTCCTCTTTTTCGTGGCGGGCTGCGGTGACTCGGCGGAATCGGGGATCGCTGCTCGCTCAGGCTCAGTCGGCGAACCGACCGGGCGCTCTTCTGAAGCGTTCACGAACATCTTCGCGGTGGCAGAGCTCGGTGACGGCCGGGTGCTGCTCACCGATTCACGCGAGAGGGTGCTCGCGCTCGTTGATCTCCAGGAGGGAAGGGTAGAGCGGCTCGGAAGAAGGGGTGAGGGCCCGGGAGAATTCATGTCCGTGTCCACCATCCTCCCGAGAGAGGACGGCTCGTTCGCCGTCTACGACGCGAATCAGCGGCGCTTCACCCTGGTTTCAGCGGATGGTGAGATCACGGGAAGCGAAGGGCTGGAGCCACCCCCGTTTTCGGGTTTCAGCGCCCCACGGGGTCCGGACGGCGACGGATGGCTCTACATCGACTCCCGTCGGGTAGGCGCTAACGGGCTCGAGCGGGGAGCGCCGCTCTTTCGCTGGGACCCCCGGACAGGCCGCGCCGATTCGCTTCTGACCGTGATGCAATATGCTCCCGGACAGGAAGGCTCAGGGCTTGTCCCGATGGCTCGAGGTGACGCATGGAGTTTCCTCGCGGACGGATCCGTGGCCCGGATCGTCGCCGATGAATATCACGTGGAGTGGACAGGCGGCGAGCGCGGGGCGGTGTCAGGCCCACCGATCCCACACACTCCGGTGCCCGTGGACGATGCGGAGCGAAGGAGATGGGTCGAGGAGATCCTCCGTCAGCCTGGCGGCGGCATCGCGCGATCCCCCGGAAGCGGCCCGGAATCGATCCCGGATGAGGCGGTGACCGAGCGGCTCCGAACCTTCGATCCTCAGCGGTTCCCTGATCACAGGCCCGCCTTCGCATGGGGGTTCACCCCGGCCTCCCCACGTGGGAACCTCTGGGTCAAGCTCGAGATCGAGTCGGGGTCGGATCGCACGACGTTCGATGTCATTGACCGGGAGGGGCAGCTCATCCATCACCTCCGGGTCGAGGGACCCGCCCGAGTCGTGGGCTTTGGACTTGACGCGGTCTATCTGGCACGGCGCGGTACCATGGACCTCGAATGGCTCGAGAGATATCCGTATCCGAGGTGAGTGCAGGCGGCCACGGTGTGCAGCCCGGCGCTCAGGCTACTCCAGGCGCGGCAGGAACAGCCAGTCGCCGAAGCAGTCGGCGCACCCGTCCAGGTTGCTGAGAGAAAGGCGACCGTCCTCGGAGAGATCCAGCATGTGCCGGGAGACCGGTTCGATCCCCGGTCCGAGGGGAAGCGGCTCCCCATAGGTGATGACGGCGGATTCGTCATCGGTGTCGGTCGGGCCGACGCGGCGCACGCGGAAGGTGGCCTCCAGCACGACCATCCCGTCCCGTTCTGCCCTCACCGTGCCGTTCTCCTGGAAGCGCAGCACGTAGGTGTAGCCCTCGGTCGTCGGCGTCCGGGCATCGCCCGCGATCCCGCAACAGGCCGACTGCCACTCCCATGCCTCGCTCAGGAGCCGCTCCGGTACAGGCCCCATCGGACTGCTCTCGCACGCGGACAGCGCAAGGGATGCACAGATCATGATGACTCGACCGCCCGACAACGCGCGTTTCATGAAGGACTCCAGAGAGTAGCTGAATGAGAATCCCGATCCGCACCGCGCGTGATCTCGGACGCTCCTCAGCCGGAAGGTAGCGGCATCCGCTCCAGCGCCTCAGCCGTGGGCGTGATCCGGGCGGAGGGCCCGGTTCGTCACTGGAAGAACGATCCGGGGATGGGGATCGTGACGAGAGCGGAAGTCGATGCGGCGGCTGACGGAGGGATCGGTTCGCACGATTCGGCGGGGCCCGACCAGTTTGCGTCCATAGTGGCCGGATGCCGAGCACGCATCCCCCCCTCTTGGAGCTGATCCCCATGCCGAATAAGTCCCTGCTGGTGCGCCGGCGCGACGACGAAGGGCTGGTGCTCGATGCATTCGACGAAACGGGGCGGTTCCAGAGGAGTATCCGCACGTCGGAACTGGACCGTGTCACGACCCACAGCGTGACTTACTCCGCGCTGTACGGCGTCCGGCAGGGCGAGCTGGACATCCCGCTCGTCGTGCGGCTGCACCTTCAGCCACCTACTCCAACCCCCTTCCGCCCATGCCCCGTCGACTCTCATTTCCCACCCCGATGCCGACCCTCGCTTCGGCGCTCGAGCGCTACCGCGTCAAGGATCTGAACGCCTTCGGGGCACTCGTCCTGGGAGACCGGCCGAAGCGGAAAGCCGAACTGGTGGAGGCGATTGCGGTATCGATCACCGCTCCGGGGCGGCTCGCCACCGTCGTGGGGCAGCTCACCCCGGACCAGGCGGCGGCGCTGGCCGAAGCGGTGCATGAGGGCGGGGGGGTGCACGACCCGGTCCGCTTTCGAGCGAGGCACGCAAAGGACGCGGACCTCGGCACCCGCTCGCGCTGGGGTGAGATCTCGAAGCCGAGCCTCCTTCACCTCTTCCTCCACCGACCCTATCCGGCGGAGTCCTGGCGGGTGCCGGATGAGCTTGTGGAGCCGCTGCGCGCCGAGTTCCCCGAGCCCCCGGCTCCCGGGATCCGTTCGGGCGCCGACCTTCCGAATGACTACCCTCGCCCGACGACAACGACGGTAATTCGGGAGCGCGGTCGCCCCGAACGGGAAGTGAGCCACGAACCCGTGCCCCTCTCGGTGCGTGAGACCGAGGGTGCCGCCCGCCACGACCTGGCCGCTGTAGTGCTTCACCCCAAACCGGACTTTTCGACGGGTTGAGGAAGTGACAGTTTGGCTTCGGAGGAGGGAAGCGGCCAGGGGGGCCTCAGACCACGACGGAGGCGAGCATGTCAAAGAAGCGGGCGTACACGGTAGGAGAGAAGCTGCGGATCCTGGAGGAGGCGCGGCAGCCGAACACTGCGGTGGCGGAAGTGCTGCGGCGTCATCAGGTGGATGCGACGACATTCTACCGGTGGGAGAGGCAGGCGAAGGAAGG
>JBGTMU010000239.1:0-5704 GCA_041743405.1 Longimicrobiales bacterium | reverse complement strand
TGATGCGCATGGACGACGCGACGCGCGAGCGGTTCCTGGCGGGTGTCGGCAGCGAGGTCGCCGACGATCTCCGCAGGCTCATGGCCTATCCGGCCGACAGCGCGGGCGGCCTCATGGACTCACATGTTGCCGCGCTGCGCACGGACACCACCGCCGGTCAGGCTCTCGAACAGCTTCGCGCCGCGCACACGCGAGGTTTCCGAACCGTCTTCCTCGTTGACGATGAGCAGCGGCCGCATGCCACGGTCGAGATCCAGGATCTCGCGCTCGCCGACCCGGAACGCCGGCTCGGCGACCTGAGCCAGCCGATCAGCGCCGCAGTCTCCGCAATCGATCCGCGCGACTCGATCGTCGAGATCCTCCAGGACCAGCACCTTGACGAGCTGCCCGTACTCAATGTGCACGGCCATCTCATTGGCGTCGTCCGCGCACGTGACGTCGTACGCGCGGCGCGGGAGGAATCGAGCGCCGACCTCCAGCTCATGGTCGGCGTCAGCAAAGAGGAGCGAGCGCTCTCTCCCGTCCACTTCGCCGTCCGCAAACGACTGCTCTGGATGAATATCAACCTCGTGACCGCGTTCCTCGCCGCATCCGTCGTCGGTCTGTTCGAGAGTACGATCGCGCAATTCACCGCACTCGCCGTGCTGCTCCCGGTCGTCGCCGGACAGTCCGGCAACGCCGGCGCCCAGGCACTGGCCGTGACGATGCGCGGCCTTTCACTGCGTGAGATCGGGGTGCGTCAGTGGCCGCGCCTGCTGGTCAAGGAGTTCAGTGTCGGCGCGATCAACGGAGTCGCGATCTCCGCCGTCACGGCCGCGGGTGTCTACGTCTGGAGCGGCAGCCAGGGGCTGGCAATCGTCATTGCCATCGCCATGGTCCTCTCCATGACAATCGCGTGCGTGGCCGGCGCCGTCGTGCCGATCCTGCTCACCCGCGTCGGACAGGATCCTGCCCAGTCCTCATCCATCCTGCTGACCACGGTCACGGACGTGGCAGGCTTCATGTCATTCCTCGGTATCGCCACGCTGCTGTCCGGCCTGCTTGCGACGTGATGGCGCGCCGGACAGGTCGGGATGGTTTCCACCGCCCGACGCCTCCCGGACGCCATCGATGACCCCGAGCTCCATCTACTCGTGCTCACCTCCATCCTGAGTTGGCGCCACCCTGGCCTGCGCCAGAGCCACCCGCCATTCCGAATCGAGACCCAGCCGCGCGATCCACTCGGTCAGATACGCGCGGTCCAGGCGTGATCCGGTACGTTCCAGGAGCCGGACAACGTCATGTCGCTGAAGAGCCGAGTCCCCGAGCCGACTCCACTCGAGCTTCGAGATAACGACATCTTCCAGACTCGCAATCGCCAACTCTACACCAAGAAGGGAGATCCGCTCTCGCCGCCGGAACTCCTCCTGACTGAAGGGGCGCTCCTTCCGCACGATGAAGTCGGCCTTCCAGCCGGTCTCGGGCTCGATCGCGTTGAATTGACCTCGGACACTCAACGCTTCCATAGCCGCATCGCGATCCACGTACCAACCCGCCGAGAGGAGACCCTGCACCAGACGATCCAGCCCGGGCGGCTCGGTCTCGATTACGACGTCAACGTCCTGAGTCGCCCTGGGCACAGCGTAATATGCGGCCGCGAGCGAGCCCGTCAGCATGTACGAAACCCCCGCCTGATCGAGGAGCTCCACGACCCTCCGCAGGAAGGCCGGAAGACTCACTTCCGGCGGGGCAGCTCCACCCCGTGGTCCTCCGCCACCAGGCAGGCCACCGCTTCTTTTCGGCTGAGTGCCGGGTGACGCGAGCGAATCCCCGCCAGGCGAAGTTCGTGGACGGCTTCGCTCAGTTCGACGGCGGCGTTAAACCGAGCCGGTCCGTCCATCCCGTCCAGGACGGCCTCATACCGAGACCATGCGGCTTGGGTCGTATCAAGGGGACGTGAACTCATGTCCCCAATCTACTCCTGCTCGTGCTGGCTTGCACATCTCGGGCGGATCGTTGGCGATCGGCCGACGTTCTTCCACCGGCATCTCCAGCCCAACGGCACCGAATACGAGGCGTCCAGGTTCGGCGGCCATGCATCGGACGACGGGACCGCTGGCTTCCAGAGCTTCCCGGACGTCAACGCCACGACGGAGACACCACCCGCCGAGCACCGGATATGGCGGCTGCGATTCGATGAAGAGCACAAGCTGTTCGTCTATTATCTCGACCGCGGCGGGGAGCCACCGTATCGGCTGGTATTCCATATGGGTCCGCCGTCGCCGCCGTGGGTGCGGTAAGGGGGGCGGCGATCCCGTTCCCTGTCACGATGCCCGGCTCCGGGAAGAGCCGAGTCCCCGAGTCGACTCCACTCAAGCTTCGAGATCACGACGCCTTCCAGACGCCTTCCAGACTCGCAATCACCAACTCTATACCAAGAAGGGAGATCCGCCTACGGCTGCGGCCCCGGCTCCCGTCTCAGGAGCGGTCGATCGGCCACCGCAGCCGCAACCGCATCGTGGACCGCGCGGCGGAAGGGGATGTGGCGGTCATTCGCCCTCGTGGGGTTCACCCGGTTCGTGAGGAGCACCACGCCGACTTCCGCCTCCGGGTCCACCCAGATCGAAGTGCCCGTGAAGCCGGTGTGCCCGAAGCTCGTGGCCGGGAAGAAGTCCCCGGCAGACGAACGCCCGGAAGGGGTGTCCCATCCGAGGGCGCGGCTCTCCCCGGGGGCGTGACGGCGCGTGAAGCGCTCGACGGTTCCCCGCCCCATCAGGCGCCCCTCGCCCATCCGGCTCCGGGCCCCGCAGGGGATTCCGCTCTCCGCGACGTGGCGGCAAGGGGCGATGGACCCTCCGCCCATGAGCGCCTGGACAAAGACGGCCAGGTCCTGGGCCGTGGAGAAGAGCCCGGCATGCCCCGCGACTCCGCCGAGGGCGAAGGCGTTCTCGTCGTGGACCTCTCCGTGAATCAGATACCCCCTTCCCCGTTCATCCAGCTCGGTGGGCGCGATCCGGGGTCGGAGGGCGGAATCCGGAAGGAACCGCGTATCCGTCATCCCGAGCGGAGCCCACGCGCGCCGATCCAGGAACACATCCAGCGGCTCGCCCGACACCGCCTGAACCACCCACGCGAGCGTCTTGAACCCGATGTCCGAATAGACCGTGACGCTGTTCGGATCCGCATCCAGCCGGAGGTCGTAGACGGCCTCCCGGATCGCTGATTCGCTCCGATTCCCGAGGAAGAACTGGCGGAAGGGAGGAAGCCCGCTGCGGTGGATGAGGAGATCGAGAAGGGTCACCCGCGCCTTCCGGGGATCGCCCCTGCCCCACTCGGGAAGGTGCTGCACTACCGGGTCTTCCAGGGTGAGCCGACCTTCCTCCAGAAGAAGAGCAACAGCGGTGGTCGTGGCGACGACCTTCGTGAGCGAAGCAAGGTCGAAAAGGGTGAAGGGCGTCACGGCGGGAGCGGCGGGATCCCAGTCGGTGCGGCCGTACCCGCGGAGGCGCACGACACGTCCGCGTCGGATTACCGCCAGAGCCACTCCGGGCGCCACCGAATCCGCGATCGCCCGTTCGATATAGTGGTCGAGGGCATCGAGAGCGTCGACATCCATCCCGACGGACTCCGGTCGGACTTCCATGGGCGAAACCCGAAGCCGCTCCCATGCGGGGGGAGCCGGGTCCCCTGCGGCACTCGGTGGACTGAGATCGGTCCCAGCCGGGGAGAGGGAGTCGCCCCGAGGGTCGGGATCCGTCCGCGTCGAAGAGAGCGAATCCGCCTGAGGCTCCGCCCCGCCCCCGCGCACGAGCCCCGCCTCGTCCAGCGCATCCCCCCGCCGTTCTTCCAGAGCCGCCATCGCGGGGTCCGCCGCCCGCTCGAGCCCTTCCCCGATCCGGTGGAGCCCCGGGAGGGTGATGGGGAGGCGTCCGGAGATCGCGGTCGCACCGGCAAGTGCACGCGCCGCCGCCCGTTGACTCACCTCCCGGTCTCCCCACGCAAGGAGGTAGCTCCCCACCTCCGGAAGTGCCGCGAGGAGATAGGGGTTTCCGAAGGATACGAGGACGGTCGGATGCCGCTCCTGGAGGGCACGGATCAGGTCGAGGACCGCCTCGGGAAGCGCCACCGACCCGGCCCCGGCGCGGGGAGGCACGTACGCATTCACCAGCACCAGATCCGCCGAGCGGGCCGCATCCATCACCGCGGCTCCCTCCTCCTCGCCCATCTCCGGTGCGACGCGGAGGCTCACCACCCCGGGCAGATACGTCCGGAGAAGGGCGTCGAACTCACGTCCCGCAGTGAGATCGGAGGGAAGGGCGTAGGTGATCGAGAGGATGCTGCGGTGGAGTTCCCGCTGGAGGGGGACGAGGCCGTCCCGGTCCCGGGGAAGGGTGAGGGAGCGTTCGGCTACCTCGTCGGCGAAGTCACGATGCGCGGCCTGGCCTACTATCTGAGTGATCCCTTCCAGTTCGACCCGTCGCTCTCTGTGCAGCCCGGCCCGGGCCTTGAAAACGAGAATCCTCCGGACCGAGGCATCGATGCGGGCCCGACTCACCCGGCCCGTTTCCACGGCCTCGATGAGCGCCCGCGCTGCGCCAGGTACCGACGCCGGAACCAGGATCACGTCGGAGCCCGCTTCCAGCGCGAGCACCGCGGCTTCCCCCGCCCCATACCCCTCGGTGATGGCGCCCATCCTCAGGGCATCTGTGAAGAGGAGCCCCTCGAACCCCATCTCCTCCCGGAGAATGCGGGTCATGAACTCGGGTGAAAGGGTGGCGGGTGGAGCACCGGGGCCGAGAATCGCGGGCAGCGAGACGTGCGCCGTCATCACTGCGTCGACCCCCTCTTCTACCGCGGCCCGGAAGGGGATCAGCTCCACCGCATCCAGCCGAGCCCGGTCGGCCGTGACCTCGGGGAGCGCGAGATGCGAGTCGATGCGCGTGTCACCATGCCCCGGGAAGTGCTTCGCGGTAGTGAACACCCCTCCGGCTCGAGCGCCCCGGATGTAGGCCCGACCCAGCCGGGCGACGAGCGCAGGGTCTTCCCCGAAGGCCCGGGTGTTGATGATCGGGTTCTCGGGGTTGGAATTCACATCCAGAACGGGTGCGAAGTTCACATGGACCCCCACCCGCCGCGCCTCGATGGCCGTGATGCGGGCGAAGGTCTCGACCACGGCCTCATCCCCGATTGCGCCGAGGGCCATGGTGGGCGGAAACGAGGTGCCTCCGCCCTGGGGAAGAAGCGACGGGAGGGCGTAGGAGTGATGGATCCGCATCCCCGGCCCCCCGTTCTCGAAGTCAGAGGTCACGAGCAGGGGAAGGCGGCTTCGGCCTTGCAGGGCGTTCAGCTTCGCAACATAGACGTGCGGCGTTCCGATCGAGATCGCGACCCCGCCGATCCCCCAGCGCTCCACCCACTCCACCGACTCGAGGAACTCGGGATCGTCCTCGGCCGCGTATCCGCCGGGGATCCAGGGGAAGAGGAGCTGGCCCACCGCTTCTTCGAGGGAGAGGGAAGCGAGGGTCTCTTCCACCCACCGGCTTCCGGCGGCGTCGGGTTCGTCGGTGAGGATGGGGGAAGGCGGTTGCGAGGGGGAAGCTGGATCCGGCGTGGGGCCAACCGGAGCGCAGCCGGTGAGCCAGAGGGCGAGCCCGGACGCAATCAGCGTTCGGACGCGTCGCGCTACCCCTGGCTGCGCCCGCACCCTTCCCCTCACTGGCAGATC
>JBGTMU010000238.1:0-5317 GCA_041743405.1 Longimicrobiales bacterium | reverse complement strand
TCCGCCCGCGTGCCTCCATCCGGACGCCGAGGGGAGGGCGATCCTCAGCGGTCTCACCGGTGACGAGGCGTTCAGTCCTGCCTCAGCACACTCGCGGGGTGAACACGCGTGGCGCGGTGCGCCGGGACCAGGCACGCCAGCAGTGCGACCACGGCCAGGACCAGCGGCCCGCTCAGGAAGGCCGCCGGGTCCGTCGCGCTGACATTGAAAAGCAGCGATGACATCAGCTTCGTCAGACCGAACGCGCCGACCATGCCGACGACCAGCCCGATGGCGGCCATTCCGAAGCCCTGCGACAGGACCATCCGCATCACGTTCGACGACTCCGCGCCCAGCGCCATCCGGATGCCGATCTCCTGCCTGCGCTGCGCCACGGTGTACGCCATCACGCCGTACGTGCCGATGGCGGCGAGAGTGAGCGCCACTGCCGCGAATACCGTCAGCAGAAGTGTGATGAACCGGGGCCGCGCGACAGACGCGAACAGCACGTCATCCATTGTAGACAGGTTCGCAATCGGCAGCGTCGCGTCGTGCTCGCGCACGACGCTCCGGACGTCCGGAGCCAGTGTCATTGGATCTCGCGACGTGCGCAGGACAACATTCATCGTGCGCGGCACGAAGCCCAGCGCGGACGCCACCTGCGGGTACAGGAAGTACATCTCCGTGCCCGTCTGCTCGTCGAGACCGCCCTGCTTCACGTCCGCGACCACGCCCACAATCGTGAGCCACGGAGTGCCATCGCCGCAGCAGGGGCGCATGCGTCGGCCGATCGGGTCCGTGTCCGGATAGAAGATGCTGGCCAGCCGCTCATTGATCAGGATCACGGGCGCCCCGCCCTCGTCCGCCGGTGCGAAGCCGCGGCCGCTGCGTAGTCCGATCCCCATCGTCGCCAGGTAGTCCGTCGTGATGAACTGGTAGTAATCCACGTTCTGCGCAGGGCCGTCCTGCGTCGGTTCGATCCCCTCGAACTGCGTGTCATTCGCGTTCACCTCGCGCCGCGGCGGCATGCCGCTCATCGCCGCAACGCCCGTCACGCCGGGCAGGGATCCCAGCCGCCCGAGCGTGCGCTGGTAGAAGGCCACCTGCGACGGCGCATCGGCATACGTCGCCGGCGGCAGGAACAACTGGAATGAGAGCAGGCCTTCCGACTCGAAGCCGGGGTCGACGCGCTGCAGTTCGGCGAAGCTGCGCAGCAACAGCCCCGATCCGACAACCAGGATGACCGCGAGTGCGACTTCCGCCACTACGAGCACCTTGCGCGCCTGCAATCGGCTCCCGCCCGCAGTCGCACGGCCGCTGGCATCGCGCAGTGCACTGGCCATGCCGCGCCGTGCCAGGTGCATCGCCGGTGCCAGGCCGAACAGCAGGCCGGTCAGCACCGCTACGCCGAGCGTGAACAGCAGCACGTTCGCGTCAATGCCGATCTCGACGGCGCGCGGGATGCCCCGCGGGTTCGTCGCAACGAGCAGACGCACGCCGACGTAACCGAGCAGCAGGCCGATCACACCGCCGATCAGCGACAGCACCACACCCTCTGCCAGGAACTGACGCAGCAGCCGGCCGCGGCCCGCACCGAGTGCATCGCGCACCGCAATCTCCTTCTGGCGGGACTCCGCTCGCACCAGCAGCAGGTTCGCCACGTTTGCGCACGCAATCAGCAGCACGAATCCGACCGCACCGAGCAGCAGCACCAGCGCGGGCCGGACATTGCCGAGGCGGTCCTCGTGCAGGTCCGTCAGGAAGATCGGGTGACCCTCGGTCGAGGGCACGTGCGCGCTGGGGTTCGCTTCCGCCCACTGTGCCACCAGCGTCGCCATCTCCGCGCTGGCCTGCTCCAGACTCACGCCGGGACGCAGGCGTCCGACGACGTCGAGGAAATGGGAGCCGCGGTTCTGCCGGTTCGATGGGTCCAGCGTGGCTGGCACCCACACCTGCACTCCAGCATCCGCCACATCGAAGCCGGCCGGCATGATACCGAGCACCACCGACTCGTTGCCATTCACCTGAATGCCGCGACCGACGATCGACGCGTCACCTCCGAACGCACTCTGCCATACCTCGTACGAGAGCACGACGACGGGCTCCGCGTTCGGTAGCGTCGCCTCCTCCGGGAACGTCCGTCCGATCAGTGGAGGCACGCCGAGTGTCTCAAACAGGTCGTGCGTCGATATGGCCGAGGTCGCACGCAGCGGTGCATCCGAGCCACCGATGCTGACCGTGCCCGTTCGGTACGCTCCGAACGATGCAAAGCTCGTCGCGCGTTCCTTCAGCTCGAAGAACTCCGGTGGCGAGATCCAGAACTTCTCGAATCCGAGACCCGGGAACTTGCTGGCGACCCGCACGAGTTGATCCGGCTCCGCGTACGGAAGCGGCCGCAGCACAACCGCATTCAGCACGGAGAAGATGGCGCTGTTCGCGCCGATGCCGAGCGCCAGCGTCAGGACTGCGACGAGTGCGAAGCCCGGCGCGCGTCTGAGACCGCGCACGGCGTAGCGGACGTTGGACAGCAGCTCGGCCATGAGTGGCTCCGTATGAGGGGTGGGCGAACGATCCCGGATCAAGGTCGCATGCGCGCCGGCATCGCGCTCTTTCCGGTAGGACGGGCGAACGGCCGGAAGGGTTGGATCGACAAGGGGGCCGCAACCTCCCCCGCGGTCCTGGGTAGCCCCACACTCCCCCCACCCTCACGTTACGCTACCCAGGGCCCCCGATGATCTGGAGTTCGCTCGATCGATACCGCGACCACGGCCTTCTTCTCCTTCGCCTCGGATTCGGACTCGTTTTCATCTGGTACCACGGATGGGCGAAGATCACGGGTGGCCCGGAGAGGTGGACCGGGCTCGGTTCTGCAACGGAGAGCCTCGGAATCGGCTTTGCGCCGCTCGTCTTCGGATTTCTGGCCGCCTTCGCGGAAACCGTGGGGGCGCTCTGCATCGTGCTCGGCCTCTTCTTCCGGCCCGCCGCGCTCCTCCTCGGGATGGTGATGCTCGTGGCTACGAGCAACCACTTCGTGACGGGTCAGGGGACCCCCGCCCACTCCTTCAAGAACCTGTGGGTACTCCTCGGGCTGGTCCTGATCGGCCCGGGCCGCTTCAGCCTGGATCGCTGGCTGGCGAACCGGAAGAAGGGAAAGACCCTGTCGAACTGACCCCCCTCAGAACCCCATCAGGTTCATCTGCCGGGTGAACTTCACAATCACCGTGCGCTCAACAGGCCCCGAGTCCCTGCCCGTCCGCTCGAGTGAACCCCTGTGCTCCAGGTCGTTGAACACGATGAACAGCCCCGTGCCGGCGGTGTTCAGCCATCCGAAGCGGACGTTGCTCGAGAGGTTCTTCGACTGATCGCTGTACTGGATGAGCGACTGGAGGTAGATACGGGGGGTGAACGAATACGCGGCCCGGAAGCTCACGAGGGACGTCTGGAAGTCGCCCCCCTCGAGAGCCACGTCGTAGTACTGGTATCGGAGACTCGTCAGGAAGGCGTCGCTGAATCGCCCGTTGAGGGTCGTCCCCGCCCCCTTCCGCGATCCGTCATAGAACCCCCCGAGATCGATCTGCCCTTCCACCGAAATGGGTGCGCTCCGATCCGTGTTGTAGGCGAAGCCCCACTCGAAGTTGTCGTAGGTGCCGGGTGGAATCACGATCCCCGGGGAGATCTCGAATGGCTCCTTCAACCCTTCGCGGATGAGGTTTACGGCCGGAAGCTGGAAGAAGGCCCCGTTCGCAAAGGCGAAATGGCTGTCGATGTGGATCCACCGGGTCTCCGTGAACCCTTCCAGATCCAGGTGCTCCCGGTAGTTGATGTGGGGCCGGAGTTCCTGGAACCAGGAGCTCTGCGGGAACCGGTAGGTGCGAAGAAGGGTGGCCGAGCGGAAGCGGTAGTCGGAGCGGGGAAGGAAGCCCACCTCCGGGTTGAAACCCTCGGCGACCTCGCGGTAGGTGAGGCCGGCCCGCCAGTCCGGGGTGTTCAGGGAGAAGTTGAGGCTCCCGGCGTACTGCCCACCCTCCGCGTCCGGCGTGGCGGTTCGGGCCAGGTACCCGTCCAGGGTGACGTTGTCGCCGATCCCCCACCTCCCGTCCACCCCGTAGGTGAGGTTGTAATCGTCCGTGTCGGATGTGTTCAGCCGGGAAACGAGGATCGATCCCACGCGCGAGCGGTTGGGAAGATCGCGCATCACACGGGCCACGGAGAAGTGGTTCGCCGGTGCCCAGACGGTAGAGACGCCGGTGATTGGATCCGGCTCTGCGAGTTCCCCGCCCTGAACGGAGAGAAGTCCGAAGGTCGTGGTTCCCACCCGTCCGGTGAGCCGCCCGCCCGCAACGATCGGAGCCTCCCGTCCGCCTTCGATTCCGATGCGTCGGCTGAAGAAGAGCTCAACCGCCTGAGGGGTGCCCGCCGAAAAGGTGCCCGCGTTCTCCAGGAAGAAGGGCCGTTTCTCGGGGAAGAACAGACTGAACCGGGTCAGGTTGATCTGCTGGTCATCGACCTCGACCTGCGCGAAGTCGGTGTTCAGGGTGAGGTCGAGAGTGAGGTTCGGCCCGAGCCCGATCTTCGCGTCTCCCCCCACGTCACCGGAGAAGTCCGTGCTCCCCGAGCCGGGAAAGGTGCGGTTCGCGCTGCCGAGAACGTACGGCGTCACTGTGGCGGTGCGGCGGGTCGGAGCCTCGAAGCCGGAAAGCGTTCCTGCCATGGAAACCCGGTAGAGGCTGAACTGGCGTGGAATCGGCGCCCAGAACGACTCCTCGTTCCTGCGCCGGATCTTCCGCCCGAAGTTGATCCCCCAGATCTGCTCGCCTCCGCCCGCGTACCGGAGGGTGGAGAAGGGTATCCGGAACTCCGCGTACCATCCCTCCTGGTCGCGGGTGACCGCCACAGTCCAGCTTCCGTCCCAGTTCGCGTTGAATCCGCCCCCCGAACCTCGCTGCATTCTGTCCCCGCCCCCCCCGCCCTCACCCTCGCGGGTCACCTGGCCGTCATACTCGATGCCCGCAGGGGTCGTTGCGAAGACGAAGCCATTCTGTCCATCCCGATAGGTATCCAGGATGATCTGGAAGGCGTCGGTCTCGTTCAGGCTGGCGTCCCGTCGACTCTCACCCGCAACAATCCCGGTCGGCGAGGACTCGAAGAGCCACGCGCCGATGTAGAGGGCCTCTGCATCGAAGAGGATCCGGACTTCGGTGCGCTCGGAAGCCGGTTCCCCATCCCGTGGATCATTCTGGATGAAGCCCGCGAGGACCGGCGCCTGGGCCCAGGCCGCCTCGTCGAGACGTCCGTCGATCACGGGCGGGACATCCGCGCGGGTCGCCCGGGCCGTCGA
>JBGTMU010000237.1:0-4730 GCA_041743405.1 Longimicrobiales bacterium | reverse complement strand
GCCCTCCTGCTTCTTCTCGGTCTCGGCCTCGGCTGCCGGAGCGTCTTCCGCCGGGGTCGCGTCGGCCGTCCCGGCCTCGGCTTCCGCGGTGACCGTCTCGTCGGCAGCAGCCTCAGCGGCGTCCACCGCGACAGGGGCCTCTTCGGCGGCCGGGGCCTCCTCAGGGGCGGCAGCTTCCTCAGCGGCAACGGCTTCCTCGGCGGCAGCAGCCTCACTGGCAGCGGCTTCGGCAGAGGAAGTGGCCTCAGCGGCAGCAGCGGATTCGGCGGCAGACGCCTCAGCGGCAGCAGCGGCTTCCGCAGCCGCAGCCTCTTCAGCAGCGGCGGCAGCAGCCTGAGCCTGAGCCTCCGCCTTTGCAGCGGTTTCGGCTTCCACCTCAGCCTGCCTCTTCGCGGCCAGCTCCTCGGCCTGCTTCGCCTTCTTCGCAGCGTTGTCCACCTCACCCACCGCGATGTGCTCGTCGCCGCCGGCACGAGCGTGCGACACGAGCGACCTCACGGTGTCCGAGGGGACCGCGCCCTTCGAGATCCAGAAGTCCACACGCTCGAGGTTGAGCACGAGTCGAGCGGGCTCTCCCACGGGCTTGTAGTAGCCCAGATTCTCAACGAAACGCCCATCTCGGGGCGAGGTGCTGTCGGCCACTACCACGCGGTAGTGCGGGTGCTTCTTCCGGCCCATGCGCCGGAGTCGAATGCGAACGGCCATAACCTCTCTTCTCGTTCAGCCTGCGTTTTCCCCGTCGGAGCGGGGCTGTGTTGATCCACCCTGAGGTGGACGTGCCAAAGGGTCAGCTCAGCGGGGCATCATCCCCATCATTCCCTGCATCCCCTTCAGCTGCTTCATCATCTTCTGCATTTCCTTGAACTGCTTGAGCAGGCGGTTCACTTCCGCAACCGAACGCCCGCTTCCCTTCGCGATCCGTGCCCGGCGCGAGCCGTTCAGGATCTCCGGGCGTCGCCGCTCTTCGGGCGTCATCGAAAGGATGATCGCCTCGACGTGCTTCATTCGCCGCGGGTCCATGTTCGCGGTGGGGAGGCGCTTCCCGAGCCCCGGGATGAGCTTCACCAGCTGCTCCAGGGGGCCCATCTTCTGCACCTGCCGCATCGCACCGAGGAAGTCTTCCAGCGTGAACTTCCCGGCTCCCAGCATCTTCTCCTGCAGGCGCGCCGATTCATCCACATCGATCGATCGCTGCGCCCGCTCAACGAGCCCCACCACATCGCCCTGCTGGAGGATCCGGCCCGCCAACCGTTCCGGGTCGGCGGCGTCCAGATCGTCCAACCCTTCTCCCACACCCACGAATTTGATCGGCTTGCCGACCACGCCCCGGATCGAGAGCGCTGCTCCTCCCCGGGAATCTCCGTCCATCTTCGTGAGGACGATCCCGGTTACCCCGAGGGCCTTGTCGAACCCCTCGGCGATCCGGACCGCCTCCTGCCCCGTCATGGCATCGGCCACGAAGAGGATCTCGTGCGGGCGAACCGCATCGCGGATGCGCCCGAGTTCATCCATGAGCGCCTCGTCGATCTGGAGGCGCCCGGCGGTGTCCACGATCAGGACCGCCTTCTTCAGTTCGGTTGCCTTCCGGAGCGCCGCACCGGCCGTGGCTACCGGGTCACCCCCGGACTCCCCGGCATGGATCGGCACGCCGATCTTCTCCGCCAGCACGGTGAGCTGATCCACCGCCGCGGGGCGGACCAGGTCACACGCCGCGAGCATGGGCTCACGCCCTTCCCGGAGGAAGCGCCGCGCCAGCTTGCCGGCGGTCGTCGTCTTCCCGGACCCCTGCAGCCCCACCATCAGAATCACCGTGGGAGGGTTCGCGGCCCATGCGATCGTGGGCCTCCCCTCGCCGAGGAGCGCAGCCAGCTCGTCGTGAACGATCTTCACGATCTGCTGACCGGGTGAGACCGAGCGAAGCACCGCCTCGCCCAGCGCCCGCTCCTGGATCCGGGTCAGGAACTCCCGGGTGACCTGGTAGTTCACATCGGCTTCGAGGAGGACCCTTCGGACCTCCCGGAGCCCGTCGCGGATCATGGGCTCGGTGAGGACTCCGCGCTGCCGGAAGCGTCCGAGGACGGAATCCAGCTTTTCGCTCAGCTCATCGAACATGGGCCACGACGGATCGGGTTTCGCCCGACGCACCGTCTGTCATGACGGGCGCAGAGCTTTTGAAGGTAATGCGCGGGGCCGCGAAAGTGAAGGCACGGAAGGCCGCTTCACTCCACATGTATGATCTGATCGCGGCGGGTTCCGACCGACACCATTTCGACCGGGGCGCCAGTCACCTCCTCGATCCGTTCGAGGTACCGTCGGGCGTTGGCCGGGAGTTCCGCGAGCGAGCGGGCGCCGGTGGTCGGAGCCTCCCACCCCGGGTGCATCTCAAGCACGGGCTCGATCTGGTCCAGGCTGAAGGTGTCGGCCGGAAAGTCCGAAGTTGTTCCCTCCGGGGTCCGATAGCCGGTGGCGATCGCGATCTCGGGGAGCGTATCGAGCACGTCAAGCTTCGTGACGGCCAGCGAAGTGAGCCCGTTCACCCGTGCCGCATACCGGGAAAGGACCGCATCGAACCATCCGCACCGGCGAGGCCGCCCGGTGGTCGCCCCGAACTCCCCCCCAAGCTGCCGCATCCGCTCATCCATCTCCGGATCGAATCCCGTGGGAAGGGGCCCATTTCCCACCCGGGTCGTGTAGGCCTTGACCACGCCCAGCACGCCGTCGATCCGCGTCGGGCCGACTCCGATCCCCGTGGCCGCTGCGGCGGCAGTCGTGTTCGAAGAGGTCACGAAGGGATACGTCCCGTGGTCCAGATCGAGCGCCGTTCCCTGCGCCCCCTCCATGAGGATCCGCTCTCCCCGGCGGAGGGCCTCGTCCACTTCGAGACCGGTATCCACCGCAAGGGAAAGGATCCGCTCTCTGAGTTCGTGCGACGCCTCGATGCCCGTGAGGAGCACCTGGATCTCGTCGGCACCGGCCCGCCCCAGCTTCCTGAGCGCACGCTCGACACCCCGGTCCACGAGCTCCCGGAACCGATCCGGAGAGGCTGCATCCGCAACCCGGATTCCACGGCGTCCAGCCTTGTCCTCGTAGGCGGGGCCGATCCCCCTTCCCGTGGTACCGATCTTCTCCTGCGTCCCCGCCTCGGCCGCACGATCCAGAACGCGATGATAGGGGAGAAGAAGGTGCGCGCGCCGACTCACGCCGACCCGCCCCTCGAGGTCGATCCCCCGCGCCCGCAGGGCGTCGTATTCCTGGAAGAACTGAATCAGGTCGAGTACGACCCCGTTCCCGAGAAGGCACCGCTTGCCGGGATGGAGAATTCCGGATGGGATCTGGTGGAGGATGAATTCCTCCTTCCCCACGTGGACCGTGTGGCCCGCGTTCGCCCCACCCTGATAGCGCGCGATGACGTCGCGGTCTTCCGCCAGCACGTCGACGATCTTTCCCTTCCCTTCGTCGCCCCACTGACACCCGACCACGACCACGCAGCGCCCGTCCCCAGCTCGCTGGACCACGATGAATGCACTCCTCTTCCGGACAAGAAAAGAGCCCTTCCCCGAGGGGATGGGCTCTGACCGCTGAATCCTCTTTCAAAGCTACCCGGAATCGGGATGGGCTGTCAAGAAATCGAAACCGCGAGCCCCGGGAGAACGCCCCGGATCCGCGCATCGAATTCGGAGGGAAGCGCGCGAAGGGGAGAGCGCGGATTCCCCCCGCGATACCCGAGCAGGTCGAGAGCCCGCTTCACACCCGGAACTCCCATTCCACCCACGATTACCTCGTGCGCAGGGGCTACCTCTTCCTGGGCCCGGGCCGCCTCCTCCTTCTCACCCGATCGGAAATCCGCCACGAGCCTCGCGCACGCGCCAGGAAGGAGGTTCGCTACCCCGAGAATCCCCCCCACGGCTCCGATCTCGAGCGAGTCGAGGAGTTTCGCGCCATTCCCCACGAGCACCTCGAAGCCCCGCTCCGATCGGGTCACGTACTCCGCCAGGAGGTCGAGGCTTCCCCGCGAGTCCTTCACACCCACGATGTTGGGGTGCTCCGAAAGCTCGGCCACGAGCTCCGTGGCGAGCTCAAGGGTCGAGAAACGGAGCGGGACCTGATAGAGGATGATCGGGATCGGAGACGCATCAGCCACCGCCACGTAGTGATCGCGCAGCACCTCCACGCTCATCGCCCCCTTGTAATAGGCGGGGGGCTGCACGAGCGCCGCATCCGCCCCGGCCCCGGCTGCATCGCGGGTGAGTCTCAGCGTCCCGCGGGTCGACTCCGCCCCCGTCCCCGCGACCAGAAGACGCCCGGAATCGAGCGCGTCCCGCGTCGCCTCGACGAGCGCCAGCCGTTCTTCCCTCTCCAGCAGCACGGCCTCGCCGGTGGATCCTCCGATGACCACGCCGCGAACGGGGTGTTCGAGCCAGCGACCCAGATTGAAGCGATGGGCGTCGAGGTCCAGCTCTCCAGAATCGGGGTCGAACGGGGTCACGGTCGGGACGAATACTCCCCCGAGATCGATCGTCATGTCAGGTTTCATCCGAAGAGGTTCGCCATGTCGTCGCCCATCCCGCCGTCGGACTTGTTGTTTCCGAGGAAGCGGGTATCCACTTCGCTCCCCTAGGTACTACCGGTTGTGGTCGCCGCCGCGCACGCGGTGGTAGGCAACGGCATCCGATTCCACGGCCTGCTGGATCAGGCGATAGAACAGGAGTCCTCGCGCTCGAGAGGTGCGG
>JBGTMU010000236.1:0-2934 GCA_041743405.1 Longimicrobiales bacterium | reverse complement strand
CAGCGACAGGCCATCGTCGCCCGGTTTGCCACCCTGCGTGGGGTCGCGGAACTCGAGCTCGCGTCGGGCGTCGCGTTCCTTCCCTGGGGTCCGGCGGCACGATGAGCGTTCCGGCGGGCCGAGCGACGGGAAGCGGGGCGGGCACCCCGCCCCCTCCCGGAGTTCTGCTGGCCGACGATCAGCCCGAGATTCTGGAAGCGCTGCGGCTCCTGCTCAAGGGCGAGGGCTACGAGCTGGTGGCTGTGGATTCACCGGGGAAGGTCATGGCTGCCCTCTCCGAGCGCGACTTCGACGCCGTCCTCCTCGATCTGAACTACTCACGCGACACGACGTCGGGGCGCGAGGGGCTGGACCTCGTCGCCCGCATTCGAGCCATGGATCCAGCCATCCCGGTCGTCGTGATGACGGCGTGGGGGAGCGTGGACGGCGCCGTGGAAGCCATGCGGCTCGGGGCGCGGGACTACATCGAAAAGCCGTGGGACAACACCCGGCTCCTGGCCACCATGCGAACGCAGGTCGAGCTGGGTCAGGCTCTTCGGAGGTCGCGTCGCCTTGAGGGAGAGAACCTCACCCTCCGGCGGGAGGGGCTCCCGGAGATGGTGGCCCGCGCGCCTTCAATGGCTCCGGTGATTCGCCTGATCGAACGGGTCGGGCCCTCCGAGGCGAACGTACTGATCACGGGGGAGCACGGGACCGGGAAGGAGGTCGTGGCTCGATGGCTCCACGCCATGTCCGGGCGCGCCCCCGCTTCCATGATCACGGTGAACGCAGGTGCGATCGCCGACGGGATCTTCGAAAGCGAGCTCTTCGGACATGTGAAGGGCGCATTCACCGATGCCCGCACGGACCGGGACGGCGCCTTCGAGCTGGCCGACCGCGGGACGCTCTTCCTGGATGAGATCGGCACCATGCCCCCGTCGCACCAGTCGAAGCTGCTCCGCGTACTCCAGACCGGGGAGTTCCAGAAGGTGGGATCGTCGCGGACCCGGAGGGTCGACGTGCGCGTGCTCTCGGCCACGAACGTGGACATCGCCGAGGAGATCCGGGAAGGGCGCTTCCGGGAGGACTTGCTCTTCCGCCTGAACACGGTGGAGATTGCGCTTCCGCCCCTCCGGGACCGACGTGAAGACATTCCGGCGCTTGCGACCCACTTCCTCGAGCGACAGAAGCGAAGGAATCGCACGGCCGTGGAGGGGTTCGATCCCGAGGCGATGGCGGCGCTCCTCGGACATGCATGGCCGGGGAACATCCGGGAGCTGGAACACTGCGTCGAGCGATCCGTCCTTCTGGCCCCGGGGGATTGGATCACCCCGGATGACCTGGGTCTCCGGGACCCCACCGAACCGGGAGGACGACTGGATGAACTCACGCTGGAGGAAGCCGAGCGGCTGCTCATCCGGAAGGCGCTCGCTCGTTCGGATGGAAATGTCTCGAAGGCCGCCGAAGCGCTGGGGCTCAGCCGGAGTGCACTCTACCGTCGACTCGAGCGCTACGGTCTCTGATAGGACAGCGCGCGCCCCCCACGGCTTCGGATTCGCGTGAAACGGGGGGGGTATCCGCGGCGCGTCCTGCTCATGCTCCTCGGCGCGATCATCCCCGGGGCCCTCCTGGCGATGACCGGCCTCTGGACCTCGGACCACCCCCCGCTCCTCAAGTGGACGCTCACGCTCGTGGTCGTGACCCTCTCGGGAGGGTTCGCCCTGGCGGCGTGGCAGCGCGTGGTCCAGCCGCTCCGGACCATCTCCAACCTCCTGGGTGGGCTGCGCGAGGGCGACTTCTCCATCCGCGCGAGGGAGGCCGATCCGGCCGATCCGCTCGGACTCGTTCACTACGAGATCAACGCGCTCGGAGAGACGCTCCGGGGCCAGCGCCTGGGCGTGCTCGAGGCCACGGTCCTGCTGAACCGCGTGATGCGGGAAATCGACGTCGCACTCTTCGCCTTCAACGAATTCGGGCGGCTGCAGCTTCTGAACCGCGCCGGTGCGCGACTTCTGGCAGCCGGGGAGGAAGAGCTGCTGGGTCGCACGGCCGGTGAACTGGGGCTCGCGCCCTATCTGCAGGGGGAATCGCCGAGGAGCTTCGAGGGCTCGTTCCCGGGGCGGTCGGCACGGTGGGAACTCCGGCGCAGCACCTTCCGGCAGGCCGGAAGGCCGCACCATCTCCTCGTCCTCTCGGACCTCACGCGGGCTCTGCGGGAAGAGGAAAGGCAGGCGTGGCGGCGGCTGGTGAAGGTCCTCAGCCACGAAATCAACAACTCGCTCGCGCCCATCCACTCGATTGCCGGGAGCCTGGCGAAACTCCTGGACCAGGATCCCCTCCCGGGGGACTGGAAGGAAGACACGCGGCGCGGGCTGGACATCGTGGGTGAGCGGGCCGAGGCGCTCCGCCGGTTCATGGCGGCGTACGCCGCTCTCGCTCGACTCCCTCCCCCGACGCTGGAACCGGTGGATGTGGGTCGATGGGTAGCGCAGGTCGCTCGCCTCGAACAGCGACTTCCCGTCGAGGTGCGCCCGGGCCCCGACCTCACGCTCCACGCGGATGCGGATCAGCTCGAGCAGCTCCTGATCAACGTGGTGCGGAACGCGGTGGATGCGGCCCTCGAGACGGAAGGCGGCGTCACGATTGCATGGTCCGGGACCGCGGCGTCGGGGGTCGAGGTGACGGTCGAGGACGAGGGGCCGGGGATCGCGGACCGGGACAACCTCTTCGTGCCCTTCTTCACGACCAAGCCACAGGGCTCCGGAGTGGGGCTGCTCCTGATCCGGCAGATCGCCGAGGCCCATGGCGGGTCCTTCACGCTGGAGAACCGCAGGGTGGGGAGGGGATGCATCGCGCGGCTTCTGCTCCCGGGCACTCCCTCGGACACCGGGGCGTGACGCGGTCGGCGTCTGCGCGCGGCCCGGCCGCTTCCGAGGGCCGGGTTGACGTCCAGGG
>JBGTMU010000235.1:0-5002 GCA_041743405.1 Longimicrobiales bacterium | reverse complement strand
TGCGCAAGGAGTACCAGGGCGAGCGCGCCCCGGTTCGCGCGTTCCACGTTCGCGGCCAGCCACTCGTCGCGCATCGCCGCCTGCACTTCCGGGGCCGCCGGGCTCCACCGCCGCCCGCGGACCGCGAACTGTACGAGCACGAGAATCACGAGCGCAACGACCACGAGGGACACGTCTGCCATCGACCGCCATGCGGGACCGGACGGGGTTACGACCAGGGCGAGGCCGACCGCTCCCACGACAAGGGTTACGACGAGAAGCGTGATGAGTTTCTGACGGCTGTAGCTGAGGAAGAGGTCGGAGGGGGACTCGGGGGATGCGTTCATTCTCGGCTCCGGCTGGGGGATCGGTTACCCGGGAGACAGTATAACTGATCGTTCTCTAAAAGAGAAGTATCATGATCTTTTTAGGAATCATGCTTCTCTAACGACTCGCCCTCGAAGGCCGCTCGGCAACTACGCCGATTGGTGGCCCGCGCAGTCCCCGAGTCGTCGACCGTGAACTGCTCGACACAGGTAGACGCGAAGGCGAGGGCGACAGGGCATGGACGCCCGGACCACTGGCACTTCACCCGGTCGTCCGGGGTCTCTTCACTCTCATCCAGGAACCAGGATCAACCGGTCGGGGAGCATGGAGACGACGAAGGGCACGGAAAGCGAACGGTCCTCCGAGGAGGTGGCTCTGGCCGCGGGCCTCAGGTATGTAGTGGAGGGAGACCCCGGAATCACCCGGGTCGCTCGCGGCCGTGGCTTCAGCTATCACAGAGCCTCCGGTGACCTGATCGAATCCGCTCCGGAGAAGGAGCGACTCCAATCCCTCGCGATTCCCCCGGCGTGGACCGAGGTCTGGATCTGCCCCCACCTCGACGGGCACATTCAGGCCACCGGCCGGGACTCGGAGGGGAGGAAGCAGTACCGATACCACCCCAGGTGGATGGAGGTGCGAAGCCACGACAAGTTTCAGGGAATGGCGGCGTTCGGAGGTGTGATCCCACGGATCAGACGGCGCGTTCGTCGGGACCTTCGGCGGCCTGGAATGCCGCGAGAGAAGGTCATGGCCCTGCTCGTACGTCTGCTCGACCTGACCGGAATCCGCATTGGCAACCCGACTTCCGGAAGCAGCGGGTCGTACGGCCTTACCACCCTTCGCCGCCGGCACGTGGCGTTCCAGAACGATGAGGTCTGCTTCCGGTTCCGGGGGAAAGGGGGCAAGGCGAACGAGGTGTGCCTTTCCGACCCCGGACTGGCTGACCTCCTGCAATCATGTCATGAGATCCCCGGCCACGAGCTCTTCCAGTTCATCGACGAGGATGCCGGACGACACGCCGTTTCTGCCGACGACGTGAACGACTACCTTCGCCGGGTTTCACGCGCCGACATCACCTCGAAGGATTTCCGCACCTGGGTGGGCAGTGTCCAGGCGCTCCTTGCCCTCGAAAAACTCCCCCCTCCTTCCAGCGAATCCGACCGGCGCAGGAACGTGGGCCGGGTCCTGGGCCTGGTCTCGGCAACGCTCCGCAACACGCCCGCCGTGTGCAGGGAGTTCTACGTACATCCGCTCCTGCTGGATACGTATCTGGACGGAACGCTCCCGAAGCTCCTCATGGAAATCGATGCCGAGGAGACGCGTGAGCTGAGATTGGTGGAGCGCCGCTTTCTCGCGCTTCTGCGCTCCCCCCTTGCTGAAGCATAGTGCCAGGGGTATGTTCCCCTCACATGGTGAGTACTAACCCGGTGAGGTATCGTGAAACCCCCGTCAACTGAACCACTGCCACTGCTTCAGGGCACCGTCGACGTGCTCATTCTCAAAGCGCTCGTCTGGGCGCCGATGCACGGGTACGGCATCTCCGTCTGGATCCGCGAGCGCGCGAGGAATACGCTCGTGGTCGAAGATGCCGCGCTCTACCAGGCGCTGCATCGCCTTGAAAGGAAAGGGCTCGTGGAATCCGAATGGGGGGTGTCCGAAACGAACAGGCGAGCGCGGTTCTACTCGCTTGCGACGGCTGGCCGACGACATCTGCAGCGGGAAGTGGTCGACTTGCGGCGCTATTTCGAAGCGCTCTTCCTGGTACTTGACACTCCCTGATCTGATCGTGGGATGACCTCGCCCCGCAGCGGATTTCGCCTCCCCTTCCTCTCGCGTGCGCGCGCGCACTCGGATGTGGAAGCCGAACTCGATTTTCATCTGGACATGGTCGCGGGCGAACTCGAGGCGAATGGCTGGAGTCGCACGGAAGCCGAACTCGAGGCGCGTCGCCGATTTGGCGACATCGAGTTCACGCGGAACTACTGCGGACTGCAGGACCTCAGGCGCCAGAAGGAGGGCAATCGGATGGCACGCATCGATGAAATCGGGAAGGACCTTCGCTACACCTTGCGGTCACTCCGAAACGCTCCAGGATTCGTGCTGATCGTGCTGCTGACCCTCGCGCTGGGCATCGGCGCCAACACCTCGATTTTCAGTGTCGTGCGTGCCGTTCTCCTTGAGCCGCTGCCCTTTGCAGATGCTGACCGCCTCGTTCGCGTCTGGCACGTGAACCCGTCGAGCGGGGCCACCCGCGGACTGGTTTCCGAACCCGACTTTCGCGATTGGAAACGGGAGAGTCGCACGGCGGAATCCATGGGCGCCTACTGGTATGCCGATGGACTGAGTGGCGTCGACTATACAGGCGATGAACGTCCGGTCCGCATGTCTTCGGCGCTCGTTGCGGACGGCTTTTTCGAGACGCTCGGGACGCCTCCCTACCTGGGGCGCGTGATTGGCAGCGAGGATCAGCTTGCGGG
The DNA here is from genome assembly GCA_041743405.1 of Longimicrobiales bacterium. Classification (GTDB taxonomy): domain Bacteria; phylum Gemmatimonadota; class Gemmatimonadetes; order Longimicrobiales; family Gaopeijiaceae; genus JBGTMU01. Next base: position 2,219 of record JBGTMU010000235.1, on the reverse strand, counting down.
TCGCAATCGGGTGGCAGTGCTGGGGTACGGCACGTGGCGCACGCGGTTCAGAGCCGACGCGGGAATGCTTGGTCGAGCGATTCAGCTCAACGGAGAAGCGTTCACGGTGATCGGCGTCATGCCGGAGCATTTTGCATTTCCGGCCGACCGCGATCTCGATGTCTGGATTCCGTTGTCGGTGTTCGACTCGACCAGCATCGGGCGCGCACGGGCTTCGCGTTTTCAGAGTGTCATTGCCAGGCTCGCACCCGGCGCGACACAGGCTCAACTGCTTGACGAGTTGAGTTCGTTGGCATCGCAACTTTCACGCGATTACCCCGAGAACGCCGGATGGAACAGCGTGTCGGTCATGTCGCTGCGCGAATCGATGGTCGGGAATGTGCAGCGCCCATTGGTCCTGTTGATGGGTGCCGTGTTCCTGGTGCTGCTCATCACCTGTGCGAACATTGCCAGCCTGCTGCTCGCACGTGCCACTTCGCGCCAGCGCGAACTGGCGGTCCGGGCGGCGCTTGGAGCCGGGCGGTGGCGGATCACACGGCAACTGCTTACCGAGAGCCTGGCTCTGGCGCTGGCGGGTGGGGTGCTTGGGGGACTGCTCGCTTACTGGTTGATACAGATAGTCGCAACACACGGAACCATGATCCCGCGCACGATCGATCTGGGTCTGGATAGCACGGTGCTCGCCTTCACCCTCGGTATCTCCGTGCTCGCCGGGCTGATTTTTGGTGTGGCCCCGTCCATCCGCGCGGCAGGAACGTCCCTTGAGAGCGCCCTGCGCGCGGGAGGGCGCGGGAACGTCGGCGCAGGTACGCGGTTGCGGCACGCGCTGGTCGTGACGCAGGTGGCGCTTGCCGTCGTGCTGGTCATGATGGCAGCGCTGACGACCAAGAGTTTCACTCGCCTCCTGGCCGTCGACATGGGCTTCGAACCGAACAATGCTCTCCATGTCGAAACAAGCCTGGGAGCGCGCGAATCCCGCGAGGTCAGTCAACAACTGTATCAGGATGTTCTGAGTGCGATCCGTGCCACGCCGGGAGTCGAGGCCGTCGGCGCCATTCGGGACCTCCCGACTATCGGTCGTGGAGAGATCTCGCCGGTCGTCGTCGCGGGTACAGGCGACGCTCTGGGCGACGACCCGCTGGCGCAATACCACCAGATAAGCAGCGACTACTTTCGCGCCATGCGGATCCCGCTGCGCAACGGCCGCGTGTTCGACGAGCGCGATCGGGCCGGGGCACCGCTGGTGGTCATCGTCAACGAAGAGTTCGTGCGACGGATACTGGGAGGCGGGGATGCCCTGACCCGGGTACTGCTCTTTGGTGAACTGGAGATTCCGATTGTGGGTGTCGTGGGTGATGTGCGGCAGGGGGGAGCGGCCGAAGCGGTAGAGCCAGCCGTCTACCTTCACATCATGCAGAGTTTCCGCAATCGCATGAGCATCGTCGTGCGCACCTTCGGCGACCCGCTCGACGTGGCCAACGCCTTGCGGCAGGCCATCTGGACCGTCGATCGGCAACAGACGATTACCCGTGTCGAGTCGCTGGAGACCGTGCTGGGGCAGTCGGTGGCTCGTCCGAGGCTGCTGGCGTCGCTCTTCGCGCTCTTTGGTGTGCTCGGGTTGTCGCTTGGTGCCCTCGGCATCTACGGCGTGCTCGCGTTCAGCGTGACGCAGCGCCAGCAGGAAATCGGGGTGCGCATGGCGCTTGGCGCATCCCCGCGATCAGTACGGGGCATGGTGGTGAAGCAAGGGCTGCTCCTTGCCCTTGTTGGTGTTGCCCTGGGGATCGTCGGTGCACTGGCGACCACAGGCGCGATCCAGGCTGTGTTGTTCGACATCGAGGCCGTCGATGTCCCGACATTCGCGCAGGTAGCCCTTGCGGTTACCGGAACGGCCTTCCTCGCGAGCTGGATTCCAGCCCGGAGGGCGACAACCATCGACCCGGTGGTGGCGCTCAGGGACGAGTAGCTTCCTGATAGGCTGCAGTCCGCCCCACCCTGCGGTCAGCCGGGCGCCGAACTTTACTCGCCCGCGGCCGAGTTCCCCGAATCCGGGCTTCTTCTCGATCCCTTCGCGCGGTGGAGTGAGTGTCCAGACGAGGAAGGGGACGCCGAGGCCGAGCTCCGCGCCGACCAGTCTCCCCGGCTGGAACGCACGCGCGGAGTCCACTGTGCCCCGCAGCACGGTCGCGTCGAGCGTCACCTCGCCATGCTGGGCGTGG
>JBGTMU010000234.1:0-12761 GCA_041743405.1 Longimicrobiales bacterium | reverse complement strand
TCCACTCGTGAGTCCGCCTGGATCCACCGTTGGTATATCCACCGTCCCCACAGCGGTCGATGTACCAGTGGTGGCCACAGTACGTCACGAGTGGAAGATCGCCGCACCCTTCGCTGATCCGAGTCGGTGGAGGCTGGCGATGGCACGCGGACGCTGCATGGTCCTTGATCACCTCCGGGACATGCCGGTTGCGGCGCGGCCCCACTTGAAACGGCGAGGAACCATCTACCCTTGGTTTATGCCTGTCAGGGCGTCCCCTCGTCCCCACCTCCGAACCGTGCATCACGCACGGGATTCCCCGCCACCCGCACGTCCTCGATTTCCCTCAGGTTGCGGACGTCAGCCAGAGGATCGGCCCGGAGAACCAGGAAATCGGCCCAGGCTCCGGGGATCAGGCGGCCCACCCCCTCCAGGCGCATGCAATCCGCCGCCACCGAGGTGGCCGACAGGAGTGCGGCTTCGGCCGACATCCCGGCGTCCTGCATCATCTGAAGCTCCATGTGCTCGAAATACCCCTGGAAGCGGGCGGCCGGGCCGCTGTCCGTGCCGAAGGCGATGGGCACCCCCGCCTCGTGGAGCGCCACCATGTTGGCCGCCGCGGTGGGAAGCTGGGCGCGGTACCAGTCGGCGGCCCGTCCGGTGTAGCGCGCTTGGACGGCGGGCGTTTCCAGCGCGGCGAGGACGTCGGGATCCGCGCTTCGCAGGAAGAAGGGATCGTCGAAGAAGTCGGGGCGGGAGGCGTAGACGAAGGTGGATACCTCGCGGGTGAGAGTGGGGTGGAGGCAGCTCCCGCTCTCACGCATCAGCGCGATGAGTTCCTCGTCGACGGGAAGGTCGCGCACCGAGTGCCCCAGCACCTCGGCGCCAGCGCGGATGAGCCCCTTCGCGTCTTCCAGGTAGACGACATGCGCGGTGAGGGGGAGCCCGGCCGTCGAAGCGGCCTCGATCGTTGCCCGGTAGGCATCGGGGGACATGGCTTCCCCCTGCCCCAGCCCGTCGTCGACGCGGATCTTCGCCCAGTCCACCCCGGCCGCGGCGCGTTCCGCCACCTGCCCGGCTGCTTCCTCGGGGGTATGGGGGTCCATCACGACTCCGGCCACGAAGAGGCGTGCCCGGTCCAGCCCGGAGTGGTCCTGTTCATCGCGGACGGCGACCCCTTCGTATCCGGGCTCCCCGAGCGAGACGACGGTCGTGACCCCGTAGCGGGCCGAGAGAAGGAGCTGCTCCAGGATGTTTTCGCGAGTGTGAGCCGACGCACCCGACTCGAGCCCACGGGCCTGCCCCACATGGCCGTGCGCGTTGATGAGCCCGGGGATGATCCAGTAGCCGGACAGGTCGTGGACCGTCGCTCCGGTGGGCACGCGCACGCGGGACGAGGGAGCGTCGGCCATGATGCGGCCGTTGTGCACGAGGAGAACCGCATCCCGGATCGGAGGCGCACCGGTGCCGTCCCAGATCGTGGCACCGACGAAGGCCGTGACACCGGTTCCGGGGGCATCGGGGGCCGGATCGGCGTCACCGACGCAGGCCGAGAGGGAGGTGGCGAGGATGAGGGCGAGCAGGGTCGGGGGCAGGCGTCGGGAAGGCATGGGTTGAAGATGGGGAGGGAGGGAGGGTGCGGAAAGATCGAGGTGGGGGATGGGGCGCGAGTTCAGTCCTCATCCCGAAATCTGGGCGTGACCGGAAACCGCACCCACACTCCGCGAGCCACTCCATCTATCGTCGCGGGATCCCATCGGGCGAAGTTCACGATATCCTGAATGCGCCCGTCCACCTGAGGGATCCCTGAAGACTCGGTCATTTTGACTTCACCCGGGCGTCCCCTCTGATCGACGAAGACATCCACCACGGCCCTTTCCAACGGATAACCCGACAGCTGAAGGTCCCGAAACGCGCGACTGATACGCACTTCCATCTGCGCCCGGTTGAGAAAGCTCGGGGCGCAGAGGACGGAGGGGAGGACCTCCATCCCCGGTTCAGCCGCGACGTGGACCCGAAGTCGGAAGTTCTCCGGCGGGGTGGGCGGGGCGTCGTCCCTGGACTCCTCGGGAGACTCGTCCGGCGCCTTCGCGGGTTCCGTCCCTTCCTCTACAGGTTCTTCCTCTTCCTCGATTTCCAGCGGGACGAGTCCGGCCTGCACCCTCTCGATCATCCGATTCGTGGCTTCACCCGAAAGCGTCCCGGACAACCGAACCACCAATGCCCTGCGCCGCTGCACCGTGAGAAGGACAAGTACTCAGCCTCGAAGCCGTGCTGCGGGAGGCGATCGAAACCGCGGCCGAGGCAGAAGGCTCTGTGTGACCGCGCCAGGGATCGATGAGCCGGTCCCGCGAACCCCGTCGTTCTGCCGAGGGGCTCTTACTCGACGGCTCGGCCCCTCACCAGCTCGCGAAGCTCCTCGACGACCTCGTTGTGGGGGATTGCTTTTCCTCCGGCGAGTTCGCGCTGGGACAGGTGGATATCCCCGAGAACCTCGATCTCTTCAACCAACGCCTCGTACTCTGCAACCCCCATGAGAACAGCGGCGCTCTTGCCGTGTTGCGTCAGGATGAGCGGACGCCCCGTTTCTCGGACCTGTTCAACGAATGAGGCTACGTTGGCACGGAACGCGGTGAGGGGCTGAATGTCTGAGGTCGGCTTTGGCATCACGACGGGACCCGCTGCTCCATGATCCTGAGGGATCTCGGGCCGACGGCCTTCCCTATGAAGCGCGGTTGCTCTGCTGCATGAACTCCTGATACCTCCTCTCGAGCCTTTCCACGGAGGGCCGATCGCCCAGGCTCCGGGGCAGTCCAATGAGACGGCCATGAAGACTCTGGATCCCAACCAGGGTAGGACCGTCCACCTCTTCGAGGAGATCGCTGCGGACCTCGATCCGATGATCAGGCCGGACACCAATGAAGTGACGATCGAAGGCTCCGTGATGCAGTTGGCATAGTGAGAGGCCATTGCTCACGACAGGCTCGCCCAGTGGATCCGAGTCGGGCGTGATGTGTGCCGCCTCCAACAATTCCTCATGCCGGAAGCGGCAAAACGAGCATTCCCTCCGGTACGCGGAAAGGACCCGCTCGCGGAACTTCCGCTGGTGGAGTCTGCGGCGAACAAGCGAGGTAACGTACTCGCGCCTCGCATCGGTAGAGCCGTCCTTGACGATCATGAGCGATTCCACTCTCCCCAGCCCCGTGTGCTCTGCATCGTCGACCTGTACCTCGAAGGATAAGCGAGACGGACTGTCCCCGACGATGAACACCGGCCATGCAGCCACGTACTTTCCAGGCACAACTGCGTGGAAGTATACGAGCGGAAGCTGCTCCTCCATGGCGAAACGCAGCCCCACGTTGTCAGGATGGAAGGGATCCGTTCCCCGATACCGATAGTGCAGGAAGCGTGAGTCGTCGAAGCCGTCGTCGTAGGGACCGCTGGGCACCGTCGTGATGGACAGGGGGATGCTCATCACTTTCGGCTTAAAGATGCCCTTCGGGCTCACAAATGGGACCCTCTGCCCATCTAGCATGAACCCGCGGTACAACATCGATCGAGGCAGGACGTCGCCATGCATCTCGACCAAACCCTCAAGAGCTGCGAAGGCCATCGTCCGGCAGCGGGTGTCAGCAGCACGATCGAACACGGCGCCATCCTTTCTCGGTTAGGGGCCTACCCTCTCGGAAGACCGTAGGGCCGGGGGCCAGGAAGTGGGCGGAAGTCAACCCTCCCCTCCAAAGCACTAGGTTCATCCAGCCGGATGGTCACGCGCTGCGTCAGTCGCTTGGCGTAGGGGTTCTTTCTCGCCCCGGAGAAGTCATACTCGCTCTTCATCGCTCACCTCGTCGAATCCCTCAACCTCTCAAGAACGGTCTCACCCCGTGGCGAAATCCTGTAGCCCGTCCCAAGGCTCTCCGTCAATCCGAGGTTCTTGAGCTTTCTGACGTTCAGCTTGAACGGTGCTCTCTCCTGTCCTACCATCGGAGCCAGGTCTCCGGCCCGGATCCCTTCGCGCTCGCATATCACCTCCAGCGTAGCCTTCGTCCATGGGCCGACCCGGCTCGCTCGATCCAGTCGATTGAGACGACCCAGCACTTCCTTCCATTCCGCTTCCGTGAGCTCGGTGTCCCCTCGAAGGTCGATGCGCGGATCTGGTCCCTTGAGGCGAAACCGGATCCGGAACAGCTCCCCTACTGAGCGCTTGTTGAGCTCTGCAAGCAGCTCATCAATATGAGAGGATCCGGACAGAATCACGTCTCTGTCCGTGATCTCCCTCGCCTCGATGCGGTCAACTGAATCGATCTGGAGAAGCCCGACGGACGTGGTCAGGGACCCTCCCACCACGACCGTTGGTCGGCGCCACTTTCGGAATGCAACCGTTATCTCGCCGGCCTTGATGCGGGTCAGTTCTTTCTGCCTGAATAGCACCTGTACCCCTCCGTTCTCAGGCGATGGACTTCCCTGTCTCTGGATCCTCAGGACCTCGGTTCTTGAAAGAGATATCGGATGACCACCTGGTTCCGGCCTCCCCCCAACCAACGCCCCCCATAATCGACCCCCCACCCCCATTCCCGCCAGCACCCCCAAAATCCCCCCGCGCGGAACCCCACCCCCCCCTCCCCCGTAAACCCATCGTGCTCACCTTCTCCCCCCCCTCTCCCTTTCTCGGATCCATCGTGGTCCGGACCGTTCTGGTGTGGGCATTCCTCCGGTTCATGACCGCGGCGCTCGGGACCTTCGCGGAGATCCCCTTCCTCGAAGGGCTGGCCTTCTCCCCCCTTCGCTTCCTCTGGATCACGGCGTTCGTTGCGGGGGCTGTCTTTGCGGACCTCCGCCTTCACCGGGAGAACGTATTCCTCGCAAATCTGGGGGTTTCGCTCTGGCAGATCCTCGGGCTGATCACCCTCCTCTGCGGCGGGTTCGAGTTCCTCCTCTGGGCCTGGATCCGTGGATAGCCGGGCGCGTTCGATGGGGCCGGTGCTCTTCCGGGCCGAGGGGATCGGGAAGTCCTTCGGAGGCCGGACGGTGCTCTCCTCCGCGGCACTCTGGGGTGAGGCGGGGCGCATCACCACGCTTCTCGGTCGAAACGGGAGTGGGAAGACGACCCTCTTCCGGATCGCCTGCGGGGTGCTCTGGGCGGATCATGGGGTGATCGCCTTCAACGGGGAGGTCCGGGAGCGGGTCACCCTCGCGCGCCTCGCCCGCGGCGGTCTCATGTACGTCCCCCAGAACCAGCTCCTCTGTCGCGGTCGGTCGGTGCGAGCCCACTTCTCTGCACTCACCTCCCGTTTCGGGGCGGAGCATCTGGAGGAAGCGATCGAGAGTCTCAGGATCGAGTCCCTGATGGATCGCCGTTCCGATGTGCTTTCCGGGGGAGAACGAATGCGGGTTTCTGCGGCACTGGCTCTGGCCCGCTCCCCTTCCGTCCTTCTCATCGACGAACCGCTGGTCGGGATCGCACCGCTTGACCAGGAGCTTGTGGGGAAGGCGCTCCGCACCCTCGCCGAGCGGAGCAGCGCGGTGATCACCTCGGGGCACGATGCGCGCGCACTCCTCGCGCTTTCCGACATCATCCTCTGGAGTGCGGCCGGGACCTCGCACTATCTCGGAAGCCCTGCCGAGGCGCTCCAGCACCATCAATTCCGAAGGGAGTACCTGGGGCCGGGGGATTGGGGGAACTGAGGTCGGGAAGCGGATCCCCGCGGGGCGGGCGGGTCTTTCCAAGTTGTCCATGACCCTCGCCCCGCGTATCATGCGCGATTGCCGCGCGGTCTTCTTTCCCTCCGTCTCCCCGGGGCTACACGATGGGTATCCGGTCCGGTCTTTCCTGCATCCTTTTCGCCCTGACGCTCCTCGTCGCATACCAGCCTGTCTCCGCACAGGCGCCCACCCGCCTGATAGCCGACCCCGCCATCAGCGCGGAGCATGTCGCTTTCGTCTACGACGGCGATCTCTGGATCGCGAACCGGGACGGCAGTGCCCCGCGGCGACTCACAACGCACCCGGGGAACGAGTCCAGCCCGCGCTTCAGCCCTGACGGGAGCATGCTCGCATTCTCGGGCCAGTACGACGGGAACCTGGACGTCTTCGTGGTCTCGGTCCGCGGGGGTGCGCCGCAGCGGCTCACCTGGCACCCGGCGGGCGATCTGGTGCAGGGGTGGAGTCCAGACGGGGAGCGAGTCGCATTCACCTCGCTTCGAGGGAGCCTCCCGGCGAATGGCGGGGCGCAGTTGTGGACGGTTGCGGTCGAGGATGGGCTGGTCGAACAACTCGAGGTCCCGTATGGGTTCGGCTTCTCGCTCTCCCCTGACGGCGACCACGTGGCCTACTCCCCCGCCGCCCCCGCCATGCAGCAGTGGAAGCATTACCGCGGGGGACGGACTTCGCGGATCTGGATCGCGGATCGCTCGGATCTCGATGTCGAACAGGTCCCCCAGCCGCCGGGGCGCTCGAACGACCTCTCTCCGATGTGGGTGGGGTCCGACCTCTATTTCCTCTCGGACCGGAACGGCGAGTTCAACCTCTTCCGGAACGCCTCTGCGGGTCCGGAGCAGCTCACGACCTACGATGACTTTCCGATCCTCTCGGCCTCGGCCGGAGCGGATGGAACCATCATCTACGAGCAGGCGGGGTGGCTCCACACCTTCGACCCCGCGAGCGGCCGGAGCGCCAGGCTCGACGTCAGCCTCACCACGGACCTCATCGAGACCCGGGTCCGCTGGGTCGAGGGAGCCGACTTCATCCAGCAGGCCGGAATTTCCCCCACCGGCGCCCGGGCGGTATTCGAAGCGCGGGGAGAGATCGTGACCGTGCCCGCCGAGGACGGGGACGTCCGTGTGCTCACGGAGACCTCCGGAGTTCACGAGCGCTCGCCCGCGTGGTCCCCCGATGGCGCCCGGATCGCGTTCTTTTCGGATGCGTCGGGGGAGTACGCACTCCACATCGCCCCGGCTGGCGACTTGAGCGAGGCACGCAGCTATCCGATCCCGGGAGCCGGCTTCTACGCTGACCCAGAGTGGTCACCCGATGGCGCCTGGATCAGCTTCAGGGACAACGCTCTCACGGTGCAGGTCCTGAACGTCGAAAGCGGCCAGGTCCGGACGGTCGGCTCGCAGCCGGTCTTCGGACCCCTGGTCAACATCAATCACGCCTGGTCCCCCGACTCCCGATGGCTGGCATACACACTGGACGATCGCAGTGCGATCGGTCGGCTGTACGTCTGGTCCACGGAGACCCTCACCTCGAGGGAGATCGAGACGTCCCTGGGCCATATCACTTCCCCCGTCTTCGATCGGAGCGGGAAGTACCTCTACTTCTACGCCTCCACGGATGCCGGGCCGGTCCAGTCCTGGTTCGACATGTCGAACAACGACACCGAGGCGACCGGCACCCTCTACATGGCGATCCTCGATCCCTCGCTTCCCTCGCCTCTGGCGCCGAAGAGCGACGAGGAGCCCGGTGCCGGAGCACCCCCGGCTCCGGAGAGCGATTCCTCCGACGCTCCGGCCGAAGGCGCGTCCGCCGACGACGCGGACATCGAGGTGGAGTGGGACGACCTTTCCCAGCGGATCGTGCCCCTTGGAGTCGGTTCCGGGTGGTTCACCGCGCTCGCAACCGGCGCCGAGGGGCAGCTCTTCTACCTGCGAAGGGGGAGCAGCGGGGGGGCGGGGGGCCCTCCGAGCCTCCGCCGGTGGAACCTGTCGGACGGAGAAGAAACCACTCTGCTTACGCCAGCCGGTGGCTTCCTCGTTTCCGCAGACGGAAAGAAGCTCCTGGTCCAGTCGGGCCAGACCTTCCACATCGCGCCGGCAGGGCCTCCGGTCAACGCCGGCGAGACGCGCATCGCCACCGCCGACATCCGCATCCGCGTGGATCCGCGGGCCGAGTGGGCGCAGATGCTCCGCGAAATCTGGCGCCAGCAGCGGGACTGGTTCTACGACCCCGGGATGCACGGGGCCGACTGGAACGCCATGTGGGACAAGTACTCTGTCTTCCTCCCCGACCTCTCCACCCGCGCGGATCTGAACCGCGTCACGAGCTGGATGCTCTCCGAGCTTGCCGTAGGGCACAGCCGTGGCGGGGGCGGTGACTTCATCCGGAGCGCGGAGACCGTGCCTTCCGGGCTCCTCGGGGCCGATCTCGTTGCGGTAAACGGGCGCTGGCGCATCACCCGTGTCTACCGGGGAGAGAACTGGAACCCGGGGCTCCGTGCACCCCTCGCCGAACCCGGGATGAACGTGGTGGATGGCGAGTACCTGCTCGAGGTCGAAGGGAGGCCCCTCACCGCGCGCGACAACCCCTTTGCCCCCTTCGAACAGAGGGCCGACGCGCAGGTCCAGATCACGGTTGGTCCGAACGCCAACGGATCCGGATCGCGGACGCTGACCGTGGTGCCGACCAACCTCGGCGGTGATGCCAACCTGAGGCTCCGAAGCTGGCTCGAAGACAACGCCCGCCGGGTTCGCGAAGCCACCAACGGGAGGGTCGCCTACGTCTGGGTGCCCAACACCGGGTTCGGAGGGTGGGAGGCGTTCAAGCGCTACTTCTTCCCGCAGTCCGATGCCGAGGCGATCATCGTGGATGAGCGGTTCAATGGCGGGGGCCAGCTCGCCGACTATGTGATCGACCTCCTGGATCGTGAGTACGCCTCGAGCTGGGCGCTCCGCTACGGGGAAGATCTGCACGCACCTCAGGCAGCGATTTTCGGGCCGAAGGTCATGCTCATCAACGAGTGGGCCGGATCCGGCGGCGACTACATGCCGTGGACCTTCCGCCGGCGGGGGCTCGGCCCCCTCATTGGCACGCGCACCTGGGGCGGGCTGGTCGGGATCCTGGGCACACCCCCCACCCTGGACGGCGCCTCCTGGACCGCCCCGAACCTCGGCTTCTGGACCGAGGAAGAGGGCTTCGGGATCGAGAACGAGGGGGTGCCGCCGGACATCGAGGTCGAGCAGTGGCCCGCCGCGGTCGCGGCGGGGGGAGATCCGCAGCTCGAACGGGCGATCGAGGTGATCCTGGAGGAGCTCCGGGCGAACCCGCCGGTCGAGCGGACCCGGCCTCCCTTCCCGGTGCGGACACGGGGCGGGGGCGGGTGAGGCCTATCACCGGATCGACGCCCGCTCGTCCCCCGGCATGAGCACCTGTCGGGCAAGCGCGACCGGAAGCCCGATCTGGAGGAAGCGGTCGTGGAAATCCCGGAGCGAGAAGGTCTCGCCCTGGGCCTCGAGGTACTCGCGGTAGTCCTCGCGAAGCTGGAGGATCTGCATTCTTCCCAGAGCATAGTAGAGATAGGTGGGGTTCCGCGTGCCGCGTTCGACCTCCTGAAGCGCGGGGAAGCGCGCAAAGTAGGCGATCTCCTGATAGCGGTCCGTGGCGCCTTCCACCCCTTCTCCGAAGGCATGCATCTCGAGCCCGGCATACCACCGCGCATGGCGCTGCGCCGCGCGCCGGAGCTGCCCGAGGCGGATCGCGGGATCTCCGTTTCCAAGCCCCTCATCCACCATCATCTGCTCGGTGTAGTGCGCCCATCCTTCCGAAAGCGAGCCCCAGTTGAACACCTTCCTCACCCTCGATTCGACGCGGGGACGGTAGAGGAAATCGACGAAGTGCCCCGGGAACGACTCGTGCACCGTGATCCCGAGGAGCCCCGGATAGTTGAAGTAGGTGAGGTGCTCGCGCTTCTGGTCATCGGTCCACTCGGGAAGCACGTTCGTGATGTTGTAGTAGGCGTCGGTGGCCCGCTCCTCGAAGGGCCCGGGGACGCTCATCGAAGCGAAGCCGCCGCGCGCATATGCGGGGGTCTCGCGCACGGTGGGCTGCGCGTCTGAGGGAAGGGTGACGATCTCCCTTTCGCGGATGAATGCCTGGATCTCGTCCTGATAGCGCCGGGCTGTGGCGATGAGCTCGTCTTCCGAGGGGAAGTCGGAGGTGATCTCGTCCATGACTGCGGCCGGGTCGCGGGCTGGGTCGATCTCGGCTGCGACCTCCGCGATCCAGGCGTGGTAGCGCTCTATCTCCCGCTCGTTCAGCGCGCGGAGCTCGTCTGCCGAGAGGTCCACATGCTCTTCATAGAGAAGCTTCTTTTCGAAGACATCCCTTCCCAGACGGAAGTCCCCGTCGGCTCTGGGGAGAAGCTCTTCCTCCAGCCACAGGGCGAAGCGGTCCATCTCCTCGGCTGCGGCTTCGTTCTGCGCAAGGAAGGCGTTGCGGGGGGCGGCGCGCACCTCGTTCAGCCCCTGCGCCTCGAGGGCCAGGAGCAGGTTTCCGCGGAAGTACCCGGCGGTACCGCGGGCGGCGGCGAGGGCCTGCTGGGCCCAGAGCTCCGGGACTTCGTCCAGGTTCTCGCGGGCCGCTTCGAGCACTCGGGGGATGTGCGTCTGGCGGGACGAGATCATCGTGAGCCGATCCGCGAGCGGCGCAATGTCTCGATCGGCCAGGACGGAGATCCCGGAGGAAATCACCCCGGTGTATACCGCCGGATCCCGGGTCCACTCCCGCACTTCCTGGAGTTCGAGGAGCTGCGCGCGGATCGCGTACTCGAGCACGCGGTGGTCGAGGGCGTCGTCGGGGTCGAGGGTAGCGGGATCGATGGCCTCGAGGATGGTGAGCCACTGGCCCAGGTCCTCGATCCGGCGTTCCTGCGCGCCTCTGGAGAGGTCGGTGAGGCCGTGATTGTGTTCGTGGATCCCGAGACTCGTGGCCCGCACCGGGTTGTCGGCGAAGTGCCAGGCGAGGAAGCCCTCCACGAAGCGGTCATATGTGGCCTCCGGGCCCGCCGCGCGGTCGCAGGAGACGAGGGCGAAGAGGAGGAGGATGGGGGCGAGGCGGCAGAGGCGGCGGATTGGCATTCGGATGGATGGCCTGGACGGACGGGGGAGAGGAGCGACGTGAAGTGCTTGAAGAAAATTTCCGAACCTTCAACCCCGGAGCGAGCCGGGTGGTCCCCCCTCCAATTCCAGCAGGAACCGCTTCCTTTCCAGCCCTCCCCCGAACCCGGTGAGCGATCCATCCCCGCCGATCACCCGGTGGCATGGGATCACGATTGCGATCGGGTTGCGGCCGTTCGCACCTCCGACGGCGCGCACGGCCCGGGGAGCGCCGACCCGCCGGGCGATCTCGCCGTAGCTCGCGGTGGAACCGAAGGGGATCTCGAGAAGGGCTTCCCATACCTTCCTCTGGAAGGGGGTGCCCGCGGGGGCGAGGGGGAGGTCGAAGCGCCTCCGCCTGTTCGCGAAGTAGTCATCGAGCTGGGTGCGAGCCGCATGGAACGGGATGTCGTCGCGGATCCAGGCCGGGTCGCGGCGGGGCGGGTGGGTCGATTCTTCCATGTGGAGCCCCGTGAGCGCCTGACCGTTCGAGGTGAGGAGGAGTTCGCCGATGGGGGAGGTGTGGGTTGTCCAGAATGTGGGTACGGTCATCGGGGGGCTGCCGGGTTGGGGGGGGAGGTGACAGGCGCGTCGTCCGTGAGACTCTGCCAGAGGTGGAGGGCCGCGTAGGCTCGCCAGGGCCGCCATCCCTCGGAGAGGGCCCGGAGCTCCTTGGTGGCGATCCCGCCGAGCGCGTTCTGGAGCCCGAGGTCGCCGTCCGGGAAGGCGTCGGGCCAGTGGAGCGCACGCAGTGCGATGTAGCGGGCGGTCCAGAGCCCAACGCCGCGGATCTCCTGGAGGCGGGCAATGGTAGCTTCGACTTCGCCTCCGGGCTCCAGCGAGATCTTCCCTTCGGCAATGGCGCGAGCCAGCGCCGAGATGCACTCGGCACGCGCACGAAAGGTGCCGATCTTGATGATCTCCTCGATTCCGACGTCGGCCACGACCTCCGGGCGCACCGGGTAGTGGGTGAGCCCGTGAGGGAGGGTTGAGGTGAGGCCCGGAGGGAGGGCGGAGGTGAGGCCTGAGGAGAGGCCCGACGGGAGACCCGCTCCCGCCTGAGCCCGTTCGCCGAACGCTTCGACGAATCGCCCCGCCAGGGTGCGCGCGGCGCGGACGCTCACCTGTTGGCCGAGCACGGCTCGCCATGCGATCTCAAATCCGTCTCCTGCTCCGGGAACGCGGAGGCCCGGACGCCGCTGGATCAGCGAGGCGAGGGTCGGATCTGCCCCGAGATGTTCCCGGATCACTTCCGGATCCGCATCCAGATCGAAGAGGGTGCGGACCTTTGCGAGAAGGGGCATCAGGGCCGGAAGAAGGGAGAGCGAGACCTCCACTTCGAGTGCGTGAGCGCCCTCCTTCGCTGGCCCGACGCCGATCCAGCCCCGATGCTCGCCCATGGCGATGGTGCGAAGGTAGCGGCGGCCGCGGCTCGCTTCGGCGCCTGCCGACCCTTCGGCGCCCGCTGACTCTTCGGCGTGCGCTGACCCTTCCACCCACTCCAACCCCTCCACCCCGCGAGCCCCGAGGAACCCGACCATCGCCGCCCAGTCGTAGGGGGGCCGGAAGTCGAGGGTGAGCGGGAGGGTCAGCGGGGGGCTTGGCAGGGGGGGTGGCAGGCGGGTGAGTGCGGGGCTGACCGAGTGGCTGTGTGCGGTCGCTCCCTTCTTCTCGGCTCGACCCCTGCTTCCCCCGCGACGGAGCTCGCTCGGGCTCATCCGATAACGTTCCCGGAAGAGCGCGTTGAAGCGGCGGAGACTCGCGAACCCGCTTGCGAACGCCACCTTCGTGACCGGAAGCGCGGTTTCGGTCAGGAGTCGTTTGGCGAGGAGGAGGCGGTGAGTCTGGGCGAGCTGCGACGGGCTCACTCCGTACTCGGCACTTACCGCGCGCCGGAGCTGACGGGGACCGACA
>JBGTMU010000233.1:0-5952 GCA_041743405.1 Longimicrobiales bacterium | reverse complement strand
GCCCACGCTGCCCGCGACGCGCTCGGAGCTGGGCAGAGCCGGTTTCGACGTAGGGGAGCCGCTCCCGCAGGGGCTCATCGTCGCCCCGACGGGTCACGCCTTCGCGATCGTCCACGAAGTGGACGGCGACGCCCGGATTGCGGTGCGACGCTCCAACGAGCAGGACTTCCGCACCCTCCCGACGAGCGGCGACGCCTTTTACCCGACCTTCTCCCCCGACGGCCAGTGGATCGCGTATACCGAGATCGGGAAGGGGCTCATGAAGGTTGCTCTCTCCGGTGGGGCTCCCCAGCCGATCATCCCGGACGCCTCCGGCTGGTACTTTGTCCTCGACTGGGGTTCGGACGGATCGATCCTGTACGTGTCGGCGACCGATCAAGGTGCGATCCGGAAAGTGCCGAACACCGGCGGCGCGTCCGAGACCATATACGGTGAGTTCGCGTTCTCCGGGCAGCTTCTCCCCGGGGCGAACGTGCTCCTCGGAGCGCGGGAGGGGGCTCTCTTCGTGGACACCGGCCGCGACACGTCGTGGGTCGTGGTGCAGGACGCGCTGACGCCCCGCTTCGTGAACGGTCACCTCCTGTGGGTCGACGAATCGGGCGCCATGTGGGCGGCGGGATTCGATCCGGCGACCGGCGCCGTCGATGATCGTCGGGGCATCGTGCTCGAGGGCGTGACGGTCTTGAGGGGGGAGGCGGCCCAGTACGATGTCTCGGACAACGGCACGCTCGTCTACACCACCGGCGGGTCGCAGGCGGGGTTCTCCCAACGTGACGCGAAGCTCGTCACGGTCGGGCTCGACGGCTCGGTGGTGGAAGAGACGCTCGATCCGCGCTTCATCTCCGGAGCGAGGTGGTCCCCCGACGGGCGCTCCGTGACCTATACAGGTTCGGAGCCCGGCGCCGGCACCGACGAGGACCCGCAGATCTACACCTACGACATGCAGGTGAAGAGCCGCCCGCGGCGCCTCACCAGCGAGGGGGCGAACCGGGCTCCGGTGTGGTCACCGGACGGCACCCGGATTGCTTTCGCCTCCGAGCGTGACGGCACACAGGGCTTCGACCTGTTCGTGAAGACCGTGGGTGACGGCGCGCCTCCGACGCTGCTCCTCTCGCTGGAGGGCACGCAGACGCCCGCCGAATGGATCAGTGACCAGCAGATGCTGATCGAGCACGCCAATGAACCGTGGATCGTGGAGCTTCCCGCTGAGGGAGGTACCGATTCGGTCGCGGCGCATGCCTTCTTCGAGTCCGAAGACAGCCACGAGGCCGCGTACCTCGCCCCGCAGGGCGACCTGGTGACGTACAGCTCGAACGCGACCGGAGCCTGGGAGGTCTACGCGCGCAGCTTTCCCGTGTCAGGCTCGCCCGAGAAGATCTCGGAGGGGGGTGGCGACTACCCGCTCTGGTCGGGGGACGGCAACTCGATCTTCCATTTCCGCTTCTCGGATGGATCGTGGTCTCTGTGGGCCGCGCGGATCGACAGGGGTCCGCCGTTCGCCGTTCTCGGTCTCGACTCGCTGATGGTGTGGCCGTACTCCCTGACCCCGGACCTTCATCCCGACGGCGACAGATTCATCACGACGCTGAGCGACGCCGCGGCGAACGAAGCCGAAGTGGGGGAGGCCGAGGAGGAAGTCCGCTACTTCGTCGTGACCAACTGGTTCGAGGAGATGAAGGCACGGCTGGGCGGGGGGACCCGATGAATGGCCCGCTTTCGCAGGCAGCCCGACTCGAGTCGGCACTCGCCGGAAAGTACAGGATCGAGCGCAAGCTCGGCGAAGGCGGCATGGCGACCGTCTACCTGGCCGAGGACGTCAAACACGAGCGCAACGTCGCGCTGAAGATCCTGCGCCCCGAGCTCGCCGCCGTGATCGGCGCGGAGCGCTTCCTGGCCGAGATCAAGACGACCGCGAACCTGCAGCACCCGCACATCCTGCCGTTGTTCGACTCGGGCGAGGCGGACGGCTTCCTCTACTATGTGATGCCGTACATCGCCGGGGACAACCTGCGGGAGCGCATCCAGAAGGAAGGCCAGCTCGGTGTCGACGAGGCACTGAAGATCGCGCGCGGAGTGGCCGAGGCGCTCGACTACGCGCACCGGAACGAGATCATCCACCGCGACATCAAGCCCGCCAATATCCTCCTGCACGGCAGCAACCCGGTGGTGGCCGACTTCGGGATCGCGCTCGCGATTTCGGCGGCGGGCGGGGGGCGCATGACCGAGACGGGGCTCAGCCTGGGCACGCCCCACTACATGAGCCCGGAGCAGGCCAGCGCGGACCGCGACCTGAGCGCCCGCTCCGACATCTACAGCCTCGGCTGCGTCCTGTACGAGATGCTCGCGGGCCAGCCACCCCACACAGGCCCGTCGGCGCAGACCATTCTCGTCCGGATCCTGACCGAAGACCCGCGGCCGATCACGGATTTTCGGAGAAGCGTCCCGCCGCACGTTGCCGCAACCGTCATGAAGGCTCTCGAGAGGCTTCCCGCCGACCGGTTCGACTCGGCGAAGGACTTCATGGCGGCCTTGGGGGACGCCGGCTTCACCCACTCGGTGATGCCCCGCGCGACCACAGCGGGGGCGACTGCGCCGGTGAGGAGCTCTTCATCCTGGTTCGCTGACACGCGTTCGAAGGTGATGGTCGGTCTGGTCATGGTCCTCGGGGCTCTGGCCGCATTCACGTCCATCGCGGACATGGCGGACACTCCGACCGACGCCCGAGTGATTCAATTCGATATCGTGGACCCCGACCCCGACCCCGACGACGAATTTGGAGTCGTGTCCTGGTGGATGGCGATCTCGCCGGATGGTGGCCACATAGCGCTCGTAGAGTCGGGCGAGGGGGGGGCGAGTCGGATCGCGATCCGGGACATGGACGGACCCGGACTCCGGGTCCTGGCGGAAGGCGTCGGCACTGATTTCCGATCTCCCATGTTCTCGCCGGACGGCGAGCTCGTAGCGTACGTTGCCGACGAGGCCGTCAGGGTCGTATCCGTCGACGGTGGCTCTCCCCGGACGCTCGTGCCGTCCGTGGAGGGTGGAGGGCCGATGCTGCTTCAGTGGACAGAGGAGGGGACGCTGCTCCTGACGGATACATCGGGCGACATCTTCTACGTGCCCGACGGAGGCGCGGACGCCGCGACCCTTCTCGTCGATGTGGATGGCCAGGTCGGGGGTGCGCATCTCCTTCCCGGCGGTCGATACCTCCTCTACGCGTCGAGTCGGCGAGCTGACCACAGCGAGCTCCGCATTGCCGACCTGGAAGCCGACTCGTCCTGGACGCTTCAGGGCGAGGCGATGGAGGCGAAGTACCTCGAGAGTGGACACGTGGTCTATGGCCACCCCGGTCAATCGCTCGTCGCATTCCCTTTCGACGCGAGTACCGGCCGCGCAACGGGCCGACCGTTCCCGATCATGGAACCCGTCTCCGTCCTTCCGATCGGAGGGAACTTCGACGTTTCACGGAACGGCACGCTGGTCTACAACCCGGGCCGCGTCGGCTCGATTTTCAGCCGCACCAGGACCCTCTTCGAGGTGGATACGACCGGGTCCGTGACGAGCGTCGGACTCGCAGATAGTGAATACGGGCAGCCCATGTACTCCCCAGACGGCACGTCAATCGCGTTCGCCGAGGGTGGCCAGATCATGATCTTCAATCTCCGGACGGGGTCGAAGGCACAGCTCACGGTCACGCGGGAAAATCGGAATCCGATCTGGGCACCTGACGGGAGTGAGCTCGTGTTTGCGTCGAGGACGGAGGACGCGGAGGACGCCGATATCTACCGCATCCGAGTCGACGGCACGTCGGACGCGGAGCTGGTGGTATCCCTGCCGGGGGAGCAGACGCCCTATGCGTGGACCGAAGGGGACACGATTGTCTTCACGAGCGTTCTTCCCAGGGATATCCGCGGGGGTGACATCCTGCTCGTACATCTGGCGGGGGACGGCGAGCCGACGCCCTTCCTGAACGCCCCCTGGAGGGAGGGTATGCCGGCGCTCTCTCCCGACGGACGGTGGATGGCGTACCAGTCGACCGAAGGCGGCGACAGCGAGCTCGTCGTGCGTTCCTTCCCCGACGCGACGGGTCGATGGGTCATTACGGAGGGAGGCGGGCACACGCCGATCTGGAGTCCCGACGGCTCCGGCATCTGGTACCGTGCTTTCGGCAGTCAGGACCTGGTATTCCTGGAGGTCTCGACCGATCCGTCGTTCTCCGTGGGTGAGCGCAGAGTGGTCCTCGGAGAGGAGGTGTTCCAGGGCGGCCGCGGTCGAATCCACCCGGATGGCGAACGCTTCATTGTGGCCGGAGTCGAAGGCGCGGTCATGGGCTTCAACAAGGCTCGTCCGCGCGTCATCGTCAACTGGTTCGAGGAACTGCGGGCGAGCGGGGTGCTCGGGGGGGGGAAAGAGTGACGGATCGCGGCCCTGGTCGATGAGACGGGGAGCCCGAAGGGTTTCTACCTGACCAGGGCCCGCACTCGACAGTACTTCGACGCTCTGAGCGAATAGCGCATTCAGAGCAGGAGATCGCTGGGGGGGGGGCACCGAGCCGTCAGGGCGGGCCGAAAGGGGGCAATGGGCTGTTGTATAGGGGCAACAAGAGGCACTATGTTACCTCTTAGGGCAGGATCGCTACCTCCATCCAACCCGATGACTGTTCTTCCATGCACTCGCTCGCCCTCCCCTTCCTCGACAGACTCAGGCTGACTCCTGCCCACGGATCGACTCTCCGGGCCCTCGGGGAGCACCGTGGCGAGCAGGAGCTCCATAGCCGGCAGATTCCTGAGGCGTTGGAGACCCTCCGCACGGTCGCGATCGTGGAGTCGACCGAGTCATCGAACCGCCTGGAAGGTGTCGTAGCGGCACCGGGTCGTCTCCGGGACGTCGTTCTCCGCGACGCTGCCCCGGCTGACCGCTCAGAGCAGGAGATCGCCGGCTACCGGGATGCGTTGGCTCTCATCCATGAGTCGGCCGACCATATGCCGTTCAACGTGACCGTGATTCAGCAACTCCACGCGATGCTCTTCCGATACCAGCCAGGGAGTGGCGGACGCTGGAAGAGCACGCAGAACGACATCGTCGAGCGAGGGCTCGATGAAACGATCACCAGGGTCCGGTTCAGGCCGGTGGGTCCCGTGGCTACGCCTGGTGCGATGAGGGACTTCATCGCCCTGTGGGACCGGGCCGCCGATCATCAGCGAGAGCCGTTGCTGGTCGTTCCATTGGCCATCCTGGACTTCCTGTGCATTCATCCCTTCGCCGATGGGAACGGTCGTACGGCCCGACTTCTGACTCTCCTGCTCCTCTATCGAACTGGGTACTCGGTTGGCCGGTACATAAGCCTCGAGCGGATCATCGAAGAGAGCCGGGACACCTACTACGAAGCGCTGGAAGCGAGTTCGAAGGGGTGGCATGAGGGCCGGCACGACCCCTTTCCCTGGTTGGAGTACTTCTGGGGCGTGCTCCTGCGGGCTTACGGCGAGTTCCGGGACCGTGCCGATCGGATGTCGGCCGCGCGCGGGTCAAAGACCTCGTTGATCGAAGTCGCGGTCGAACGACGCATGGGGCCTTTCGCGATCTCCGAGCTGGAAGACGATTGTCCTGGAGTCAGCCGGGACATGATCCGTCACGTCTTGCGCCGTCTCCGAGACGAAGGGAGAGTGCAGGTGCGGGGCCGGGGTCGGGGAGCGCGTTGGGAGGCCGTCCCGTTGATGTCGTGATCGAGGCCCAGAAGGAGGGAATCGAGCGACTCATCGACGGTCTGCTCGCAGCGGGCTGGCATACGGATCGAGAAGCGGCGCTGGGGCCTCGATGCTACCTTCCTCCCCTCCAGGCGCGCGCCGCGAGGAGGTCGGGTCGGTCAGGATCGGCGTTCTCCAGAAGCTGGAGGAGCGCCGCGAAGTGCCGGCCCGCGGCCTCCGCATCGCCGGCGGCTTCCGCCGCGCGGGC
>JBGTMU010000232.1:0-16818 GCA_041743405.1 Longimicrobiales bacterium | reverse complement strand
GCCATCGAAACCCGAACGGGGGCGGTGCGCGCGGCGCTGGGAGGGGAACTCCTCCTTGTCGATCCGGTGGGTCGGGTCCAGGTGGTTTCCCCCGTCGGTGGAGAAGGGATCTGGACTGTGCATCCTCTGGGTTCGGAGGTCACCTCCATCCGAACGAGGCTTGGGGACATGGGAGGGCTCCTCGCTCTGCTCCTCCTCGCTTCGCTCTTCCTCCGGCGAAGACGTGTCGCGGACGCGGCTTGAACCCACCCGACGAGTGCCCTATATTTCCCGGTCTGTCATGGGCCCCGTCGGCCCGTGCATCATGAGGGATTCCGGAGAGGGGTCATGAGGGAAGGCATTCATCCCGAATACAACGCCGCGCAGATCGTATGCGCCTGTGGGAACGTCGTCGAGACCCGGGCCACCGTGGAGCGGATCAGCGTCGAAATCTGTTCCGTGTGCCATCCGTTCTACACCGGGAAGCAGCGCCTGGTTGATACCGCCGGTCGAGTCGAGCGGTTCAACCGCAAGTACGGCCCACCCAAGGCCTGAGCAAGGGTGCCCGATCGGCGCACCCCCTGAACTTCGCGGGTTCCCTTGAAGGCCTCGATCCTCGACCCACGGCTGGAGAAGCGGCTGGACGAGGCCGAGGAACGCTTTCGAGCGCTGAATCTCCGCTTCTCCGATCCTTCCATCAGCAGCAACCCCGAGGCCCTGCGCGACCTCGGGCGCGAGCGATCCGACCTCGAACCCATCGTCCTCCTCGGCGCAGACCTGCGTGAAGCCGCCCAGCGCCATGCGGGGGCCCGGCAGCTCATCCAGGAAGACTCGGACCCGGAGATGAGGGGGATGGCTGCGGACGAGGCGACCGAACTCGAAGCGCAGATCGACTCACTGCAGTCCCGCCTTCGCCGCCTCCTCATCCCGCGGGACCCCCTCGCCGATCGTGCCGCCGTACTGGAAGTTCGCGCCGGAACCGGCGGGGACGAGGCAGGACTGTTCGCCGCTGATCTCCTCCGGATGTACCGCCGGTTTGCCGAAAGGGAGGGGCTCTCCACCGAGCTCCTGAATCTCACCGAGGGGAGCCTGGGTTCGATCCGCGAGGCGGTCATGATCGTGCGCGGTTCGATGGCCTACGGGACGCTTCGCTACGAATCTGGAGTGCATCGGGTTCAGCGGGTTCCGGAAACCGAAAACCAGGGACGGATTCACACGTCTGCCGCCACGGTGGCCGTGCTCCCCGAGGCCGAAGAGGTGGACCTGCACATCGATCCGAATGAGCTCCGGATCGACGTCTTCCGTTCGTCAGGACCGGGGGGGCAGTCTGTGAACACCACCGATTCCGCGGTTCGCATCACCCACCTGCCCACAGGGCTCGTGGTGTCATGCCAGGACGAGAAATCCCAGCTCAAGAACAAGAACAAGGGCATGAAAGTGCTCCGCAGCCGCCTTCTCGATCGGATGATGGCCGAGAAGGAGGCGGAAAGGGCGCGCGATCGGAAGGCACAGGTCGGAACCGGGGACCGCTCCGCGAAGATTCGTACGTACAACTTCCCTCAGAACCGGGTCACCGATCACCGGATCGGCCTCACTCTCCATCGACTCGAAGACATCCTTGACGGAGATCTCCAGGAACTCCTCGATGCCCTGCGCCTCGCCGAAGAGGAAGAGCGCCTCGAGGAGGGCGAGTGAGGAAGGGGAGTTGATGGTGCGGGACGACACGACGCGTCCGCGTCCAGCCTTCGACACCCCGGTGGAACCGCCTCCACCCGGCAGGCCCTGGAGCGTGCTCCACCTGCTCAGATGGAGTGCCGCGTACCTCGCGGAGAAGGGCGTGAGCGAGGCCCGACTGGACGCGGAGTACCTGCTCGCTGCCACCCTCGGGACGGGGAGACTCGAGCTCTATCTCCAATTCGACCGACCGCTCGTCCCGGAGGAATTGGATCGGTTCAGGCCGAAGCTTCTGGAGCGAGCCCGCCGAAGGCCGCTCCAGTACATCCTCGGGAGCACCCCCTTTCGCGAACTCGAGCTCCGTACGGACTCACGGGGGCTCATCCCCAGGGCCGAAACCGAGGAGCTCGTCGAAGCCGTGCTCGCCCGGGTTCGCGAATGGGGAGGCGATCGCCTCTCCGCCCTGGACATCGGGACCGGGTCCGGAGCGATTGCCCTGTCGCTGGCGCTGGAGGGGCCTTTCCGTCGCGTGGTGGCCACGGATGACTCGGCGGACGCGCTTGCCCTGGCCGCCGAGAATGCGCGCGCGGCGGGGCTCGAAGGAAGGGTGGAGTTCCGGGAGGGGAGCCTCTTCGAGCCGCTCCGGGAAGGCGAACAGTTCAACGTGATCGTCTCGAACCCGCCCTACGTCTCCGAGTCCGAGTTCGCGGGGCTCGAGCCGGAGGTGCGGGAGTGGGAGCCCCGGCGGGCGCTGGTGGCGGACGGCGACGGCATGGCGCTTCTCGATGCCCTGGTTCAGGGAGCTCCCTCGCACCTCGAGCCGGGAGGGATTCTGGCACTGGAAGTGGGGTCGGGGCAGGCCCATTCCATTGCAGATCGGATCCGGACGGTGCGGGGCTACGGCGAGCCCGTTATCCTTCGAGATCTTTCGCGCCGGGATCGAATCGTGATCGCGGAGCGGACCACCTGACAGAAGGACCTCGCGGGATCGTCCCGCGGGCGCATGGCGTGCATCGAAAGGGAAGGACGGAACGAATGTCCAGGATCAATGAAATGGCGTTGGAACTCGGGCAGGCGCTCGGGCGGACCGACGAATACAAGGCTCTGAAGCGGGCATCGGACGCACTCGGCGATGATCGCGAGATGGCGGTGCTGCGCACCGAGCTTGAGAAACTCGAAGGCGAGATGATGGCGATCCTCCGCTCGGGGAAGGAGCCCGACGAGGCCTCCCGGGAGCGCTACGAGGCGCTGGCCCATGACCTCCAGGGCAAGGCCTCGTACCAGCGCCTGGTTGCCGCGCAGTCCAACTTCGACAAGCTCCTCCAGAAGGTGAACGAGACCATCTCCCAGGGGATCCAGGAAGGGGGCGAGAGCCGGATCGTCCTGGCGCGCTGAACCCGATGCCTTCCCTCAAGGTCCTGAGAGAACCGGTCTACCGGATCATCGATCCCGTCACCCGGGGTCTGATCATCTGGCGGATACACCCCAACACGATTTCGACGGTCGGGTTTCTGACCACCGTGGGGGCGGGCTATCTTTACCACCTTGACCATGTCCGGCTGGCGGGGCTTCTGGTTCTGCTCGGCGGAGTGCTCGATATTTTCGACGGTCGTGTCGCGCGCGAAAGCGGGCTCGCTTCGAAGTTCGGGTCCTTCTACGATTCCACCCTCGACCGAATCAGCGAGCTCGTGGTATTCCTCGGGCTCCTCTCGCTCTACAACCAGTACGGTCGAGAGCTGGGCGATGTGTGGATGGTCTACGTGATCTTCCTGGCGATGGGCGGGTCGTTGATGGTGAGCTATACCCGAGCGCGAGCCGAGGCGCTCGGACTCGACTGTGACGTGGGCTTCATGCAGCGCGCCGAGCGCGTCGTGCTGCTGGGACTCGGATCCCTCCTCTTCGGCCTCATGTGGGGCGGGCTTGTCCTGAAGGGCATTCTGATCATCCTCGCGGTCACGTCGATCGTGACGGCGGGACAGCGGATCTGGTGGGTATATCGCAACGCGGCGGGGGTGCCTCTGGATGCTCCGGGTGCTTCGACGCCGAAAAAACAGACAATGGAGAAAGAACATTGATCAAGAGACCGGAGGTTCGTTCCGCCGAGGGACGGCTCGGCATCCTTCTTCCCGGCTTCGGTGCCGTCGCCACGACGGTGGTGGCAGGCGTCGAAGGGGCACGCCGCGGACTTTCCAGGCCGATCGGGTCCCTCACCCAGTTGAACACGATCCGGCTCGGGAAGCGAACCGACGGCAGATCGCCCCTGATCAAGGAATTCATCCCCCTCGTGGAGCTCGAGAACATCGTCTTCGGGGCCTGGGATCCGATTGCGGACGATGGCTACCAGAGCGCGGTGAATGCCGGGGTGCTGGATGCGAAGCATCTGGAGCCGATGCGCGAGTTCCTTTCGTCGATCAAGCCGATGCCCGCTGTCTTCGACAAGAACTACGTCAGGCGGCTGGATGGGCCGAACGTGAAGACGGGGGCGAACAAATTCGAGCTCGCCGAGCAGCTTCGGGCGGACATCCGCCGCTTCAAGGAAGAGAACGGCTGTGACCGTCTTGTGATGGTCTGGTGCGGTTCCACCGAGATCTTCCTCCGGCCCGGCGCCGTGCATCAGACGCTTGAGGCCTTCGAGGAAGGAATGCGGCAGAACGACCCGGAGATCGCCCCTTCGATGCTGTATGCCTACGCCGCGATCATGGAAGGGGTGCCCTACGCGAACGGCGCTCCGAACCTCTCGGCCGATTTCCCCGCGCTGGAGAGGGCGGCGGTACAGCGTGGGGTACCGATCGGCGGGAAGGACTTCAAGACGGGCCAGACCCTCATGAAGACCATTCTGGCGCCCGGTCTCAAGGCGCGCATGCTCAAGATCGATGGCTGGTTCTCCACGAACATCCTCGGGAATCGGGATGGCGCCGTGCTCGACGATCCGGACTCCTTCAAGACCAAGGAGGAGTCGAAGCTCGGGGTGCTCGAGCACATCCTCCAGCCGGAAATGTATCCGGAGCTGTACGGAGACCTCTACCACAAGGTGCGGATCAACTACTACCCGCCGCGGGGCGACAACAAGGAAGGGTGGGACAACATCGATATCACCGGATGGATGGGGTATCCGATGCAGATCAAGGTCGACTTTCTGTGTCGTGACTCCATCCTGGCCGCGCCGATCGTCCTCGACCTCGCCCTCTTCCTCGATCTGGCATCGAGAGCCGGGATGGGTGGAATCCAGGAGTGGCTTTCCTTCTACTTCAAGAGCCCCCAGACCGCGCCCGGCCTCTACCCGGAGCACGATCTCTTCATCCAGCTCAAGAAGCTCAAGAACACGCTGCGCTGGCTGGGGGGCGAGGAGCCGATCACGCATCTCGGGCTCGAGTACTACGAGGCGGAGTGAGGCGGAGTGAGACGTGCGCCGGAGTGAACCGGGAGTGACGATCGAAGTGCCGCTCTCGGGACCGGGTGACGCCCCGGCCCGGGGGCGGTTCCTCGTTCTGGAGGGCGTCGAGGGCGCCGGAAAGACTACCCAGGGAAGGCTTCTCGTGGAGTGGCTGCGATCGGAAGGGGTCGAGGTCGTGCACGCCCGCGAGCCCGGAGGGACCCCGGTCGGCGAGGCGATTCGCGAGATTCTCCTGGATCGACAGGGGCTGGGCGTCCCTGCGGAGACCGAGCTCCTGCTCATGCTCGCTGCCCGGGCGGCATTCGTGCGCGACGTGGTCCGGCCCGCGATCGATGCAGGGAAGCTGATGGTGGCCGATCGGTATGAGTACTCCACCTTCGCCTATCAGGGGATCGGACGTGGCCTCGGTCTCGAACGTGTCCGGGCGCTGAACGACTTCGCCACAGGAGGGCTCCGCCCGGACCTGGTCCTTGTGTTCGATATCCCCGTGGCCGTGGGGCGCGAGCGGCAACGCGCCGCAGGGAAAGTCGATGACCGGATCGAGGGGGAGGGCGGCGCCTTCCTCGAGCGGGTCCGGGGAGGGTACCGCACACTGGTGGCGGAGGATCCGAGGGCGGAGCTTGTGGATGGGGGGGGCGATGCAGACCGGATTCAGCGCCTCCTCAGGGGCCGGCTCCGGGACCGGTTCCCGGAACTCTTTGCGGCCGGAAGGGGTTGAGAAGGAATGGAAAATCAGCCTCGCCGCAGCTTCCTCCCTCCCGGGATCATACTCCTCCTCACCCTCCTCGCCGGAGGGTGGTTTCTTCAGCGCGGAGTGGCGCAGGAGCAGGCCTCTCCGAACGATGCACGCCTCTTCCAGGAGGTCCTGGACGAGATCGTGAACCGGTACGTGGATCCGGTGGATCGGGATGAGCTGTACCGGCATGCCATCGAAGGGGTGCTCCGGGAGCTCGGGGATCCGAACACCTCCCTTCTGGTTCCGCGTACCTTCGAGAACTTCCGCATCCAGACCGAGGGCGACTACGGCGGGGTCGGCCTGGAAATCGTCGAGCGCGATGACTACATCGTGATCGTGAGCCCCATCCCGGGTGGGCCCGGGATCCGTGCGGGACTGAGGGCCGGCGATCTGATCGTCGAGGTGGATGGGGTTTCGACTGAG
Source organism: Longimicrobiales bacterium (assembly GCA_041743405.1). Taxonomy (GTDB): domain Bacteria; phylum Gemmatimonadota; class Gemmatimonadetes; order Longimicrobiales; family Gaopeijiaceae; genus JBGTMU01. Next base: position 10,612 of record JBGTMU010000232.1, on the reverse strand, counting down.
GGGTGGAGCTCCCAGGACGCGGTGGACGTGCTGAGAGGAAGGCCCGGCACCGACACGGAGATCCAGGTGCGGCGGGTGGGGATGGACACGCCGATCCCGTTCACGCTCACCCGGGAACGGATTCAGCTCCTCTCGGTCCCCTTCGCGCTTCTCCTCGAGGGCGATGTGGGGTACATCCCCCTCAACCTGTTCAGCGAAACGTCGACCCGTGAGGTGCGAGCCGCCGTGGATTCCCTCGCAGGGGAAGGGGCGCGTTCCCTGGTGCTCGATCTGAGGGGAAATCCGGGAGGAATCCTCGACCAGGGCATCGGGATTGCCGACCTCTTCCTGGAGCAGGGATCTCCGATAGCGGAAACCCGAGGACGCCAGAGCAACCAGAACCAGGCACTCCGGAGCACGGGTGGCGACCTTCTCGGGGGCCTCCCGCTGATTGTGCTGGTCGACCGCGGGAGTGCATCGGCTTCGGAGATCGTGGCCGGGGCCCTCCAGGACCACGACCGGGCGCTCGTGATCGGGACCACGACCTTCGGCAAGGGGTCCGTGCAGTCGCTCCTCACCCTGTCGGGGGGGAATGTTCTGAAACTCACCACGGCGCGGTGGTACACGCCCCGGGGGCGGTCGATCGAGCGTGTGCCGGAGGAAGAGGACGAAGCAGGGTCAGAAGAGGGAGCTGGAGCCGGGGCGGAGGCTGAAAATGGAGCTCGCCGCTTCGCTCTTACCGTCAACGGGCAGTACTTCCTCCCTCCCGATACCGCCGGCCGACCCACCGTGACCTCCTTCGGAGGCCGGACGCTCTACGGTGGCGGAGGGATCGTCCCGGATCTCCATGTGCTCGGCGACACGCTCTCGACCGACGAGCGGGACGCGGTGCTGCGGCTCCTCCGGGAGGGTGGGACCTATTCCGTGGGGGTGTTCAACTACGCCGGGGAGTTCCTCCGCAGGGAAGGAGACGCGAATCGATCGTTCGAGGTGACCGAAGCCGACCTGGACCGTCTCCTGGAGCGGCTGAGGGCGCAGGGCCTTTCGGCCGACGCGGCGACGTGGGAGCTTGCAGCCCGGTTCGTGCGTCATGACCTCGAAGTCTCGATCGCCGAGCAGGGCTGGGGGGAAGCCGAAGCGTTTCTCCGGGGCCTTGAGTGGGATACCCCGGTCGAGCGGGCGCGTGAACTCCTCGCGGGGGCGTCGGACCAGGGCGACCTCTTCTCGACGGCGGGCACTCCGCTCCCCGCCCGAGAGGTCGGGTCCAGGGGGAATTGAGCCTCCTGGTCCTGGGGCTTGCCCTCCTCCTCGGGGGGGTGGTCGGGGTCCTGTCAGGGCTGCTCGGGATCGGTGGGGGAATCCTGATGGTCCCCTTCCTGTATCTCCTCATGGCCGGTCCCGCCTGGAGCGGGCTTGCCGTCCTCCCCGAGCATCAGGCAGCACTGGCTCACGCCACGTCTCTGTTTGTGATTGTCCCCGCCGCTTTCTCGGGATTCCTTGCGTACCGAAAAGCCGGGGTCATGCGTTGGCGGCCCCTCATCCTGCTTGGGACTTCGGCGGGTGTGGCTGCATTTCTCAGCGCCCGGGTTGCGGTCGGGCTTCCGAGCCCGGTTCTGAAGGCGCTCTTCGGGGGGTTTCTCATCCTGATGGCGGCGAATCTCGCCCTGGGAAGGAAGGGGAGTGGCGCTGAGAAGGACGGGGAGACGATCGGCGATGAACCCCCTCCATCCCGCCCGATTCGCTGGGAACTCGCGATTCCCGGCGGGGCGATCGTGGGGTTCCTCTCGGCGCTCCTCGGGGTGGGCGGGGGGATCGTGGCCGTGCCCTTCCTGATCCATGGAGCCGGGCTGGAGCTGCGTCGTGTGGCCGCCGCATCGATCGGAATCGTCGTATTCGCGGCCTCGGCCGGGGTCGTGGGGTACATTCTGGCCGGGAGGTCGGTGGTGGGACTGCCCCCGGGTTCACTCGGATTCATCCACCTCCCGGTAGGACTCGCGCTCATGCCCGGTGCGGTCCTGCTGGCCCCTCTGGGGACCCGGATCAACCAGAGGCTCCCGGTAGTCGCGCTCAGGAGGACCTTCGCGATCCTCCTGCTGGTGGTGGGGGTGCGCCTGCTCTGGACGTATGGCCGCGCGCTGCTGGGGTCAGGGTAGGGGGCCGTGGGAGAGCATTCCTTGCGTCCCCGTCTTCCATTCCTGCGCCCACCCGCCCTCGTGAAATTATCTCCGTCGAGGATTCGATGAGCGGCCGAGTCGTGCTGTACCGGGGCGCATGCGTGGAGTCCGTGCATCGGGTGCACGTTTCGGTAGTAGACTCGGAAGGAAGGGGTGTGGGGGGTGTGGGGGATCCAGGGTTCATCACCTTCGTGCGCTCCGCAGCGAAACCGTTTCAGGCCGTCCCCCTGGTGGAAGATGGGGTGGTGGATGCACTCGGTATCCCGGATGCCGGACTGGCCCTCTGCTGCGCTTCGCACAGCGGGGAGCCCGAACATGTGGACGGTGTCAGGGACCTTCTGGCCCGCGGCGGAATTCCGGAAGAAGCGCTGGAATGCGGTGCGCATCCTCCGATGGACCGGATTGCGGCGGACGAGCTTCAGGGCCGCGGTGGGGTGCCCGGCCGGATTCACAACAACTGTTCGGGGAAGCACGCGGGGATGCTCCTTCTGGCCCGCCACCATGGGTGGCCACTCCGCGGATACAGGCTGGCGGAACACCCGGTCCAGCAGCGGATGAAGGTCGAAATGTCGCGGTGGTCGGGGGTGCCGGTCGACGAGATCAGAGAGGGAGTCGACGGGTGCGGCGTCACATGCTTCGCGCTCCCGCTCAGTGGACTGGCGCGGGCATTTGCCTCTCTCGGAAAGGCCGCTGCGCACGCGCCGGGTGAAGGCGCCGCTTCCGTAATCGGAGCGATGGCCGGCCATCCGTTCCGGGTAGCCGGCACCGGACGTCTCTGTACAAGGATGATCGAGACCACGAGAGGGAGAATCGTGACGAAGGTCGGAGCGGAGGGTGTGTATGCTGCACTGGACCGCGAACAGGGTCTCGGCATCGCACTGAAAGTGGAGGATGGGGCCCGGAGGGGGGCCGAGGTTGCACTCGTGCGCGTGCTGGAACTCCTGGGTTCGCTCCGGCGGTCGGAACTCGAGGCGTTCTCCGACCTCCGTCCGATGGTGATCAGCAACACGCGGGGCGAGGGCGCCGCAGAGCTCCGGGCCGAGTTCGAGCTCGGCGCAGGAATCGAGGAAGGGGTTCGGGCCCGAGCGATGGATCGGGCTTCCGGCTCCGCGGACTCCTTTGCTCCGGTTCTGGTCGGTGTGGCTGCCGCGCTCGCCGTCGCGGCTGTGAGCCCTGGAGGAGAGGCGCAGTTGAGGGAGGCGCTGAAACGTGCGCGGGACGAGAGCGCGGATCACCCGCAGCGCCGTGTTCAGATCGAGGAAGTTCTGGTCCAGGGATATCTGTTCCTCGGATACCCCGCCGCGCTGAACGGGCTCGCGCTCTGGAGAGAGATCAGCGGCGAGCCTGCGGGCGATTCAGCCGAGTCCGGTCCCGGGGGATGGGCGGATCGAGGGGAGTCGGTCTGCCGCGCGGTTTACGGCGACCAGTTCGAGCGGCTTCGAGGGAATATCTCGTGGCTGCATCCGGACATGGATCGCTGGATGGTGGAAGAGGGGTATGGCAAGGTACTCGGCCGTCCGGGGCTGCGGCTTCGAGAGCGCGAGCTCTGCGTGGTGGCGACCCTCGCGGTGCTGGCGGCGCCGGTGCAGCTATACTCCCACCTGAGAGGCTGCCTTCGCACCGGCGCCACTCGGGACGAAGTGGAGAGTGCGATTCTTGCGGCGGAGGTCGCGATGCGCGGGATGGACGGGGGATGGGAGAGGACCCTTTCGGCGAAGGCCGCCTGGGAACGCGTTCAGGGCAGAGGTGAGGCGTAATGTTCATCGATCAGGTGACGGTCCGGGTGGAGGGGGGCGTGGGTGGCTCCGGCGCGGAGGCATTCCGGAGGGAATCAGGCGTCCCTCGCGGAGGCCCTTCCGGAGGCGATGGAGGCGATGGCGGGAGCGTCCTCCTGGTGGTCGACCCCCAGCTCTCCACACTCCTCGACTTTCGATATCGGCCGGAGAACCGCGCCGAACGGGGTCAGCACGGAGAGGGGAGCAATCGGACCGGGAGACAGGGAGAGGACCTGACCCTCTTCGTGCCGCCCGGAACGGTGGTCAAGGACGCCGAGTCCGGGGAGATCCTGGCAGAGCTGCTCGAGGACGGAGAGCGATTCGTGGCGGCGAAGGGGGGGCGGGGGGGGAGGGGAAATGCCCGTTTCGCTACTGCCACCCGTCAGGCCCCGACGCACTGGGAACCGGGTGCCGAAGGGGAGTTCCGGACTCTCCAGCTCACCCTCAAGCTGATTGCGGACGTGGGTCTCGTGGGCGAGCCGAACGCAGGAAAATCCACCCTCCTCTCTGCGGTGTCGGCGGCCCGACCCAAGGTGGCGGACTACCCCTTCACGACCCTGGTTCCGAATCTCGGCGTGGTCCAGCTCTCCGGATATCGCAGCTTCGTGATTGCGGACATCCCGGGGATCATCGAGGGAGCGCACGAGGGAAAGGGGCTGGGGCACCAGTTCCTGCGCCACATCGAGCGAACCCGAACGCTCGCGATCATGGTCCCGATCGACGATCCCGATCCGCAGGAGAGCTACAACCGGCTCCGTGAGGAACTCGCCCGCTATTCCCCGGAGCTGGCGGAGCGTCCGCACTGCCTGGTCCTCACCAAAGCGGATCTCCTCGGTCCGGCGGATGGGCCCCCGGAGGTGACTGCACCTGCGGCCTGGGGAACGTTCCTGATCTCGTCCGTGAGCCGGCGGGGACTCGACGAAACGCTGGAGTCGCTCTGGAGGCGCGTCCGGGAGACGGTCAGGCGGGACGCGGATCCCGGGGCCGCCACCGTTCCTCCCCCTCCCACGCTCGCCGCCGGGTTCGGGACCGAGGGGGACCCGGAGACCCGCTCGGAAGAGGAGGCATGGTGGGACGCGGTGGACGAGGAGATCTGAAGCTTGCGGAAGAACTCCGGGCGCTTCTACTTCTGAGGCTCTTCCCGAGGGTCGGGGACCGTACCATCGCGCGTCTGCTCGAGCGGTGGGGAACGGCCGCCGCGGCGCTTTCGGTACCGGACCGGGAGCTGAGGGACGCGGCCGGGGCTGGAGCGGTGAAGGCCCGGCGGGACCGCACGCTCGTCGGACGGGTCGACGAAATCCTGGAGCGGGCCGCTCTCGCAGGGGCCGATGTCGTGCACCTGGGCCATCCGGGATATCCGGAGGGGCTCCTGCATCTCACGGATCCGCCCCCGGTGCTCTTCCTTCGGGGGAACCGTTCGCTCCTCGACGGGAAGATCGTGACAGTGGTGGGCTCCCGACGGGCGACCGCGACCGGACGCCGTGTGGCCGAACGGCTCAGTCGAGCCTGGGCGGGAGAGGGGATCACGGTCGCCAGCGGGATGGCTCTCGGGATCGATGCCGCCGCCCATCGCGGCGCGCTGGCAGGGCCCGGAGGAACGATTGCGGTCCTCGGGTCGGGACCGGACGTTGTATATCCCAAAGGAAACTGGCCCCTCTTCCGGCGAATTGTCGAAGAGGGGCTGATCGTGAGTGAATTCCTTCCTGGCGAAGGTGCGCAGCCGCATCATTTCCCTCGTCGCAACCGCATCCTCGCGGCCCTTGCGAGTGCAGTGGTCGTGGTTGAGGCCGCGGAACGGAGTGGTGCCCTGATCACGGTCGACCACGCGCTGGACCTGGGACGGGAGGTCTTCGTCGTGCCCGGATCCGTGGAGAGTCCGCAGTCGGCAGGAGCGAATGCGCTCCTCCTCGACGGGGCACAGGCACTTCCGGCGCCCGGGCGGCTCCTCGATGTGATGGGGTGGCGCGCCGAGCCTGGCGCGGAGGAGGACGGGAGCGCTGCTCATACAGGGGCCGCGGGGGAGTTGCTCTCGCAGCTTGCTTTTCAACCTCGCACGCTGGATGGGTTGGCATCGGTGGTCAAGCGGCCCGTCGCTTCACTTCTGGCCGTGCTCACCGAGCTCGAAATCCGTGGCGAAGTGCGGAAAGTCGAGGGCGGATGGTGTCGGACGGAGGGGTGAGCCGGGAGGCGGACGGGGGGGTGAGCCCGGCGGCGGAGGCATTCGCGGAGGGTGTCCGGCACGTCTACATGCATATGCCCTTCTGTGCCGCTCGCTGTCCCTACTGCGACTACCCGGTGGACCTCGGTCCGGCATCCCTTCCGGAGTGGGCGGGCACCCTCGGGGAAGAGCTGCGCCTCCGCGCGGACGAAGGCGAACGTCTGACGGCACCGGTCCGAACCCTTCACCTCGGAGGCGGGACCCCCTCCATACTGGGTAGCGATCTGCCAGCGGGCGTGCGGGCGCTCTTCTCCGCGACAGGTTTCGCGCTCGACAGCGTGGAGGAATGGGGAATCGAATCGAACCCGGAGGATCTGTCGGCGGAGCTCCTCGCGCGGTGGCGGAACGACGGAGTCGACCGGGTTGTGGTGGGGGTCCAGAGTCTGAGGCCCGAAGTGCTGCGCTTCCTCGGACGCCGCCACAGTACTCTCAGCGCGCAGGAGGCGATGCGCGCTGTCGAAAAGACCGGATTCCGGTCCTGGGGAATCGATTTCGTGTGGGGCCTCCCCCACGAGGTGGAATCGGATGCTGTCGGGGCGCTCCGGCGGATCCTCGAGTTCGGGGTCCCGCATGTGTCGCTCTTCGAGCTCAACCCGGAGGTCGGGACTCCGCTGGGCCTCGCCGTTACCCGTCGCGAGGTGCTTCTCCCGGACGACGACCGACGGGCCGATCTCTACCTGGGCTTGACGCAGGCGCTCCTCTCTGCCGGATATTCCGGTCACGATCCGATGTCTTTCGCCCTGCCGGGGCACGGGTCCCGGCATGCCGAGGCGGTGCGGGAGGGAGAGGACTACCTGGGTCTTGGACCGGGAGCCCATTCATGGGTGCGCGGGAAGCGGAGCTGGAACCTCGGAGGCTGGGCGGAATACAGGGAGGCGGTACGTGTCGGCCACCCTCCTCGCGCGGGCGCCGAAGAGCCGAATCCTGAAGAGCGGTCGCTCGAGCGCGTCTGGGCCGCCCTCGGAAGCGCGCAGGGACTCGAAATCAAGCGGCTCGCCCCGGAGGCCGGGTCGGTCATCGAGCGGTGGGTGCGCTCCGGGTGGGCACGCACCGACCCCGTTCGGATCTGCCTGACCCCGCTCGGGTGGATCCGACTGGATTCAATGGTGCTGGAGCTCGCCCCGTACGCGTCGTTCCGTTGACTCCGGCTCTGCACAGAGAGATCTTCGACCCCGGCACGATCATTCCCCGGGGTGTGTCCGCTGAAGGCGGCGCACCTCGCCAATCGGACACGCGCCCGGCATGACCGAACTCAGACCGACCAGTCCGGTTCCGACAGGAAGCGAGCTCTCCCAGCGGGAGCGGCGCGTCCTGGATGCCGTAGTGCGCATCTATGTCGATACGGCCGAGCCCGCGGGGAGCAGAAACGTGACGCGCCGCTATGACCTGGGGGTGTCGCCGGCCACGGTGCGGAATACCATGTCCGATCTCGAGGAGAAGGGATACCTCTTCCACCCCCACTCCTCGGCGGGGCGCGTTCCAACCGATCGGGCCTATCGTCTGTTCGTGGACCAGCTCATGCAGCCCGTGCCCCTTTCTCGGGAGGAACGGGAACGGCTGATCAGCGAGCTGGATCCGCAGGGGTCGTCGGCGGTCGAATGGCTCGTGCGCCGTGCGACCCGTGCCCTGGGGCTGCTCTCGCAGGAGCTCGGGGTCGCGGTGGCTCCTCGGCTGGACACGGCCATTCTCGAACGGCTCGACCTCGTGAAGGTGGCCCCCAACAAGGTGTTGATGGTCGTGCAGGTTCGCAGCGGCGTGGTCCGGACCGTCTTCGTGGATCTCTCGAGCGAGGTTCCTGAAGACGTGCTCGTGACCATGACCCTCCTGCTGAACGAGCGACTGGCCGGTTTGACCCTGAAGGAAATCAGGGACTCGATCGGTGAGCGGATGCGCGACGCGGGAACGGACGATCCGGCCGCTGAGGAGATCCTGAACATCTTCATGCAATCGGGCCCCGACCTCTTCGGCTGGCCCGAAGCGGGAGAGGGGGCGCTCCACCTGGGAAACGCCAGCGTGCTTGCGGCGCAGCCCGAATTCACCACCGGCGAGAGGCTGAAGAGTCTCCTCGAGCTGACGGAACGAACCGATCTTCTCGCCTCGGCCCTCGGAGGACATTCCCACCTCGGGGGCGGCGTCCAGATCACGATCGGTGGGGAGAACCCCAGCCAGGAGCTCTCCGACTTCACCCTCGTTACGGCCGAGTACCGGGTCGGGGGTCTGAAGGGGGTGATCGGGGTCATCGGTCCGACCCGCATGCCCTATGAAAAAGTGATCGCGATCGTGCAGCACACCTCATCCCTTGTGAACCAGATCCTGGAATAGATGGCCGATTATTACGAATTGCTGGGGGTGCCGCGCGACGCCGACGCCAATCACATCAAGAAGGCGTACCGGAAGCTCGCGATGGAGCACCACCCCGATCGAAACAACGGGTCTCCGGAAGCCGAAGAACGGTTCAAGGAACTGTCCGAGGCCTACGAAACGTTGAAGGACCCTGAACGACGGAGTCTCTACGATCGGTTCGGGAAGGAAGGGATGAAGGGCGCCGGTGGTGCCGGGCCCTTCCAGGGGTTCGATCTCCACGACGCCATCGAGATCTTCATGAGGGACTTCGGTGGCGGAGGCTTTGAAGAGATCTTCGGTGGGGCGCGGCGCACCCAGCGCGGTCCGCGTATCCGGAAGGGGGAAACGGTTCGTATCCGACTTCCTCTCACACTCGAAGACGTGGTCAACGGTGGGACCAAGCGCATCCGGGTCGCACTCCTCGAGTCGTGCCAGAGCTGCAGCGGGACCGGATCGAAGGAAGGGGCGGCCCCGGCACCCTGTGAGCAGTGTGAAGGAACGGGGGAGGAGCGGATCGCGCAGCGCTCCGTCCTGGGTCAGTTCGTTTCAGTGACGACATGCCGGGCCTGCGGGGGAGAGGGCCAGAGGCTCGTGAACCCTTGCAGCGACTGCCTGGGGGAAGGTCGGCGGCGCGAAGAGGTCGAGGTGGATGTGGAGGTTCCGACAGGAGTGACTTCCGAGAACTTCATCACGCTCCGGGGGAAGGGGAACGCCGGCCCGCGCGGCGGACCCCGGGGTGACATCATGGTGATGCTCGAAGTCGAAGAGGATCCGGAGTTCATCCGGGACGGAAATCACCTCATCACGGACGTCGTGATAACCTTCGCGCACGCTGCGCTTGGAGGCGAGGTCGAAGTGCCCTGCGTCGGCGGGCGGGTGCCCCTCGAAATCCCTGCAGGCACTCAGAGCGGTCAGGGAATACGAATCCGCGGGAAGGGCATCCCCGACCTGAACGGGAGGGGGCGGGGCGACCTCATCGCCCGTGTCCGCGTGTGGACGCCAACCCGGCTCGGCCACGAGGAGGCGGCACTCCTCAGGAAGCTGCGTGAGGTCGAATCCTCCCCCCCGGAACGGGTGGAGGAGGGAGAGGGTGGCCGGCGGGGGTTCTGGTCCCGCGTGAAGGAAGCCTTCACTTCGTGAGCGAAGGGGGGGCGGCCGGAGAGGGCGTTCCGGATCGCTGGCTGGTCCTGGGCCTCGAACGCCCCGCCGCCGACGAGGTCGCCGGGTTCTACATCGAAGCACTCCTCGCCCTTGGAAGTCGGGGCGTGGAGGAGAGCGCGGAGCGCCTTACGGTCTACCTTCCCCCGCCAGCCGAACCCCTGGAACGGTTCGCTGCGCGAGTGCGGAGGGAACTCGCCGATGCCGCGGGGGGGGAAGATCCGGGCGAGCTCCACACCCGCTGGCAGCCCCATGAGGAATGGAGTGAGTCCTGGCGGCGCGGGCTCGCACCGCGTCGGATCACGGCCCGGATCGTGGTGACTCCGAGCTGGATGGAGCCCCCGTCCGAAGCCGATGACATCGTGATCACTCTCGATCCGGGTCTCGCATTCGGAACGGCCGAACATGCTACGACCCGAGGGTGCCTCCGCCTGCTGGACGGAAGGGTATCGCCCGGCGATCGACTGGCCGACATCGGGGCAGGTTCCGGGATTCTCTCGATCGGAGCGGCACACCTCGGGGCAGCTTCCGTCCTCGCGATCGAACTGGATCCGTGGGCATGCGAGGCCGCGCGGAAGAACGCCGAAGCGAACCGGGTCGCGGACCGGGTCAGGGTGCGAGCCGGCGCGGTGGACCCGGACTTTCTGCCGGATGAAGCTCCCTTCGACGGGATCGTGGCGAACATCGAGAGCGGCATCCTGACCCCTCTCATCCCGGGATTCGCCCGCGGGGTGCGACCGGGCGGGTGGGTGATCCTGAGCGGCATCCTCCGGGTTGAAGCCGGGGAAATCCTCCGAGTGTGCGAGCTGGCCGGGCTCACCTTCGATGCGGAGGATGCGGAGGACGAGTGGTGGTCGGCGGCTTTCCGCCGTTCTGCTCCCGGGCCAGCGCCGCGCGAAGCTCCGGTTCTTCCGCCAGGAGCCGACTGAGCCGCGCCCAGGCGACGGCGGAGCCTGGGTCGACCG
>JBGTMU010000231.1:0-7115 GCA_041743405.1 Longimicrobiales bacterium | reverse complement strand
GGAGCCGCGCGAGCGATGGGCGCTTCGCACCGGCCCACCTGCGGAGCGATGACGAGACCGCAGCCGCAGCCGCACCCGCAACCACACCTGAGATCGGGCTGTCGATCGCCGGAAGCTCGAAGGCCCCTTTGCGGCGCTTCGGGCGCTTCTTCCCCCGGGAGCCGGATGGAGCCAGCCCCTTCAGTTCCTCTACCGCGTGGCCGAGAGTATACCAGATTGAAGTGTCGTTACGCGCCATGCAGGATCTCCACCGGAAGGGCATTCTATCGAGGACCGGGAGGCCGTCGATACCTGTTCAACGGCCTCCTTCAACGGCCTCCTTCAACGGCCTCCCGAACGGTGACGCAATCCCCCGTTTTTGACAAGGCGCGGGTCCGGTCGAAGGTGGGCGCATCGACCTGGGTGACGAAGGCACAGGTCCGACCTCCTTGCGCCTTGGTTTAGGCTGCCCTAATATTTACTTTAGGGACACCTAAACACTGCACGGTCACGTATCTCATGTATCGTCGTTCGTCCATTCCTCCGCTCCTCACGGTCCTCGCCGTCGCGCTCTTCGGGTGCGACCTCCTCACACCGGACTTCCATCCGGAGGAGGAGATCCTGGACGCGCCTGTCGACGGGCTCAGCCCGGCTCAGCTCCGGATCCACCTTGTCGGTGACGAGGAGTTCGGTCGGAGCCTCACGCCGGAGGACGGGGTCGGGCCCCTGTTCAACGCGACGGCCTGCGTGCAGTGCCACGCGGGCGAAGGGAAGGGCCATCCAATCTTCACCCTGACCCGGTTCGGCCGACAGACGGCGGACGGGTTCGACGCGCTCCGCGAACGAGGCGGACCTCAGCTTCAGAACCGGGCGATCCCGGGGTTCGACCCGATGCAGATCCCGTCGGAGGCAACCGGAGTGGCTCGCTTCCTGCCGCCGTCCATCACGGGACTGGGCTACCTGGAGGCCGTGGACGACACCACCCTCCTCCGCATGGCCGATCCCGACGACGCGGACGGGAACGGGATCCGCGGACGAGTGAACTGGCTCGATGCCGAGGGAGTGGTCGCCGACGTCGCCTCGCTCGAGTCCTTCGTCCAGGGCAGCGCCCCCACCCGGAACCGGATCGTGGACGGCCGGATCATTGGGCGATTCGGGCGGAAGGCCAGCGCGGTAAACCTTCTCCACCAGACGGTGACGGCGTATTCCGAAGACATGGGCCTCACCACGGACCTCCTGCCGCGGGATCTCTTCAACCCGAACACCGGCAACTTCGGAGAGGATGACGTGCCTGATCCGGAGATCGCCTCGTCCGTGGTGAACGCCGTGGTCTTCTACCTCAAGACCCTCCGTGTGCCGCTCCGGAGAAACGCCGACGATCCCCGCGTCCTCCAGGGCGAAGCTCTCTTCTCGCAGATCGGGTGCGCGGCGTGTCACGTCCCCACGCTCCGGACGGGCCGCTCCGAGATCGCGGTCCTGGACCGCGTGGAATTCCACCCCTATACGGACCTTCTCCTCCACGACATGGGTCCCGGACTCGACGACGGCTATACGGAGGGAAGCGCCTCCTCGTCCGAGTGGCGCACCACTCCCCTGTGGGGCCTTGGCCTCAGCGCCCGTTTCCAGGGCGGGACGGCGTTCTTCCTTCACGACGGTCGGGCCACGACGCTGGAACAGGCAATCGAGTACCACGGAGGCGAGGGGGCGGCGTCCCGCGAAGGATTCCGAAACCTGTCGCCCAGCGATCGGGCGGCCCTCCTCGCCTTCCTCCGCTCCCTCTAGCCGGAGACCGTCCGTGCCCCGCCGACTTCGCATGATGACCCGCAGGCGCTTCCTGGATCAGATGGGCCGGGCTTCGGCGTGCCTTGCGTACGCCGGCGCACTCCCTCTGGGGATCGGAGGCTGCGCAATGACGGTGCCCTTCGCCCCGTTCGAACGAACCGGAAGCGGTCTCTCCCTTCCCCTGGCCGCGTTCGATGGGACGGACGGCGTGCTCCTCGAAGTACCCGACCGGCCCGCTCCGGTCTATGTGCATCGGGACGGCTCCGGGCAGTTCACTGCCGTGCTCACCCTCTGCACACACCAGGGATGCACCGCGGTCCCTCAGGGACCCCGCATCGTATGCCCCTGCCACGGAAGCACCTACGCTTCCGACGGGACCGTGCTCCAGGGCCCGGCGGAGCAGAGCCTCTTCCGGTACCCGGTCAGGATTGAAGGGGAGCGCATCCGCATCGAACTGAACCCGGCGGAGGACGTGTGAGGATCTTCGCAGCATGTTTCGCGCTCGTCCTGTCCATCCCTGTGCTCGGTGGAGCTCAGGAGCGGGGCGATACCATTCCGGAGCCGGACACGATCCGGCCTCCCATCGCGCAGGAAGGCATCTACAACCGGCCCTTCATAGGCGCGATCGGAGCGGGCCCCGCCCGCACGGCCGTGGGTGGTTACGTTGAAGCGAACACGAACTACTTCCGCGAGTCCGGGGTGCCCGACGGGTTTTCGATGGAACTCCGGCGCTTCAACATCTTCCTCTTCAGCTCTCTGTCACGACGCCTGCGCTTCATTTCAGAGCTGGAATTCGAACACGGAACCGAAGAGATCGCGCTGGAGACAGCCCTCCTGGATGTGGAGATCTCACCCTCCTTCGTGCTGCGTGGGGGTATCCTGCTCCCGCCCCTCGGCTACTTCAACCAGAACCATGACAGTCCCAACTGGAACTTCGTGGAGCGCCCGCTCGTCTCCACTGAGCTGATTCCCTCCACCCTTTCCGAGGTGGGCTTCGGGGTGCATGGCATGCTCTTCCCCGGATCCGTGGTCGTTTCGTACGACCTCTACGCCACGAACGGCCTCCAGGACCGCGTGATCCTGAACGCCGAGGGGCGCACCCACATCCCTTCGGGGAAGGCCGAAGAGCAGTTCGGCGGCGACAACAACGGATCCCCCGCCATTTCCGGGCGAATGGGCGTGAGCCTGCCGGGGCTGGGAGAGGTGGGAGCTGGCCTCTACTCGGCGATCTACAACACCTTCGAGGTGGAGGGGGACCCCGTGGACGACCCCCGACGTGTCACGATCGGGGTCTTCGACGCACAGGGGCGGGTGGGCCCGATCGATCTGCGTACCGAGTGGGCCTTCGCGCAGGTGGACATCCCCGAAAATCTGGCCGAGTTCCTGGGCGACCGGCAGTGGGGGGCTCATCTCGACCTGAGCCTCCCGGTCTGGCGCCCCGCGATCGCAGGCTGGGACGATGCACTGCTCACGCTGGACCTCCGGCTGGAGCACGTCGACTGGAACGTGGGGACGTTCTCTGATACGGGCCGACGCATCGGCGACGAGGTGAGTGCGGTGGTCCCCGGCGTGACGTTCCGGCTCACGCCGGGAACCGTCATCCGGATGAACTATCGGCGCGAGTGGTGGACCGACCGCCTCGCGAATCCCTCGGAGATCCGGGCTGGCTGGCAGGTGGGCGCAGCCACGTACTTCTGAACCGAAGTCGGCTGGCGTTCGTCCTCCCGTCGCGGTGGTCCCTCCAGGAGTTCGGCGGGCTGCCAGAGCGCCCGCGATTGAACTTTCGTCGCTCACCGTTCAAGTTCTCCACCGGATGATCTTCCTTCGAGGAGTGGAACGGTGAAGCAGTCCCCCCCATGTGACAGATTCCGAGTCCGGCCGGGAGCGGCTCCCTGCGGGTTCCTGCCGGGGGTTCTCGTGCTCCTCCTCTGGATCCCCTTCCAGGAACTCGCCGGCCAGGCCACGCCCCCGGATGCGACCTACCGGACCTTCCGGACGGAGCACTTCCGCGTCACCTACGCGGAGGGACTGGAGGCCGTGGCGGACCGTGCGGCCGAGCGGGCCGAGAACGCCCACGCCCTCCTGAGGGAGCGGTTTCTCCCCGCACCTCCGGGGGTGATCGACATCCTGGTGACCGATCACTCGGATCTCTCGAACGGCTTCGCCCTCGTTACTCCGACCAACCGCATCGTGATCTGGGCGAGCCCGCCGGTCGAGGGGATCGGCCTGGCCCATTATGACGACTGGCTCGAGCTCGTGGTTCTCCACGAAGTCGTGCACATCTTCCATCTCGACCGGACCGGGCTCCCGGGACGGATCCTCCGGAGAGTGCTGGGACGCGTGCCCGAACGGTGGCCCTACTTCGCGGGCTTCACTCTCCCCCGACTCGTGATCGAGGGCCTGGCCGTCCAGCTCGAGTCCGAGATGACCGGCGGCGGGCGACTCCACGGGACCTTTCAGGATGCGATCGTGCGGGGGCAGGCGCTGGCAGGTGGGGTCGAAGGGGTCGATGAGGCCATCGGAAACAGCCCTGTATGGCCCGGAGGGGACCGGCCCTATATCTATGGGGGGCTCTTCTTCGGGTATCTGGCGGAGCGGTTCGGGAGCGAGGCCGTGGCCCGCTTTCTGGACGCCGCTGCGGAGCAGTGGGTCCCTTACCGAATGGACGCCGCCGCCCGGAAAGCGTTCGGTGTCTCCTTCGCACGGCTCTGGGAGGAATGGAGTGAGGCGTTCGAGGAGGAAACCCGGGCGATCGTCGCGCGCATCGCGGACACCGGTCCCCCCGACCTTCCCGAGCGCCTGACCCACGGGGCCAGGGAAGCCTTCCACCCGACCCCGCGCCCGGGGGGTGGGGCGATCGTCTACCTCCGCTCCGACGGTCAGTCCGACACCCGGCTGGTGCTCCGAGAGGAAGGGGGGAGCGAACGCACCCTCGCACTCTGGAACGGCATTTCGCCCCCGACGTGGACCCCGGATGGAGGGCTTCTCGTTCCTCGCCTCGAGTTCGAGGATCCCTTCCGGCTGCGTCGGGAGCTCTACGGGGTCGACCCCGAAGGTGAGTTCCAACCCCTCACGCGGGGCCTCCGGATCGTGCACGCATCTGCGAACCCCGTGACCGGCCAGATCGTGGCCGTCTCGGAAGGAGAGGGGATGAACGGCCTGCTCCTCCTGACCCCGGAGGGGAATCTGGATCGGGTCCTCCGGGCCCCTCGGCCCGGCCTCCTCTGGAGCTTCCCGCGCTGGTCGCCGGACGGAAGCCGGATCGCCGTGGCCCGCTGGCGAATCGGAGGGTTGACGGGAATCCAGATCCTGAACCCCGGAGAGGAAGGCGAAGCGGGGTCCCGAGACAGGGACGGCCGGGTCGGCGGGGGAGAGTCCGTCCTGTTCGAGGACCCTTCGCTCAACACGGCTCCCGCCTGGTCGCCCGATGGCCGCTGGGTCATCTGGAGTTCGGACCGGAGCGGAATTCCGAATCTGATCGCGGCTCCGAGCGAGGGCGGCGCCGTGCGACAGGTCACGAGCGTGGCGACCGCCGCAACCTATCCGGCGGTCGATGACGAGGGGCAGTGGATCTACTTCTCCCTTCTCGGAGGCGAGGGGTGGGACATCGCCCGGGTCCCGTTCGACCCCTCCCGCTGGACGGACCCGCTCCCCGTCGATTCCCGCTACCTGACTCCGCACGGGCGTCTCGCCGCGGCCGCCGGCGACGATGCGGCGATTCCCCTCGACCTGGCAGACCCCGCCCCCGGTGCGCGGAGGCCCTCCGAAGCGTCCGAACCCTACTCGCCCCTCTCCACCCTCAGGCCGGCGTACTGGCTCCCCGAGATCGCCGAAGCGCAGACGGTGACGGGTTTCCGGGTCCTCCCCTGGGCCCTCGGATTCGAAACCTCGGGCTCGGACCTCGTCGAGCGCCACAGGTACACGGTGCGCGCCCGGTTCCCGGTACAGGATGGAGCGCGAACCGAGATTGAGGCGATCTATCGCTGGTCCGGCCTCGGGACTCCAGCAGTGGTTCTCGATGGCTCGCAGCGCTACAGCGCGGGCGCCATGATCCTCGGAGACCGGGGCGGCGAACCGGCAGTCCGGCTCTTCCCGCGTTCCAGGGAGCGGAGCCTCGGCGGGGGGCTCGAGTTTCGCAGGCAGCGCTTCAGAAGCCTCGGGGTGTTCACCCTCGGGGTGCGAGGGACCGAGCGGGTCACCGAGCTCCTGGAGCTGGATCGCCGGGTCAGCGAGCAGTTCCGGTTGAATCGTCCGAGGCGCTCCCTTCTCGATGCCCGGATCGGGGCCCTCTTCTCGACGGTGCGCTCCTTCCCTTTCTCGATCTCCCCCGAAGAGGGGTTGAGTGTCAGCGCGGCGTACCGTGAGCGCTGGGATCCGAGTGTGCCGGATTCCCTCTCGGGGGTCCTCGGAGCCGACGGGCGGATGCGCGACCTGGTGGCGGTGGCCCGGGCCTTCCGGGGGTTCTCCGGCCCCGGCTTCTCCAACCACGTTCTCGCGCTCCGTCTGTCCGGAGGGGTGGCAGCGGGGAGCGGGGCGGGGGATGCGCACTTTCCGGTGGGCGGGGGAGGCGGGGGAGGAAGCGGCTCGGCAGGGTTCACCTTCGATGAAGCGGTGCGCACATTTCCGGTTCGCGGCTACGCGCTCGGCTCCCTCTCGGGCGTGCGGGCCATGGGGGGAAGCGTGGAGTGGCGCTTCCCCCTCCGCCTCCTTCATGGTGGGCTCGGCTCCTTGCCGCTCCACTTCGATCGGCTGTCCGGCGGGGTGTTCCTCGAGGGGGCCGCGGCCCAGCCGAGGGCGGCGGAATGGGGGTGGCTCGGCTCCGCCGGGGTCGAGGCGGCCCTGATCCACTCCGTCTTCTTCGATTCCCCTTCCAGGCTCCGGGGCGGGATCGCCTTTCCCTTCGCAGGGGGCGGGTCACCCTCCATCTACGCCGCTTACGGGCTCGCGTTCTAGGGCCTGTTCACACTACCGGAGGCCGTAGAGCCTCGGCGATGAGTGCGAATTGGATAGCGGCGGCGAAGGCCGCTTCAAGCGACACCCGACGCCGCGAGACAACGGCACACAGTGCCGATCATGCCAACGGATCTCTGACCTGGGACACCAGGGGCGTGTCCGAGTAACGCGGCCGCACCCCATTACCCGGACACGCCCCTGGGGCTGGCGCTCCCCCGGATCCCCACGAGGGCGCGCCCAGGCGGGATCAACCTCGCCACCGGGACCCCGCTGCGGATCGTCGGCAGGGTTCGTCCCGGAAATCGGGATCAACCCCGCCGGGGCGAGCCCGTGACGCCATCGGCGGCGGGTTTCGTCCCGATTTCCGGGACCATCCTCGCCGCGGACCAGCGCGATGCGGC
>JBGTMU010000230.1:0-9438 GCA_041743405.1 Longimicrobiales bacterium | reverse complement strand
ACGAGGAGCGCGCACCGGGAGGCGGGGCGGCGCGCAGTCAATCCGTTCCTCAAGGTCGCCATCGACATCTTCTCATTTTTCCCGCCGTGCGTCTGAATGTGCGACCGGCGCTGTCGCAGAACGCGTCGGTGGGGCCCTTCCGGTGCGCGATCCATCCGCACAGCGTATTCGGCGACCCCACGAGAATAACACGATCGGCCCGGCTGGGAGGGAGGGTTCGATGGGCGGCCGGAAGTCGCTCCCGTCAGCCGAGGAACGACCCCGGCTTCCGGGCCAGATCCGGAACGCTGGCCAGAACGGCCCGATCGTGCGTAGCCAGAGGGACCCGAAGCGTACGAGCCAGAGCCACGTACTCGGCGTCATAGGACGACAGGGTGGTGGTCGCGACTTCATCCAGGACTGCGGCGTCCGAGACGGCGTACTCTCTGCCGCCGACGAGTCGTTGCGCCATGAGAGTGAGCTCGAGAGCCCCTTCCCGGTCCAGCGTCCCCCTCCGGAGGTATCCGGTCAGGATACTCCGCCACTCGCTCCGCCATAGCAGAGGGACGGCCCACTCGGGGTCGACCGCGAGAAGTGCCTCGCTCTCGGAAGTGGGCTCCCCGTCGAGGAAGAGGTAGGCGATGACATTCACGTCCACGACGATCAAGAGCGGCCCGTTTCTCTGGCCCGCCGGAGATCCTGTTCGGTGACGAAGGGAACGCGCGTCCGCTCGCGCACCTCCCGGGCGGTGGCCAGAAACTCCTCAGCATCTAGCACGGGAACCGACAGCGAGCTCTCCAGGCGATGGATGATTTCGCTGTTCAGGCTCCTCCGGCTTCTCCCGGCCTCTTCCTTCAGGCGCTCATGGAGGTCGCGAGGTATCCCCTTCAAGGTCAGGTTTGGCATGGTGTCTTTATGGTACCATTATGGGACCGTCTGTCAAGTTCGGCTAGGCCGTTTGCTATTCGCCCGAGCCGCCAGACCTCACCGCCACAACGAGAAGCAAAAAGGTGCCCACCCCGGCGAGGGCCGCGGCGAGGACGTTCCGGATCAGTGTGCCTGTCCCCATGCGCTATTCCTGCGTTGCGGGTCGTCCCACGGGGCTCGCAGGCGGGACCAACCCCGCCATCGTTTCCCCCCGCGGATCGCCGGCGGGCTTCGTCCCGGAAATCGGGATTAACATCGCCGGGGCGAGCCCGGGGCGCGATCGGCGGCGGGTTTGGTCCCGATTTCCGGGACCATCCCCGCCGCGAACGCACGCGATACGGCGGTGGCGTGGTTGATCCCGCCCAGGGCTCCGATTCCCACCGTTCCCCATCAGTCTCTCGCAGATGCTCTTCGACGGAACGCCTTTGAAAGCCTCTTCGTTCAGGGAATCGACGTCCCCCTGCCGCGCTGGTCGTGATGCAGGCGGGTGGCGAAGACGAGGGCTTCCTCGAAGCGTTCGGTCAGGCGGATCATGTCGAATCCCTCACCCCGTGGGAGAGCCGGGCCCCGCATCCACCGCACTGCCGAAAGGGAAACTGGATATTGGGGCGCTGAACGGCCTCGCACCGCGGGCAGCGGCGCATTTCGAGAAGGAGGGCGACGCCCGTTCCGAACCCCCAGGCGAACCAGGCGAAGGCGCCGATGGCCACGGGCCATTGGAGAGGGGGCGGAATGAAGAGCGCCGCGGCGAAGGCCAGGAACCTCGGGAGGATTCGCCGGAAGAAGTGGGCGTTCCACCGGGCCTGAAACGCCCGACGGCGCTCCTGAAAGGCCTCGATGATGTCTGACTCGTCGGACAAATGGGGCCGCCGGAGGAGAGGGAACGGGAGCGCGAAGGGCAAATGTGCGACGGGAGCCGGCTTCTGAAAAGGGGCCACCCCAGGAACCAGTACGTGCGTCAAACGCTGGTCTGACACCGCAATCCGTGCCTCCGGATGTTGCTGCGAGTACACGGATTCCCTGCCGGCCCCCCTGCCGAAGCAGCCCAGCCTCCCTGCTCCAGCTCCTCTGCCCCCCACCTCCACTGCGCTCTGCCACCCTCGCCGGCGGCACGCCACCGCGAACCCCCACGGGCACGGCAATTGCATCATCACCTACCGACCGATCGGATGTATTCCGGGATTCCCAGGAAGCGGAGATGAACTGAGATGAGGACCGAAGCACATCGAAAAGGAAAGGTCCGGGAGCTGATCTCCGCCGATATCGCATCGAGCCGTCCGATCCGTGGCCGAGGCGAGGAGCACCGGGCCAAGATCCAGGCGGTGCTGCTGGACGGTCCCTCAAGGCCCGGGAGCTGGTATCCGCGAGAGCGGTAGCCGCCCGCCCGCTCCCACTCTGGGCAAGCGCGCCTCGCGCCACGCCCCGATCACCTCCAGACCGGGGACTCAACCCATGCCGAAGCGCAGACAGAAGACAAGAGCCTATATGACGGGCACCGAGCCGACCCTGGCGCGCGTGCTCGAACAGAGCGAAGAGGTGGAGGAGAAGGTTGGGGCCGCCGCCATCGACCTTTCGGACGTGAACCGGGTGCTCAGTCGGGAGGTTCACAACGGCACGCCGCTCGACAAGGTGGTGGGCGCGCTGGGCCAGAGCGTCGGCGCCGAGATCAAGTTGCAGGAGGCTGCGGACGAGCTCGTGGCGGTGAACGACGCACTCTCCACCGAGATCGATGACCGGATTGCGATCCAGCACAGGCTCCTTCAGAGCGAGAAGGAGCTGGCGGTGAGCCGCATCCAGGAGAGGCGCGCACATCACAAGTCCCTGCACGACCCCGTCACCGGCCTCCCGAACGCGACCCTGTTCAAGGACCGCCTCGAGAGCGCGCTGGCCCAGTCGGAGCGCCACCACTGGCAGCTCGCGGTGATGTTCCTCGACCTCAATGGCTTCAAGGCCGTGAACGACACGCACGGACACGATCTGGGCGACGCCGTGCTCTGTCTGGTAGCCGACCGGCTGCAGGAGTTCGTGCGCGCTGGCGACACGGTCAGCCGCCGCAGCGGGGATGAGTTCCTCTACCTCATGCCGGAGGCCGGAGACGTGGAGAACGCACGCCGAATGGCGGATCGGATCATTGCGCTGATCTCGGCTCCGTGTGTGATCGATGGAGTCTCGCTCTGCGTACAGGCCAGTATCGGCCTGGCGATGTTCCCGGCGGACGGCACGACCCCCTCCGCCCTCCTCAAGCACGCGGACCTCGCGATGTACGAGGCCAAGCGGCATCCCGCCGGCACGGCCCCACAGCTCAACGGCTCCTGAGGCCCGATCAACCGGATCCGCCACCCGCAGTCGGATCCGCCGCCCCGCAATCGGACCTCCCTCCCCGCAACCGGACCCCCCGCCCGGCAATGGGACCTCCTCTCGGCAATCGGACCTCCGCCCCGCAATCGGACCTCCGCCCCGCAACCGGATCCCCCTCCCCCCACCGGGGTTTCACGCGCGAATCCGATCGCGCGCCTCGCCCGCTCCAAGGCACCCATCCCGTGCTCATCCCCGTAAATCACGGTCACCTCGAGGCCCATCTCCGACCGGCCGAAGGGGCGCTCCGCGGCGCCGCGGTGCTCTGCCACCCGCATCCCCTGCACGGCGGGACCATGCACACGAAGGCCGTGTTCCGTGCGGCCCAGGCGTTGAACGCAGCCGGCTTCCACGCGCTGCGATTCAACTTCCGGAGTGTGGGAACGAGCACTGGATCGCATGATGACGGGATCGGAGAGCAGGACGACGCCCGCGCCGCGCTCGACTGGCTTGCGACCGAGTACCCGGAGCTCCCCCTCCTCCTCGGGGGGTTCTCCTTCGGATCGCGGGTCGGGCTCACGGTCGGGGTCGAGGACGATCGGGTGCGCGGGATGCTGGGAATGGGCCTCGCAGTCGGGCTCTATGACTACGGGTTCCTCGGGAGGGACACGAAGCCGGTGCTCGTGGTCCAGGGCGAGGAAGACGAGTTCGGGGCCGGGCCCGACGTGGCTGCCGCACTCGCGCCTCTCGGTTCGCACATCAAACTGTGTCGCATACCCGGTGCGGACCACTACTTTCACAATCGCTTCGACGAACTGAAGCAGGCGATCGAGGAATACTTTGACACCGGGGCCGGAGCCGACATCTTCCCCCGGGTCTGAATCGACAGGTGGCCCGCCGGCGTTCCGGTGCCTCCCGCCACGGAGTTGGGAATGCGAAGTCGCGAGAAGATCCTCGCCAGCCTCGAGTCGGTGTATCGCGATGCCTTCGCACGCGCCGAAGCAGAGAAGGATGCGGAAGCGATGGCCCGCCTCGACTTCGAGTTCCAGCAGGAGCAGATCCGGCTGGAAGTGCTCCTGGACATCCGGGAACTCCTCCGGAGCGAGCCCTCGCAGTCCGTGGAGCCCGAGCCTTCGATCCTCGAGCGGGCGGAGGCGCTTCGCCGGATCGCCCGGCTTCGCTGATGTGTTCGCCCGCCCATCCTCCTTCGCCTTCCATGCGCCCTTGCCTCCCCATGCGCCTTCGCCTTCCCATGCGTCTTTGCTCCCTCCCGCCCCTCCGCTCTTCCATGCGCCGTCGCCTGCCCATGCGCCTCCCCCTTCCCATCCCCATCCCCCCCGGAGTCCCTGAGCGATGAAGATCTACACCCGCACCGGCGATGAGGGTGAGACCGCTCTCTTCGGCGGAGGAAGGGTTGCCAAGTCGAACCCCCGGGTCGATGCCTATGGAACGGTGGATGAACTGAACGCCTTCCTCGGGCGCGCCCTCACCCACCTTCAGGTGCCCGCCACCCGCGACCGGCTGCTTCTCGTACAGCACGACCTCTTCACCCTGGGCTCGCACCTGGCCACCCCGCCCGCCCGTGAGGGGCGGCGGCGTCCCGATCTCCCGCCCTTCCCCCACGCCCGGATCGACGAGATGGAGCAGTGGATGGATGAAGCGGAAGAGCGGCTTCCCGAGCTCCGGAACTTCGTGCTTCCCGGAGGCACTCCAGGAGCCGCGGAGCTCCACATCTGCCGTACCGTATGTCGCCGAGCCGAACGGGTGGTGGTGGCACTTTCGGCTGGCGAACCGGACACCGTTCCCTTCGTGCGATACCTGAACCGACTCTCGGACCTTCTCTTCACCCTCGCCCGGCTGGAGAACCGGGAAGCGGGGATTCCCGATGTCGCCTGGGCCCGGGAGGAAGGATGATCCGGCGCGGGTTCACCCTGGCTGCCGGGGAGGGCGAAGTCATCCGGGGAGATATCCGCGTACCGGAGGGGCCGCCGCCCCGGAGCGCGATCCTCATCGCACACGGCTTCAAGGGGTTCAAGGACTGGGGCTTCTTCCCGCATACCGCGGATGCGCTGGCGGGCGACGGGCACGCGGTGGTCACCTTCAACTTCTCCAGGAACGGCATCGGGCCCGACCCTCTCGAATTCACCGAGCTCGATGCGTTCGCTGCGAACACCTTCACCCGCGAGCTGGACGAGCTTCTCCGCATTCTGGACGAGGTCAGTTCGGGCGAACTGCTGGGATGGGTGCCGCGGAGGGTCGGACTCCTGGGGCATTCCCGCGGGGGCGGCGACGCGATCCTGGCCGCCGCGGAACGGGGAGACGCCCTGAACGCGCTCGTGACCTGGGCCGCCGTCGCGGATTTCGACCGATGGGGCGATGACACGAAGAGGGAGTGGCGGGAGCTCGGGCGGCTGTACGTTCTGAATGGACGCACGGGTCAGCACATGCCCCTCGACCTTGCGCTGCTGGAGGATTTCGAGCGGAACCGGGATCGCCTGGACATCCTGCGGGCAGCGGCGCAGGTGCACACGCCCTGGCTCGTGGTGCACGGCCGCGACGACCTGACCGTGGCGATGGCCGACGCACACCGACTGATCGAGGCGAACCCGGCGGCGCGCTTCGAACCGGTAGCCGGCGCGGGCCATACCTTCGAGGCCACCCATCCCTTCGGGGACGAGCCGGAACCGCTCGCAAGGGCGCTGGGGGTGACCCGACTCCATTTCCGCCGGACGCTCCGGCCGGAGGACTCCTGAACGGAGCCATCCCCTGAACGGAGTCGTCCATTGAACGGAGCCGTCCCCTGAACGGAGTTGTCCCCTGAACGGAGTCGTCCCTTGAACGGAGTCATCCCCTGAACGGAGTCATCCCCTGAACGGAGTCGTCCATTGAACGGAGCCGTCCCCGGCCTCCGCGCGGTGCGCATGGATGACCGGGTGCGACGCGCCCTGGCAGAGGCGGGGGTAGACTCCCTGCTTCCCGCGCAGGCTCACGGTGCGGCGATGGGCTTCCGGCACCGACAGCTCCCGGACGAGGACGATCCGCGCTACCTCCATCCGGGTCGAACCCTCCTCGTGCTGATCCAGGACTTCGGCGAGCGGGACCCGGAGTGCCTCGCGGCAGGGGCGCTCTTCGAATCGAGGGATGTGCGGCTCCGGGTTTCGAGGGAGGAAGCGGGGAAGTCCGGGGTGGACGCGGGAGTCCTGTCCCGCGTGGATGAGCTTCCCATCGTGGACTGGCGTCCGGACGCCACCGACGGTTGGGGTCTGGAGGGTGCCGATGAACGGGGCCTGGACGGCGGCGATGAACGGGATCCGGAGGGTGCCGATGGCCGGGGTCCGGAAGGCGGCGATGAACGGGATCCGGAGGGTGCCGATGAACCGGATCCGGAGGGTGCCGATGGCCGGGGTCTGGACGTCGGCGACGACCGCGGCCCCGCCCGTGATCCGGGCCCGAGTGCAGCCCCCCCGACCGACGTCCTCGACGACGCGGAGCTGGTGGAAGCGCTCGTCACCGCCGATCCGTGGATTCTCCGGATGGTTCTGGCCGAAGCCCTCGATCACCTTCGCCACGCACACCTCTGGGCCGACCCGGCCGCGCGCCGCAGGGCCGCCTCTCTCGGCGGGGAGGTCATGGAGCCTCTGGCCCGACGGATCGGAGGAACCCCGGCAAGGCGCTACGCGTGGTGGGTGCGACGGGTGGCGCCGGCGCTCTGAACGGACCCTCCGGCGCACCCGCCCCGGACCTTGCGGCCCTCCGGGGCTTCGGTCATAGTTAGCGGACCGACACCCACTACCCCGGATCCCTCCGCACTGCGGTTCAGAGGAACATGGCTTACATCATCACCGACCCCTGCCTCGAGACGAAGGACGCGAGCTGCGTCGAGGTCTGCCCCGTCGACTGCATCTACGAGGGCGATGATCAGTACTACATCCACCCGGACGAGTGCATCGACTGCGGAGCCTGTGAGCCGGAGTGCCCGGTGCAGGCGATCTTCCCGGATACCGATGTGCCCCCGGAGTGGACCAGCTACATCCAGAAGAACGCAGCCCACTTCGAGTAATCGGGGAGGCTCCCGTTTCCGGATGGGAGCGGCAGAGCAGAGGGAGAACGCAGGAAGAGGGCGGGGAGCGGCGCGGGATCGCTCTCCGCCTTTTCCGTTCGGGGTGTTGAAGCCGACTACAACCCCTGTTCGCGAAGCCTTTCGGGAAGCGCTTTCCGGACGGGAAGCGGGATCCGGGGCGGCTGGAGAAGCTGGATCGGGATGGGCCGGCGGCGCAGGAACTCGACCGCAAGGGCGCCGAGCGTGACTGCCGCCATTCCAATGAGAGGGAGAGTCACGGTCGCTCGCATGATGCGTCTCCAGCGGCTACGGGCAGAGGGAGGGGGTGTGAACATACCAGACGCAGGATCCGTACCGCTGCCGGAGGCCGGGAGGGCAATCCACAGGAAGTCCAGCGCCCACGCGTACTCCGGATGCGCCGAGGCCCCGGGAAGCCGGATCCAACGGGACTTCGGATTCCCCGAAAACCCCGGATTTCCGACGCATCTCCTCCACATTTGCGGGGGTTTCAGGCGATCGGCCCTCGCGCCCCACATTCACAGGAGCTCCGGGAGTTCGGGACTCCCCCCCACATTCACAGGAGTTCCGGGAGTTCGGGACTCCCCTCGACATTCACAGGAGTTCCCGGAGTTCGGGGCGCCGCCTCACAACCACGGGCGTTCCCGGCGTGCGGGCCTCACCCTTTTCCTTCCATCCATGCTTCGGACACACCATGGCTTCTGACGCTTCCCCCGACGCGGGCGCCCTGAACGGCGATGTGGTCGAACTCACCCGCGCGCTCGTGCGCATCCCCTCCGTGAACCCGGTCCTGGAGAAGTCCGGGACGGGCGAAGAGGCCGTGGCGCTCCAGTGCGCGGGGTGGCTCGAGGGGTGGGGCTTCGACGTGGGCGTGTCCGTGGTCGAGCCGGGTCGCATGAACGTCGTGGCGCGCCTCGGAAGCGGAGAGCCGCGACTCATCCTCTGCGGGCATCTGGATACGGTGGGGGTGGAAGGCATGACGATCGACCCCTTCGATCCGGAGCTCCGGGACGGACGGCTTTACGGGCGGGGGAGCTGCGACATGAAGGGCGGGGTGGCCGCGATCCTGGCTGCGGCTCACGCCCTCTCCGAAGAGCCGGAGTCGCTCGGGGGAGAGCTCCTCGTGGCGCTCACCTGCGACGAAGAGCACGCATCCATCGGAATCGCGGCGCTTCTCGAGGCCGGCCTCACCGCCGACGCGGCCATCGTCACCGAGCCCACCGGACTCGCGATCATGCCCGCCCACAAGGGGTTCTTCTGGAACGAGGTGCGGGTCCGGGGGGTCGCGGCGCACGGGTCACGCCCGGACGTCGGACGCGACGCCATCCGGGGTGCGGGGCGGGTCCTCGATGCGCTCGACCTTTACGAGGCCCAGGTGGAGGCGGGGCCCGCGCATCCCCTCCTCGGGCATGGATCGATTCACGCGGGGACGATCACCGGAGGCGTGGCTCCCTCCGTGTATCCGGCGGAGTGCCGGTTCGTGCTCGAAAGCCGGACCCTTCCGGGAGAAGGGAAAGACACCGTGCGGGCGGCTCTCGAGCCCGTGATCGAAGAGGCGCGCCGACGGGCTCCGGATCTTCGCTTCGAGTTGGAAGAGGGACTCTCCCGCACCGGGTCGGAGGTGGAGGAGGGCCATCCGCTTCGCGAGGGGCTCGCTCGCGCGCTCGAGGCCGAGGGGGTGCCCGTTCGAACCGAGGGAATGACCGCCTGGGTCGAATCCGCGCTCTTCAACGAGGCCGGAATCCCCTCCGTCTGCTTCGGACCGGGCGCCATCGGGAAGGCGCACACGGTGGATGAGTTCGTGCCGGTGGAAGAGCTGGAAACGGCCGCACGGGTGCTGACCCGGTTTGCGCGGGAGTTTCTGGGGGTGACGGAGTGAGGAAGATTCCGGGCGGAGCGGGGGCCACGGGGGCCACGGGGGCCACGGGGGCGACGGGGGTCGCGGGGATGACGCGGGTCGCGGGGGTAACCGGGGTCCCGAAGGAGAAGGGGGAGACGGGGGCCCCCACCCCGTGAGCGGAGCCGCCCACCGCATCCTCACCGATGCCCTCCTCTGGACCGGATCGGAGGGCGGGCGCGTCCGCGCCGACGGGGCGCTGGCCCTGCGCGGCGGGCGGATCGTTGGGATCGGCTCGAGAGAGGAGGTGCTCGCCCTGGCC
>JBGTMU010000229.1:0-2718 GCA_041743405.1 Longimicrobiales bacterium | reverse complement strand
CTCCCTCGACCCCGCACCCTGCCGGATCGTGGACCACCGCCCCTGGCTCGAATCTTGGAATTGGCTCGTTTCGACATGCATCGCGGATTGCGGACGCGCACTCCGCCGCGCCCACCGCTCCCCTCGCAATCCCATCCGCCCCGATCCCGACGGTCGCGGTGTCTCCCCGAGTTGTCCGTGAGGATGGAGTTACTCGGAGGGACGATCTCCGCGAGTCCATACCCGTTGGTTCAAGCCCCGGGTCCGGCCTCGTGGAACTCGGCCCTCCGGCGTGAGGCTTCGCGGGCTCCCACCGAGGGGGGTAGGACGCGTCCTTGCTCTCCGGTAGTGGGTTGGGATTGAGGGCGGTAACGGATAATGCGGGACACCGGGGCTTTACTTTTTTAGCCTGCCGGGATGGGTAAATCCAAGCGCACGCAACTCGATGCCGAAGAGCTCCGGATTCTGGATGGCTTCCGACTCGTGTTGCTGAGCGATCCTGAAGATGTCGCCAAGTGCGACGCATTGATCGTCGAGCACCATAAGCTCCACGACGCCAGTTTGGTCGGCGAGCACCTCCGCTATGCCGCAGTCTACCGCGACCAATGGCTGGCCGTCGCCACTTGGAGCGCCGCCGCTCGCCACCTCAAGGACCGCGACGCCTTCATTGGCTGGACCCACGAACAGTGCCGGCGCCGGCGCGCCCTCCTGGCCAACAACTCCCGCCTCCTGGTGCTCCCGGATTGTCGGTCGCCCAATTTGGTCAGCCGCTTCATGAAGCTCATGCTCGATCGGTTGTCCTCCGACTGGCAGGCCCGATGGGGACATCCGATCGCCCTGGTCGAGACGTTCGTCGATCCGCAATCCTACCGCGCCACCGCGTACAAGGTGAGCGGTTGGTCTCACTTGGGACGCACCGCCGGTTGGAAGCGAGACGCCACCGATTTCTACGTCAAGCACGGCTCCTCCAAGCAGATCTGGGTACGGGAATTGACCCGCAAGGCCTGTGTCAAACTGCGGGCCAGGGATCTTCCGCAGGAGTGGGCCGAGGTGGAGGACCTCACCCCCGCCCGCTGCACCTACAAAGTTGGGGAGATCCTCCCGCTGATGGACCTCGTGAAGGCCAACCTAAAGGACTTTCGCCGATCGCAGGGCCTGGCGTACCCGATGGCGGGCATCGTCTGTTTAATCGTCATGGCCATGGCGACGGGGATCCGCCTGGGTCCGAGCGATCTGGCAGACTACGCCGACACCTTGAGCGAAGGGCAATTGCGGGCCTTGAACTTCCGTCGCGACGTGCACACCGCCCAGCGACGGGTTCCCAAGAAGACGACCTTCGGACGGGTGCTCGCGCGGGTCGATCCGATCGACTTGGAGTCGGTGCTCCTGCGATGGCAGGAGCAACTGTTGGGCCCCTCGCACAACCCCCTGGTGGTGGTGGACGGCAAAAAACTTCGGCACGGCGGGGTCGAGATCGTGAACGCGGTCGACGGCCAGGGGCGCATTCTGGGCAGTGCGATCACTCCCGACAAGACCAACGAGATCCCCGTCGCCAGGGAATTGCTTGGGCGCCTGGATCTGGGCAACAAGATCGTGCTTACCGACGCGTTACACACCAACGAGGAGACGGCGCACCAGATCCTCTACGAACAGGGCGGCGACTTCCTGATGACCGTCAAGGGCAACCAACCCACATTGCAGAAGACCTGCGAAAAGCTGTTCGAGGAACAGCGTTTTTCCCCCTCTGCCGACGGAGAAGACCCGCGCCTCGAAAACCGAACGTAACTGCGGACGCATCGAGGTCCGGCTCCTGGACTGCATCGAGGTCACCCCCAGCCGGACGGTCTTCCCCGGTGTGCGCTTGGTGGCGCGTCTCAAGACGCGAGTCGAGCGCCACGGGAAGTGGAGCGAAGAGATCGTGTACCTGATATCGAGCCTCACCCTCGAGCAACTCCAGGCCAACGGACTGCTACGCCTCAAGCGCAACTACTGGGTCATCGAGAGCCGGCTGCACCATTGCCTGGACATCACGCTGCGGGAGGATCTGAGCCGGGTGCGTCACTCCAAATCGGCGGCCGTGTTGGGCATGATCCGCCGCGTGATCGTCAGTCTGGCCAACGCCGCCGTGGATCGCGCCCGAGCCCTGCGACCGAAGACCAAGGCGAACACCAAGACCTTCCTTCAGCGATTCCTTTCCAGACGGGGCGGCGCCCAGCGCCTCGCGGCCCTCATTTTCGCCAAACAGCCTGATGTCCTGAGCCTCCCAACTTGAAAGGACGCGTCCTACACCCCGGTTCCGGCGGTTCGAATTGCCGTGACCGACACGGGAATGGGCATCAGAAGGGAGAATCTCGCGACCTTGTTTCAGCCCTTCCGCCAGCTCGACACCGGCCTGGCACGTCAGCACGAAGGCACCGGGCTCGGTCTCGCGATTCTTTCCGCCCGTTGCACCCGCCCATTGATCCCATGGCCCAAATCCTGATCGTCGACGACAAGGAGGAGAATCTCTACTACCTGGAGGCGCTGTTGAGGAGCCAGGGCTTTTCCACAGAGACGGCGCGACGGCGCCTTAACAATCCGCTCGCACCGATCCTCCTGTCCGTGTGCCTGCTGCGTCGAGATGTCGCGGGCGAGGACGGACGGGAATTGCTCTCCACGCTCGAAACCTGCGCGCGAGGAGCCGCCGATCTCGTCCAGCAGGTGCTTGCCTTCGCACGGGGCGTGGAGGGACGGCGCATC
>JBGTMU010000228.1:0-5522 GCA_041743405.1 Longimicrobiales bacterium | reverse complement strand
CCAAGGCTGATGAAGTCCGTAACCCGCGTTCCCCCCGGAACCTCCGCTACCGTCCGTGCCATGGTCACCTCCCCTGGAGAAGCGATCTCGTTCCAGGAAACATGGCACGGTGATTTCCTTAAAGCAACGGTATTGGAGTTAGACCTCGACGCCCTCGGAGAGCTGTCGGATGCCGAAGTGGTCGACCGCCCGGTGACGGTCCGGGGGATCGGCCCCTGGACGGCCGGGATGTCCCTCCTCTCCGACCTGCGACGCCCGGCCGCTTCGAATTCAACGCTCAGTCCAGAGTCTCGGAGGGGGCGGGCACCCGACGCATCCTGAAGCATCGCCCACAATTCGTTCCCCATGGCTTCATTCCATGCAAGGGCACCGGGACAGAGATTGCCCGATTACGGCCTGGTCTTCGCCTTTCGGCTGCGCTGCAATCGCTCATTTGCGACTCGCTCAGCAAGATAGACTTTCATCAAACTCTGATAAGGCACGTCCTGCTCATTCGCCAGACGCTTCAAATCGGCAAGGAGCGTCTCAGGCAAACGCATCGAGATCGGTGTTGTCGTCGGCTTGAGATTCGGAAACACCACTCGCCGAGCCGTGGACCAATCGAAATATTCCGTTGTATCTGCGGTGGCCCAGAACTCCCGCTCTTCATCCTCGGACGCAAACTTAGGGATTGCCTTCTGCTTCAACTTGGGCATAGTGATTTCGCTCCTTCCGATTCATATCCCGCGCAGAGATCGGGCGGATCCGGTCTCCACGAAGGGTGAACACAATGGCCAGGGCACGTCCATCCGCCGTTCTGCCCCACGCCGCCCACCGCTCTTCGTGCATGGAATGCTTCGTGTCCGAGGCAATCAAAAGCGGCTCGTTGAAGAACACCTGCTCGCACTCACCATGCGAGACTTGATGGCGGTCCGTCAACTTGGGTGCATTGCCTGCGTCCCAGTCGAACCCCCTGGCCAAGGCCAGCCGATCGTAGATGCTCTCCGTCACCCCCTATGTATATACCTGGTCAATACGACATGCAAGTAGTTTGCCGTTGGCGTGTAACGTTCCCGTTGCTGTAGCCCGCTGGCTCATGTTGGCGAGGAACTGGCTCTTCGTCGTGTTCGCCGCCTCCGCCTCCATGCGGGCGCGCAGCAGTTCCGTCACGTCGTGGTACATCGCGAGCAGGCCGACGCGTTCGTCATCGACTTCAACCGGTATGGCCGCCAGCTCGAACGCCGCTTCCTGCGTGTACGCGAGCGCCTGGCGCCCCTTCGCCGATTCCGTGTACAACCGCGCGTTCTCGATGGCGATCGCTGCCTGCGGTGCGAACATCGTGAGCAGCCGCAGGTCCTCCACGCTGGAGGCGGTGACTCGGAGTGGCAAGACCCGGGCCAAGCGATTCAGATTTGAGCCGGACTTCTGCTTCGTCCGCACATCCGGAAACGGCGACCCATGGCTGATCCAGCCATGGCGCAGCACACGGATTTCCGGTGGGTTGGGACATGGCCTCGCATGCCCCAGCCCCTTCCCATACCGCCAGCCGATGGTCGGGCTCCACCGCGGCGCCGGCGTATCGCCCGGCCGGTGTCGTCTATCGCCCCCGCCGCCCCACCGAGACGCCCCTCTACCCGGTGGTCCAGCACCACCTGGAGACCTTTCTCGCCGAGGCTCAGGAAACCGACCCCATGGGCTGGGGCGTCCCGTCGTGGGTGGAGCGCGACTTTCGCGACCACGCTTCGCGCGGTGCCCCCCTGCGCTGCGGCATCCTCGCACACGGGTTTGCGCGCATACGCTGCTCAGACTGCGGGCAGGACCGCATTCTCGCGTTGACGTGTCAGGCATACTGCATCTCCTCTGAACGAGCTACACTGTGCTCCTGATCGCGGCCCCGAGAGGTGTCCGGAGCTTCATACATGAACCGGTTGTTGTCGTCCACGCGATGGAAGCGGAGCGGGAGCTGGCCCTCGCGGCGATGCCGCTTCACGGTCTCCCTGTGCAGTCCTAGCCAGAGCGCAACCTCCTCCAGGGTCAGGAGTCCACGGGCGCGAAGCCGCTGTGGGCGGGTAGTGAGTCCATAGGCACGTCGGATGACTTGGACCCGCCGGGCATCGAAGGGTTTCCCCGTGCCGGAGACGAACCCGCTCTGGTTCAGGATCTCTGCCACCTCTCCTTCGGTGTGACGGTCCAGAAGGCGATCGATCTCGCGCACCACCTCCTGGGCCAACTGGCGCGTCTCCCACGCCGAGAGGGGCCTCGGCAAGGTGAGGGAGGCGGTCGCGCCTCCGCTGAACCGGACGTGTGCCACGATCTGCGGGCCCTTGACGAGCGTGACATCCTCGATGAGGAGCCGCACCATGCGCTTGCGTTCGCGGTCGGGCGTCTTCTGGTCGTGCCACAGCTGCGGGAAGTCGCTGGCCAGCTTGCGGATACGGGCTCGGTTGTGGTCATCGAGCACGAGGCGGTCCTCCTCCCGGCGGCGCTCATAATCTTCGCGGGCACGCCCGAGCTCCCGTAGCTTCTCGTTCCACTCCGCTTCGAGGGAGTCGGCCACCAGACGATGGTTCGGGTCGACCTGCATGAAGCGGCTCCGGGCGAGCTCCGCCTCGTAGCGGGCTCGCTCGACCTGCTTGAAGCGCAGCGCGTCCGCCTCCTCGATCCTGGCCTCCAGTTCCCCCTGCACTGCCAACGCGACCTCGAGCGCCACGGGCGTCATCGCCTCGAGCAGCAGCGCCCCGACGGCCCGATCGATTTCCACCCCAGCGAGGCTCTGGCAACTCGGCCACGACTGCGTGTTTCCGGCTCCGTTGCACACGTAGTAGGGCTTGAGCGTCTCTTTGCCTCCCTGATAGCGCACCGACATTCTGGCCCCGCACACCCCACAGATCGCCAGCCCCTGCAGAAACGCCGGACCTTCCCGGGGGGGACACCTGCGGCTTTCCGGGGTGGCCCGTGCGTTTTGGCGGAGCCGTCCGAGGTTCTCCTCGTACTGCGCCCATGAGATGTAGCCCGGATGCGCCTCCAGGATCAGCGTGTGCCACTCTTCCCGGGGCTGGCTCACCGTGCGTGTCCCCTCGCCGCCGCCGGGCCCCTGCCTGCGGCGCCCATAGGCGTAAGCACCGGCGTAGCGCGGGTTGTGGAGCACGTTGTCCACCCGGCCGTTGGTCAGGGGGCGCCACACGAGCTCGCCCTTGTGCGGCCCGGAGTGGGGACGCACAGGGAAGCCGAGGCCTTGCTCCCGGTAGCTCTTCACGGTCCCGTGCGCCGAGCCCACCCGTTGGAACGTGGCGAACAGCAGGCGGATGCTCTCCTGCACCTGCCGGTCGGGATCGAGCACCACCTGGCCCTGGGTGTCGTACACGAGCCCCACCGGTAGCCGGAGCCGGAGCTCCCCGCGCCGGGCCTTGTTCAGCATCCCACCCCGCAGCCGCGCCCGGATCATGTGGAGCTCCGCCTCCGACATCGTCCCCTTCAGGCCGAGCAGCAGGCGGTCGTTGAAGTCCATGGGGTCATAGAGGCCGTCTTCGTCCAGGATCAGCGTGCCTCGGAGCGCGCAGATCTCCAGTAGCCGATGCCAGTCGCTCGAGTTGCGCGCCAGGCGCGACACCTCGAGCCCCATCACGATCCCTGCCCGGGCCAGACCCACCTCGCTCACGAGCCGCTGGAACCCCTCCCGGTCCACCGCCGAGGCGCCCGACTGGCCCAGGTCGGAGTCGATCACCACGATCCGCTCCTCTGCCCACCCCAGCGCCACTGCCCGCCGCCGGAGCTCGTACTGCCGCTTCGTGCTCTCCGTGTTCTCGAACACCTGCCTCATCGTCGACTGGCGCACGTACAGGTACGCCTCGCGCCGCAGGTGCTCCGCGCCCACCTTGCCCTCCCTCGTCCTCATGATCATCGGCCCTCCTTCAGTCGGCCCAGCGCGAGGCCCGCAACGAGCCGGATCAGCTCGGGATACAGCCTCACCGGGACCCCGCGCTCCACCGCGCCGGATGCCTCCCACGAGCGGGAAGCCCCCAGAGTGGGCGGAGCAGGGAACCGATGCGGGCTCGGCTCGGGCGCCACCGCGCCCACACAGCCCGAGAACGCCTCGATCCAGGCGCCCAACCCCTGGCGCTTGAGCACCTCGTCTCCCGCCCCACTCGAGACCTCGCACCCGCGCTGGCACCGCATCCGCTCGTACGCTTCTACCAGCCGGGGGTCTCCCGGACCCACAGGCGCCGGGGCGCTTACCGCGGTTTTTTTTCCCGACGCGCCCGCGCCCGCTGGATGCTCCGGGGATGAACCCGCACCCCGTATCGCTCCTCCACGAGCCGGACCAGCGCCTCCGCGTTCAGGCAACGGTCCTCCGCCAGCGCCGCCTCCACGGTCTCCATCACCTCGGGCGTCAGCTTGTGGCCCTGGCGAGGCCCTCGCTTCCTCGGCACCAGTCCCGGAAGCCCTTCCGCCTCCAGCGCCGAACGAGCCCTGTAGAACACCGGCCGCGAGACGCCGAACGCCGCGCACGCCTCCGTGACCGCGTGGTCCTCCACCTCCACGCGCCGCAGCATCTCGTAGCGAACCTGAACCAGGTCGCGGGCATCGAAGAACTCGTCGGCCTCGAACAGCGGATCGCGCACCCGCTGCGGCTGGGGGTTCACAGCGCCCCGCTTCTTCAGGGCCTCGAGCTTGGGATCCGGCGGGGTGCGGGCCATCGGGCGCTCCGGGAAGGCAGGGGCTCAGAAGTGTATCTGATATTATGCCATTATAACCCCAGATGTCAAGCTTGTTGTTCCGAAGAGCGGGACCTATATACTGCCATTGTAGAAGTGTCGATCCGACGAAGGTAGCATAGCCCACCGCAGCATGTGGCGTGATTAGGGTTACATCAGGGACGGGATTTGCGTTACACTTCGCAGCCGACGCGCACCGCGCACGTACCGGGCGCCGGATCATCGCTCCAGCCCCTCGAGCAAGTGGGCAAGGCGGAGCAGCTCCGGCACGCGCCCGCAGGACCGACCCGCCGAAAGGACCCGGAACGGATCCGCCGCCGCCGCATCCGTCCACGCCAGAGGTACTGTGAACAGGTTCCCTTCGGAGTCCAACCCATCCACGCTCTCGTGACCCCAGCTCCGCCGGTACCCGACCAGCGCGAACAGCTCACCTGAACGGGGATGAAAGGGGTGGGTCACCCGGAACCGACGTTGTAGCCGGTCCACAGTGGGTGCAGTGTGCAGGGGTCTCCTTCTCCTGCAAGGGTCGAGGCGTGTGCCCGTCCTGCAACGCCCGACGCATGGCGGAGGTGGCCGCCCACCTGACCGACGAGGTGATCCCCCACCTTCCCACCCGGCAGTGGGTGCTCTCCGTGCCCAAGCGCCTCCGGCCCTTCCTGCACCAGACGCCTGAGGCGGCGGGCGCCGTGCTGGGCATCTTCCTCCGGGCGCTCAGGTCCGCGCTGCGTGACGCGAGCCCAGGCGCGCCAGCCGCGCTTTGGGAGGCGCAGCTCGGAGCCATCTCGTTCCCCCAGCGTTTCGGGAGCTCTCTCAACCCGCACTACCATT
>JBGTMU010000227.1:0-4340 GCA_041743405.1 Longimicrobiales bacterium | reverse complement strand
GTCGAACCCGACCGTGGCGACCCCCGCCGGGGCGACCCCCACGATCCCGCCCGCCGCCGAGATCTCATTGGAGGTCCCCGTGCGGGAAGGGTGGGTCGAGGAGGGGGTGGCTTCGTGGTATGGGGAGCCGTTTCATGGTCGCCCTACCGCGTCGGGGGAGGTCTACAACATGCACGGGGCGACGGCCGCGCACCGGACGCTCCCCTTCGGGACGCGCATCCGTGTGGAGAACCTCGACTCGGGCCGCACCGTCGAGCTGCGCATCACGGACCGGGGGCCCTTTGCCCATGATCGGGTTCTGGATGTGTCCCGGTGGGGGGCGGAGGCTCTGGGGCTCGTGGGGCCGGGTACAGGTCGTGTGCGAATCACGGTTCTCGAGGCACCCGCGCCAGAGCGATGCTGGGAGGTGCAGGCCGGGGCATTCCGGGAAGAAGGGAATGCCCGACGGCTGCGCGAGCGGCTGGAGCGCGCCGGGTTGGCGGCGCGGATCGTGCGAGGTGATGAGGGGGTGATCCTCGTGCGCGCCGGTCCCTTCGAGGACCGGGGGGCGGCTGACGATACGGCGCGGGAGATCTCCGGCCTCGTAGTCGGAGGCTGTTGAAGGACCGGAAGCAGGCCCCCGACTCGCGCCCCATGCCACAACGCCCTACAATTCCCGCTCCCCCCTCACAGCACAGCCCCGGGAGCCACCATGTCCTCTTGCGTCCCCCCCCGCCTGCGCGGCGGGCTTCTCGCCTTCCTCCCCCTTTTCCTCGCCTCCGCCTGCGTGGAACCCGCGCCGGATGCGGGCGGTCCGGCCCAGTCCTCGCTGGCTGCTCACCCTCCCGAGGCTGACTTCGATCTCTTCGCATCGCAGCGGGAGATGGTTCGGCGGGGTCAGCAGGCCTTGATCCTCTGCAACGGGATCTTCGTGTCCGAGCGAACTGTCGAGCGGGTGTTCCGGCAGGAGCTGCGCATCATCGGCGAGCCGATCGGCACGGCCGACGGGGGCGCATGGGAGATCGACCTGGAGGTGCGGGGCGTCGCGGTGGGCGATCCGGCGTCGGGGCCGGTGATGCGGGCCGCATACCGGGAGGGGCTGGGCTGTGTCGGGATGGGAGCCGAACAGGACTTTTCGGACGTCGGAGAGCTTCCGATCCTCGAGCTGGATCCACCGGCGGGCAACGCGGCGGAGATCGCATGGCCGGACGGTGACCTGACCGGCGAGATCACGGTGCCCGCCGGGATCGACCGCGCGGCGCTTCAGGCGGCTTCGGACTGGGCCTTCGAGCGCGATTCGGAGTTTCAGGAGACGATCTCGCTCCTGATCGTTCACCGGGGAAGCATCATTCACGAGCGATACGCCCCTGGCTTCGACATGACCACCCGCACCCGGACCTGGTCCACGGCGAAGAGCCTCGGAGCCACCCTCATCGGGATGCTGGTCGACGAGGGTCGCATGGCGCTGGATGAGCCGCTGGCGCTGGACTGGATCCCCGAATTGCGCTCGCCGGAGACCGATCCCCGGAGGGAGATCACCCTGCGACACGTGCTGAACATGACAAGCGGGCTCAACCCGCACGACAACCGCGGACTCGCGGACGCCACCGGCTCGGGGCTCGGTTACTGGGCGGGATTCAGCTCGGCCGAGCTGGCACTCGATCGAGGCGTGGTCCGGGAGCCGGGCACCTACTGGGACTATGAGAATTCGGACACACTGCTGGGCATCATGAAGATGCGGCAGGTGCTCGGGGACGACGCCGCGTATCTCGCCTTCCCCCGGCGAGCGCTCCTCGATCGGATCGGGATGCGGAGTACCCTTCCCGGGACGGACCGATTCGGTGACTACATCCTGAGCAGCCAGGTCTATACGAACGCCCGCGACCTGGCCCGACTCGGACTCCTGCACCTGAACGGCGGGATGTGGAACGGTGAGCGGTTGCTGAGCGAGGAGTGGATCGAGTTCGTGCAAACTCCGGCTCCGGCCACCGCCGAGCGCGGCAACGAGTACGGCGGACAGTGGTGGCTCGTACCCGATGACCGGAAGGGCGAGGTGCCTGCGGACGCCTACACGACGGCGGGGAACCGCGGCCAGTTCACGCTCGTCGTACCCTCGCACGACCTCGTCATCGTGCGGCGCGGGCTCGACTGGGGCCGACAGGGATTCGACCGGTGGGGGCTGGTGCGCGAGGTGCTCAGGGCGTTCGGGGAGGGGTGATCCATGATCCGGGCCCGCCTTGCGCCGATATCCGCTTCCTCCTCACCCCTCCTCCCGACTCCTGCCCGACTCGCCATTCTGGCTGCGTTCCTCGGAGCGCTCGCTCTGCCATTCCCGGGCGCAGCGCAGACCCCCGCCGCGCTCGACGAGATCTTCGCGCGGTGGGATGGCCTCGCTTCTCCGGGATGCGCCGTGGGGGTTGAACAGCCCGGAGTTCCGACCCTCGAGGCCGCGTACGGCATGGCGAATCTCGAGTTCGACATTCCGAACTCACCCGGAACCATCTTCGAGGCTGGGTCGGTTTCGAAGCAGTTCACGGCGGCCGCGGTGGCGCTACTGATCCTCGACGGAAGGCTCGGATATGAAGACGACATCCGCCTGTACCTCCCCGAGATGCCGGACTACGGGCCGACCCTCGAGATCCGCCATCTCCTGAACCACACCTCGGGGCTTCGGGACTGGGGCGCGGTGGCGGCGATCTCGGGGTGGGGTCGGGGGGACCGCACTTATACGCATGCGCACGTTCTGGACATCGCGGCCCGCCAGTCCGCCCTCAACTACCTCCCCGGCGAGGCCTATTCCTACACGAACACCGGGTACAACCTCCTCGTGATGATCGTGGAGCGGATCACTGGAGAGTCGTTCGCCGATTTCTCGAGGACGCACATCTTCGAACCGCTCGGCATGCTCGATACCCAGTGGCGGGACGACTACCGGAGAATCGTCCCGGGGCGGGCGACCGCCTATTCTCCGGCGGGAGAGGGGAGCTACCGGATCAATCAGCCGATCGAGAACGTGCATGGGAATGGAGGGCTCCTCACCACCGTGGCGGATCTGCTTCGCTGGAACGCGGCGCTCGCTTCCGGGGACTTCGGAGGCGAGGGCTTTACTGAACTGATGCACCGTCAGGGGGTGCTGAACGACGGAGAAGTCATCACCTACGCCTCGGGGCTCCAGGTGACGCGCTTTCGCGGGGTTCCGGTCGTGAACCACACCGGCGCCACCGCCGGTTATCGGGCCTACCTCGGGCGTTATCCCGAACGGGGTCTGTCGGTGACCGTGCTCTGCAACACCGCGGATGCGAATCCGGGGGGACTCGGTGGGCAGGTATCCGCCCTTTTTCTGGGAGATGCCGTGGCCGCCATGAGCGAGGGTGGTGGCGGCGCTCCCACCACCGAGCCTTCGCCATGGACCCCGACCGTGGCCGAGCTCCAGAGCATCGCCGGGATCTACCACAGCTACGACGCCGAAACGACGCTTGAGGTCACCGTGGAGGAAGGCACCCTCACCGTGCGCCGGCGCCCCGACACGACGATGCCCTTCCGCCCCACCGAGCGCGACACATTTGCGGGGCCGCTCGGAATGCTCCGGATCCACCGCAACACGCAGGGAATCGTGATCGAAATCGGGATATCCCAGGCCCGGGTCCACGACCTCCGCTTTCAGCGCGTCGAGGGGTACTGACGGGGGCTAGCCCGCCCCCAACCGTTCTTCGAGGAGTGCCCTCGCCCGTTCGGGATCGGCCCGCCCGCCCGTCTCCCGCATCACCTGACCCATGAAGAAGCCGAGGAGGCCGGTTTTCCCGTCGCGGTAGGCGGCCACCTTGCCAGCGTGAGCTGCGATCACGGCGTCGACCGTGGGACGAAGCGCCTCATCGTCACTCACCTGTACCAGGTTCAGGCGTTTCACGAGATCTTGGGGATCGCCTCCTTCGCGTGCCATGACCTCGAGAAGCTCCTTCCCGCCCCGACTCGACACCGTCCCGCCCTCCACGAGCTCCACGAGCGCGGTGAGCTCCGCAGGACTGAACTTCAGATCCGCGAGCCCCCCGTCCCCGAGATGAGGCGGCACCTCGTTGATCAGCCAGTTCGCAATCGGCACCCCCGCCTCCCGGCTCCCCGCTGCGGCCGCACCCCGGAAGAAGCGCTCCATCTCGGGGTCGCGCGCGAGGATTCCCGCGTCGATTTCTCCTAGTCCGAAGCTCTCCATGAGCGCCGACGCGGCTGAGCGGAGCTCCGGCGGAAGGTCATCCAGTCGCATGGGACCGGAGCGGCTGTCGCCGCCAGCGCTCGAACTCTCGCCCTTTCGGGTCGGATTCGCCGCATGATCGGCCGCCGCATGATCGGACGCCGCATGATCGGCC
>JBGTMU010000226.1:0-6222 GCA_041743405.1 Longimicrobiales bacterium | reverse complement strand
GCGCATCCGGCTGGCGCGGAGCGCGAGCCCGGAGGCGTCGGGCGGACGCATCTCGATCGCGTATCACCCGTTCCATCGCTGGAACCCGCGTGAGCGCGAGCTCGCCCCGCCGCTCCTCATTTCGATGGCCGGGTTCGACCTGCGCTGCGCGGGGCTCGGCGAGTTTCTCCTGGGTGGCGTGAAGCTGGCTCTGATCGTCGACGGCCCCACGGCTCTGGCTCCCCTGGCGCGACTCATCGGCCACGGGGTGTTCGTGGCGCAGGGAAGCGACCCCGCCATCCTCGATCGCCTGGCCGCGCACACGGGGCCCGGAATCGCGGCCTGGGTGGAAGAGGGAAGCGGAGCGATCTCGTTCGTGCACGACCCCTCGGCCGGGGATCGGAGCTGGGAGAGAATCGAACTGAGCGAAGGGATCGAGCCTCTCCGGACCCGCCTGGCCGAGGCGGACCGGCGAGGCAGGGCTTCGGACCAGCTCGCCGACCTCCGCCATCTCCTCGATCTGGCGACGGCTCCCGGAGCCAGCTCCTCCGCAGCGTCGGAGAACGGTGCGGTGCCGGGTCCGGCGGCCGAGGATCCGGCGGACCGACTGGCGGCCTGGCTACTCGCACGCACCGACCTGAAGGGACTCTGAGGAGCCGCCGATGACCGGGCTCACGGCAGTCGCGACCTCGACGGCAATCCTGGCCGGTGTGGCCGGATTCTTCGGGGTGCTCATTGCCGTGGCGAACTCCCGCTTCCGGGTCGAGGAAGACCCGCGGCTGGATCAGCTTTCGGATCTTCTCCCCGGCGCGAACTGCGGGGCGTGCGGGTTCGCGGGGTGCCGGGCCTTTGCCGAGGCCGCCCTCGGAGGGAAGGTGGCGCCCGCAGGATGCACCGTGATCAGCGCGGCAGAGCAGGAAGACATCGCGCAGCTCCTCGGGGTGGGGGTGGGGGACGCGAACCGCAGGGTGGCGCGCCTCCTCTGCGCGGGAGGCGACGACGTGGCGTTCAGGAAGGCGGACTACGTCGGAATCCGGAGCTGTGCGGCGGCTGTGGCGGTCTCGGGCGGGGGGAAGGCGTGTCCATGGGGGTGCCTCGGATTCGCCGACTGCGCGGTGTCGTGTGATTTCGATGCAATCACCATGACGCCCTGGGGGCTCCCGGTGGTCGACCCGGAGCTCTGCACGGCGTGCAACGACTGCGTCGAGGCCTGCCCCCTCGACCTCTTCGTGCTCCTCCCCCTCGATGCGCCGCTCCTCGTCCAGTGCCGGAACCTTCTCGAGGGGGAGACAGCAGAGGCGATGTGCAGCGTGGTGTGCAACGGATGCCGCCGCTGTGTCCAGGATGCGAAGGAAGGGCTCATCACCATGGATCGGGGACTGGCCGTGGTGAACTACGATCAGATCGAATGGGCGAACCCGAAGGCCGTGGAGCGGTGCCCGACGGGGGCCATTGTCTGGGTGGAGGGCGCACAGTCCTTCTCCCTCCGTGTTCCGGCCGCAAGCGAGGTAGCATGACGACCCCGAGATTTCCCGGAATTCCCTCCGCCTGCGACGGCAGCGAGGCGGTGGTCCACGCCGAAACGCACGCCAGCGAGGCGGCCGGCGCCTATCCGATCACCCCCTCGACCCAGATGGGCGAGGGGTGGTCGGTCGCGGTGGCGGCCGGGAAGCGCAACGTGTTCGGTCGCCGCCTCCTCTTCTTCGAACCCGAGGGGGAGCACGCGGCCGCCGGAGTCACTGCGGGGATGAGCATGACCGGGCTTCGTGCCACGAACTTCTCGAGTGGGCAGGGGATCGCCTACATGCACGAATCGCTCTATGCGGCGGCCGGGAAGCGCCTTCCCTATGTTCTGAACGTGGCCGCGCGCGCCATGACCAAGCACGCGCTGAACGTGCACGCGGGGCACGATGATTACCACTGCGTGGATGACACCGGGTTCTTCCAGATCTTCGCGAAGGATGTCCAGGAAGCCGCGGACCTCACCCTCATCGCGCACCGGATCGCCGAGCTTTCGCTTACACCGGGGCTGAGCGCCCAGGATGGCTTCCTCACGAGCCATGTGATCGAAGACGTCCTCCTTCCTGAACCGGAGTTGATCCGCGAGTACCTGGGAGACCCCTCCGACCGGATCGAGTCACCCACTCCCGCCCAGCGTCTCGTCTTCGGAGAAACGCGGCGCCGGATCCCGGAGCTCTTCGACCTGGATTACCCGGCGATGCTCGGGACCGTCCAGAACCAGGACGCCTACGCCCAGGGAGTGGCCGCTCAGCGCCCCTTCTACTTCGACCATGTGAAGGCCCTCACGGAGCAGGCATTCAGGGAGTATGCCGAGCTCACCGGACGCCGCTACGAGCGCGCCATCGGATACCGGCTCGACGACGCCGAATGGGTTCTCGCCGGGATGGGGAGCGTGGTGCCGAATGCGGAGGCCGTGGCCGATCATCTGCGCGCGAAGGGACTCAAGGTCGGGGTCCTGAACGTCACCATGTTCCGCCCCTTCCCATCGGATCGGATTGCGGAGCTGCTGGCAGGGAAGAAGGGCGTGACCGTCCTCGAGCGGGTCGATCAACCCCTCGCGGCGGACCCGCCCCTGCTGCGTGAGATCCGGACGGCTCTCGCACAGGGGGTCGAGAATGGGCGGGCCGCGACTCCGCGGCGCCGCCGCACCCCCTTCGGCAAGGAAGCTGCGGGCCCCCCGCTCCGGATCCCGTTCCCGGACCTCCCCGCACTCACCCCGGACCAGGTCCCGGATTGCTATGCCGTGGGGTTCGGGTTCGGTTCGCGCGACCTGCAGCCGGCCGACCTCATCGCCGCTGTCGACAACATGACCGACGAGAGTCGCCGCCGGCGCCACCTCTACCTCGGGGTCGAGTTCATCCGGAAGGGGACGCGCCTACCCAAGCTCCAGATCTGGCAGGACCGCCTCGAGGAGGCCTATCCCGACATCGGGAACCGGGCCCTCGCACCGGCCGAAGCGGTGAACCTGATCCCGCAGGACGCGGTTTCGCTCCGCATCCATTCGGTGGGAGGGTGGGGCGCGATCACCATGGGCAAGAATGTCGCGCTCACCGCATTCGAGCTCTTCGGGATGCGGGTCAAGGCGAACCCCAAGTACGGGTCCGAGAAGAAGGGGCAGCCCACGACCTTCTATGCCGTCCTTTCGCGGGAGCCAGTTCGCCTGAATGGCGAACTCCGCTACGTGAACGTCGTCCTCTCTCCCGACGGGAACGTGTTCAGGCACTCGAACCCCCTCGCCGGCCTCGCCCGCGGGGGCGTGTTCGTGGTCCAGAGCGACCAGCCACCGGAAGAGGTCTGGGCCTCATTCCCCGATCACATCCGGAGAGATATCCGCGAGCGCGAGCTTCGGGTCTACGCGCTGGACGGGTTCGGGATCGCGAGCACCGAAGCGAGCGATGCCGAGCTGCGGTACAGGATGCAGGGGACCGCATTCATGGGCGCCTTTTTCCGCACCTCGGGGCTCGCCGAGCGCGAGGGGATGGATGAGGCGGCCCTCTTCGAAGGGCTCCGGGCCCAGCTCGAAAAGAAGTTCGGAGCCAAGGGCGATCGAGTGGTGGAAGACAACCTCCGCGTCATCCGCCGGGGGTTCGACGAAGTTCGGCCGGTGCCGATTCTGGAGGAAACCGGGGCGAACGAAGAGGTTCTCGCCGCGCCCGCAGCCCGGATGCCCACCCTGATGGAGGGG
This sequence comes from Longimicrobiales bacterium, assembly GCA_041743405.1. Lineage (GTDB taxonomy): Bacteria > Gemmatimonadota > Gemmatimonadetes > Longimicrobiales > Gaopeijiaceae > JBGTMU01. The sequence goes on along the minus strand of JBGTMU010000226.1, from coordinate 2,537 downwards.
AATGCCGAGGCGGGGCTCGCGAACCCGGGGCGCTTCTTCGAACAGATCTGTGCCGTCTGCGCCGTGGGCGAGGACGGGATCGCCGATCCCTTTGCGGCCATCAGCGCCATGCCCGCCGCCACCAGCGCGGTGCGCGACATGACCGGGATCCGCTTTGAGGTCCCCGAATTCGTGGCGGATCGGTGCACCGGATGCTCGCAGTGCTGGGTGCAGTGCCCCGACGCCGCGATTCCGGGACTCGTCGTGACGGTGGAGGGTCTCTTCGACCGCGCCATCGCGCACGCCGCGAACGGCAAGCCGCGCGACCGGGTCCGGCAGATCTCCCGACACCTGGCGAAGGAGGCCCGGAAGCTTCTCGACGCCACTCCCTTCTCCACCTTCGACGCAGTGGCGGATCAGGCCTACGCCTCGGTCGCGGAGCGGCTGGGGTGGGAAGGGGAGCGCCGGAGTCAGCTCGACGAGGAGTGGGCCGCCGTCCGGAGGGTGCTGGACGGATTTCCTCTCGCGAAGACCACTCCGTTCTGGGACGTGCCCGAGCGGAAGGCTCCAGGTTCCGGCGGGCTGCTCGCGATCGCGATCAACCCGGAAGCGTGCAAGGGGTGCAACATCTGCGTGGAGGTCTGCCCCGAAGAGGCGCTCGTCACGGTGCGCCAGGACGAGGCGATCGTCCACCGCCTCAGGACCCAGTGGAAGTTCTGGGAGGCCCTCCCGGACACGGAGGACCGCTACATCCAGGTTGGAAATCTGGACGAGGGGATCGGGGTACTTTCGTCGCTTCTCCTCAAGAAGGAGAACTACCGCTCCATGGCGGGAGGGGACGGGGCCTGCATGGGGTGCGGCGAGAAGACCGCCGTGCACCTCGTGGTGAGCACGATCGAGGCGGTGATGCGGCCCCGGGTCGAGCGCTTCGTGCAGAAGCTGGATCGACTGATCCAGGAGCTCGACTCCGGAGTTCGCGCCCTCATTTCCGAACAGGCGGATACGGAGAGTGCCGCCACCGGAGAGGTGCGGGTGACGCTTCCCCCCGATGTCCGGAAGCGCGTGGACCGGATGAACCGGACCCGTGAGGCGCTCCAGGACCTTCGCTGGCGCTATGAAGAAGGGCCGGCGGGGCGCGGAAGGGCCCCCCTCGGGATCACGAACTCGACCGGATGCTCATCGGTCTGGGGAAGCACCTATCCCTACAACCCTTACCCCTTCCCCTGGGTGAACCACCTCTTCCAGGACGCCCCCTCGATTGCGATCGGGATCTTCGAGGGACACATGCGGAAGATGGCCGATGCCTTCGCCGAGGTGCGCCGGGCCGAGCGACTCGCCGACGGGAGCTACGACGCGGAGGTTCACGAGCCCGAGCTCGCGGATCTCGACTGGAAGGGGTTCGACGACGAGGAGTTCCACCTCTGCCCCCCGATCCTCACGATCGGAGGGGATGGGGCGATGCTCGACATCGGGTTCCAGAACCTTTCGCGGCTCATGGCAAGCGGGAAGCCGATCCGGGTTCTCGTGCTCGACACGCAGGTCTATTCGAACACGGGGGGCCAGGCGTGCACCTCCGGATTCACGGGGCAGATCGCCGACATGAGCCCCTGGGGGAAGGCGCAGCGCGGGAAGGAAGAGGTGCGCAAGGAGCTTTCCTACATCGCGATCGCTCACCGGGGCACCTTCGTGCACCAGTCGTCGCAAGCCCTGGCCTCGCATCTGATGGAAGGGGTCATCCGTGGGCTGAATTCCCGGCGACCCGCCATCTTCAACATCTACACTCCCTGCCCGGTGGAGCATGGGCTTCCCGACGAGTGGGCGCCCCAGGCGGCGAAGCTGGCTCTCGAGAGCCGGGCCTTCCCCTACCTCACCTACGACCCGGATGGGGGCCCCGACATCGCGGACTGCCTCTCGCTCGCGGGGAACCCGGCCATCGAGGAAACCTGGCCGATCTACTCGCTCACCTGGGTCGACGAAGAGGGCTCGGAGCAGGCCACCGAACTGCCCCTCACGATCGCGGATTGGGCCTTCACGGAAGCCCGCTTCCGGAAGCACTTCCAGACGGTGGAGCCCGCCGACTGGGATGACGAGGCGCAGCTCCTCTTCCATGAATTCGTCGCGGCCCCGCTCCAGGAGCGGGAAGGCAGGCGCCCCTTCATCTGGGCCCTCGACAGGGATCGGCGGCGGCGGCGGATCTCGGTCTCGAAGGAGATCGTGACGCTGGCCGAGGAGCGGCTCGGGTTCTGGCACCAGCTCCGTGAGCTGGCCGGTCTCGATGTGCCGGTGGAGGTGCGGAGCCGCCTCACCGACGAGGCAGAGAGCCGTTTCCGTGAGGAAGTCGATGCGCTACGGACCGAGTTCGAGCGGCGGCTGGCCGAGCTCAGGTCGAACCTGCCAGCCGCGGTGGCACGCCGGATGGCGCGGGGGCTCCTCGCGCACGGAGGGGGGCGGAAAACGGTCGAGGAACTCCTGGCAAGCGCGCTTTCCGCCCCTCTCCCCGCACTGACGGGCGGGGACAATGTGGAGCTTCACTCGAATGGCGCGGGGGCCGGGGCGGC
>JBGTMU010000225.1:0-8204 GCA_041743405.1 Longimicrobiales bacterium | reverse complement strand
ATCCGGGGCTGCGTCGCGGGGGCTCGGATCCGGCCTTCTCGGGCGCCGGAGCATCGGAATCGTGCGAGTCGAGGTCCGACAGCTCCAAGCCATCGATCCCCAGCTCCTCGTCGGAGGGGAGTTCCGGGAAATTCGGGTCGGGTGGGCTCATGCGGAGAAGATAGGGGGTCGCCACGGGGGAGGGCGAGGGGGGGGCCGGAAGGCCCACGGTCTCCTCCGGGGGATTCCCCCAAGCCGTCGGGCGCCCTATCGTTTCGGTCAGAAAGCCGGATATGACCTGCGCCGATCGATCGAAGGAGTTTCCCCTGAACACCCCTGAGCCGAATGTTCCGCACCTGAAGGGCCTCCCCCTCGATCACATCGGGCTCGCCGTCCCCTCGATCGAGGATGCGCGCCCCCTCTATGTCCGCCTCACCGGTGAGCCCGGCGGCCCCACCCTGGAAGCCCCGGAGCAGGGGGTGAACATCGCCTTCTTCGGGAAGGTCGAACTCCTCGAGCCCCGCTCTCCCGATGCCCATGTAGCGCGCTTCCTCGGCGATCGGGAGGGCGGCCTTCATCATCTGGCCTTCCAGGTGCCCGACATCCGCGCTGCGCTCGCGGGGTTCGAGGCCGACGGATTCGAGCTCATCGATCGCGAGCCCCGGATGGGGGCGGCAGGTCACCCCATCGCCTTCCTTCACCCCCGGAGCACCGGGGGCGTTCTCATCGAGCTGGTGGAAGTTCGGGCGGAGGGATAGCCACCCATGGCCACGCCGCAGTTCCGGAACCTCATCTTCGAAGGCGGAGGGGTAAAAGGGATCGCGTATGTCGGGGCGATGCAGATCCTCCAGCAGCGTGGCCACCTGCAGAACGTCCGCCGCGTGGGAGGGGCCAGCGCGGGTGCCATCAACGCCCTCATCTTCGCGCTCGGATACGATGTGGGCGAACAGGACGAGATTCTCCGATCCACGGACTTCAACGCCTTCATGGATGACTCCTTCGGCGTGATCCGGGATGTACGTCGGCTGGCGAAGAACTTCGGGTGGCACAGGGGAGACGTCTTCCACGGATGGATGGAAGAGCTGGTGAAGAAGAAGCTCGGGACGCGCCGCGCCAACTTCCAGGAGCTTCTGGACGCGGGCCTTCCCGAACTCCATGTGATCGGCACGAACCTGTCGACCGGCTTCGCAGAGGTTTTCTCGCACGAACGCTACCCGGGGATGAGTCTCGTGGAAGCCATCCGGATCAGCATGTCGATTCCCCTCTTCTTCGCGGCTGTGCGCCGCCCTCCCCGCGACGAGGTCTATGTGGATGGAGGGGTTCAGCTCAACTACCCGGTAAAGCTCTTCGACCGACTTCGGTACATCGATCCCGCCGACGCCCCCGGTGCTGCCCGGGAGACGAGCTATTACAACGAGGAAAATGCCCGCTTTGCGCTGGCACGCCCCGGGCGGAGTCCCTACGTCTACAATCGGCAGACGCTCGGGATGCGCCTCGACACCGAAAATGAGATCGCACTCTACCGATACGACGAGCCTCTCAAGGGGAAGCCCATCCGAAGCTTCACGGACTACGCGAGAGCGCTCATGCAGGCCCTCATGAACGTCCAGGAGCGGGTCCACCTCCACTCCGACGACTGGCAGCGCACGGTCTACATCAACACGCTCGACGTGAAGACGACCGATTTCGATATTTCACCGGAGCGGAAGAATGCGCTGGTGGAAGAGGGTATCCGGGGCGCCGAGGCGTACTTCCAGTGGTTTGAGGACCCGGCCGAATCCCCGGCGAACCGGATGCCATGAGGCGGCCCGAGACGCCTTTCAGTTCCTTCCGCCCAGCTCCTTCCGCACCACCGGCGCCACCTCCATTCCGAACAGCTCTATCGCCCGGAGCACCTTCTCGTGCGGGATCGGCCCCACGGTGAGCTGGAGGAGGGTGCGCTGGTGCCCGAAGAGTTCGTGCTGGTAGAGGATCTTGTCGATCACCTCCTGCGGGCTTCCTACGAAAAGGGCGCCGGTGGGGCTCGCCTCGCCCTCGAACTGCCGCATCGAGGTAGGCGGCCAGTCCCGCTCCTTTCCGATCCGGTTCATGGTTTCGGAGAAGGGAGGAAAGGCGATGCGGCGCGCCTCGGCGGAGTCGTCGGCCAGGAACCCGTGTGAGTTGATGCTGACCGGGAGGGTGGCCGGATCATGCCCTGCTCTGGAAGCCGCTTCGCGGTAGAGTTCCACCGCGGAACGGAAGCGCGCCGGGGCCCCCCCGATGATCGCGAGCGCCATCGGAAGTCCGAGTGAGCCGGCGCGGATCAACGAGCCTGCGGTTCCCCCCACCGCGAGCCAGATCGGGATCGGGTCCTGCTCCGGGCGGGGAAGCACGAAGCGGTCGTCGATGGAGGCGCGGTGCTTCCCGGACCAGGTGACCCGTTCGTTCGCGCGTGCCTCGAGGAGGAGGTCCAGCTTCTCCGAGAAGATGGCGTCGTAGGCTCCGAGATCGTAGCCGAAGAGGGGGAACGACTCGGTGAAGGATCCCCTCCCGGCCATGATCTCCGCGCGTCCGCTGGAGAGAAGGTCAAGGGTCGCGAACTGCTGGAAGACGCGGATCGGATCGTCCGAGCTGAGCACGGTCACCGCGCTCGTGAGCCGAATTCGCCGCGTGCGAGCCGCCGCGGCAGCAAGCACCATCACCGGTGCCGAGACCGCATAGTCGGGGCGATGGTGCTCTCCCACCCCGAACACATCGAGCCCCACCTGATCAGCGAGCTCGATCTCTTCCAGAAGGTTGCGGATGCGCTCCCCGGCGGCGAGCTGACGCCCGGTGTCGGGGTCGAGGCGGGTTTCGGCGAAGGAGAAGAGTCCGAGTTCCATGGGAGGTGGGGGTGGGGTGGGGGGCGGGGTGGTCAGCCGCGATGGAGCGTGGCGAGGAGCGCTGAAAGTTGGCATCCCGGGGGGTGGATCGCCACTGTCGACTCGTTCGCCTGACGGAATCTATGCGCTTGCGCGTCAGAAAGAAGCGGTAAGTATTGGGAGGCATCCGGCCGGTGGCCGGTTCGCCAAGGCTCGGGACCACGGGCTGCCCGGGCAGGTCCGGCAACTGCCGGAGGGGGGAAAACATGCCGACCATCGCGTATCTGGTTCACGGAATGGGTGCGGGGACGTCGTCCGGCGATCCCCGGGCGGAGGGGGAGGAGTGGTATCGGACACCTCTGAAAGCGGTCGAGTGGGTCGCATCGACCTTCTCGCTCTCCGAACCGCAGCTCGTTCTGCCCGGAACGACCACGGCGCCCCCCGGCGCGACAGAACCGGACGCTATCTGGGTGGTCCCGATCTCGTATCACGAGGCCTTCGACGAGTTCCGACGGGGCGCTCAGGATCGCGCCTCGGCGGTTCAGGGCATCGGCTCGATCACGGATTTCCACGCCACGAAACTCGCGAGCCAGGAGTTCCTCTGGGTCAACTGCCTGGATGTGCTCCTCTGGTGGGCCGACCGCGCCCAGGCGCAGAAGATTGCCACGGCCCGGGTCCTCGAGGGAATCACCGAGATCGATGAGCTGGCCCGTTCGGCCGCGCCGGGGGCCGTGACCCGGCGTATCCTGATCACCCACTCGCTCGGAAACGCCGCCGCCACCTACGCGCTCTCACACCTCGTCGGAGATCCGGCCTGGGTGAATCGGGGCGCGTTCTCGCACTGGTTTGCCCTGGCGAACGTGGCCCCCTTTCTCCTTCCCCTGGACCAGGTCTATCGCCAGTCGTTCATTCCGGGGAAAAGAGGCAGCCTGATCACGGCCGGGCTCCTGCATGCCGAGCATGAGCTGGATCCCTTCCCCCACCTTCTCCCGCCGAGACGGTTCCGGCCCGGTTCGATTGCCATGAACGAGGCGGCGTGGAATGGGGCAGCGTCGCGGCACTTCTACCGTTTCCTGGACACCCGCGGGATTGTTGCGCCCCCGGAGAAGAGGCCGAGCCCCCTCGATGTGCACGGGTTCGCGAACTACCTCCTGTCCGAGCCCGTAGCCCGGGGGCTCGCGGAGGTGCTTCGAGGGGGAGCGCTTTCGGATGAAGAGCTGGACGAATGCGGGTGGCCCGCATGTCGTGAGGATCTTCCGGCACTGCGCTGCGCCGGCGATGCGGACTTCGTGCGGGTGAGGGAGGCGGTCCGGGATTACCGTGACTCGGATCTCGACGGGGGGCCCGCCACCCGGGTGTGGCTCGAGCGGCTCATGACCGCTGCCGAACTCCTCATGGCCGCGGAGGAACGATGCTGAAGGCTCTCGCAACCTCGATCCTCGCCCTTCTCCTCTGCGTCCACTTCGCAGCAGCTCAGCCTGGGGAGTGGGCCGGACAGTGCGTGACCGGAGCCCACGCGGCACCCCCGGGATCGGCACTCGAGCTCGACCCCCTGCTCTGGACAGCGAACCGGGCGGACTACCGGCGCCTCGCCCTCACCGCCGGCCCCGTAGCGGCGCTGGATTCCATCGTGGCTCGCGGAGAGCGGCTCCTGGGGGAAGCCGGAGTCGATCCCGCCGCCACCGGACCCCGGGAAGCGCTCCATTGGCGGCTCCTGGAACTCCACGAGCAATTGATCGCGGCTTCTGGAACGCCACCCTCGTTCGACCGCGCGGCCCTGCGGTTCAGCTCCTGGTTCGGCGACCTCCAGCCCCAGGTGCACGCATCCCCCGGCGTCGTCCTGTTCGCTGAAACCATGGATGAGAGTCGCACCGACCTGCGCTTCCCGGCCGACAACCCCGAAGCCGCAATCGTCCTCTGTGCGCTGTCCCAGACCAGCCACCAGTTCTTCTCGTGGCTCGTCGGCGATCAATTGAAGGCCATCGCGGCGGAGTACGCGGAGGTGGTTCGGGACTGGGATGCCTATGTGCGGCAGGGGTACTCGATGACGGGGATCGAGCGATTCGTCCACTCCTGCCATCTCGGGACGCTGACCTGGATCCTGGCTCCCACCGCTGCGCGAGGTTGCAACTCCGACGCGCTCCGGCCTCTGGCCCCTCCCCGACTGCGCACCGTGCTGCTGCATCCGAGTGCGGGTATCGCACCGGTATTCGATTCCACCGGGACCTTCCGCAGTGTGGCCGCCGTGGAGTGGTTCGGTATCCTGCATCACTCCTACGATGAATCGGGGGTGCGTACCTGGGGAGCCTCTCTGGCCACCACCTACTATGAACAGGGGCGCCCGAGATTCGGGGGAATGTTCCACACCCCGTGGGGAAGGGTGGGTCTCTTCGAGCGTTCGGAAGGCCCCTACGGGGGGAAGCTGCACCTCGTCTTCACCTTCGATGTCTGGGGACTCGTATCGGGAGCCCGGGACACGATCCGGAGGTCCCTGGAAGAGGCGGTCGAGGCGCGGGTGCTGGAGTCACGCTGATCGCGGGGGGCTCACCCACAACCGGGCACCGGGTTCGAACCGGGAAAGGAGCGGTGGCATGCTTTCGAGCAGACGAGCTGACCTGGGGATGACGCTGATCGGGATGCTTCTCATTCTATGGCTGGGCCTGAAAGTCGGGGCGGTTCTCGACCTGAAGCAGGAAATCGCGGAGCACCCGCGGGCCGATCAGATGGTCGAGTACGATGGTTCGGACATGACCTTCAGGCACATGATGGAGCACTACGGGGTGCCGGAGCGGCTCTCGTGGCTCGATGGGAAGCTCTTCGGGGTGCGCACCAGCACGCTATGGGCGGCGCTCTACGTGCTTGGAGGCCTCGGCGGTGGTGTTGCCGCGATGTGGCTCCGGATGGCGGGCTTCCGGTTCAGGGACGACCTCGAGGCTCCGGGGGTCGCCGGGATCCTGGCCTCGGGGGTGGCCGGGGGGCTCGCCTTCCTTCTCATGCGGCTTCCCGTGCGCTTCTTCGGCGAAGGGATACACCTGCCGAACCTCGGTGGAAACGAGGGAACCGGCCTTTTCGCGCTCTATGACCGCCTGCTTCCGTTCGCCGTGCTCGCCGGGCTCTTCGCGGCCCTCTTCTTTCGGGCGGTCGAGGGGAGGTTCGGAAAACAACTTGGCAACGAGGGAGAGTGATCCATGTGGCGACACACGATTGTTGCGGCCTTCCTGCTCGGCCCCTTCGCCTCCGGCTCCGCTGGCGCACAGGAACTGCCAGCGCCGGCGCCAGCGCCGAGGGTCGTGGAAGGAGGCCTGAACGCACAGATCCGATTCTTCGAGTGCGTAGATCCCATGACTCCCGAGGGGGGGAATCCCTGCATGTGTCTGCGTGCGGAACAGAAGGCGACCCATTGCCAGCCCTGCAGCCGCTGGGAAGAGCGGGACACCGCGCACCAAATGCGCTTCGAACTCGAACTGGAGGCGTATCGGTTCGATACGGGACCGGAACTCCCGAGAGCCAACTTCTTCGCACGCGACGTGTCGGACGACCTGTTCGGGGTCGACTTCCCCGCCACCGAATTCGGGTTCCCCATCACGACCACGGAGTTCTACACGACCTTCGAGGAACGTGGATGGGATGCGCTCCCACCTGAAGGTTCAAAGGTGGGGAGTCTTGCGGTCTGGCCGGGGGGAGTGGGGCTCGTCGTGGCCGACGGCGCGAGTGGCCTGAGGGTGCTCTACCCGAGTGCCCGGAGAGCCGGGGAGCTGGCAGAGGTCGAGCTCCGGTTTCTCACGGGGGATGCGCTGCCTCGGTACCTTGTGCCGACCGACTGGGTGGAGAGGGTAGCGGTCGGGCGGTAGGTCGCGGGCGGGCACCCGTCGTCACCCAGACCTCATGCGGCGGTTTTCCGGGGGCGACCCTTCCTCCGGGGGGGCGACCCTTCCTCTGGGGGGGCGACCCTTCCTCAGGGGGCCGACCTTTCCTCAGGGGGCCGACCCTTCGGCAGGGGGCGGACCCTTCGGCAGGAGGCCGACCCTTCGGCAGGAGGCCGACCGTTCGGCAGTTCTCCAGGGGGCAGATGTGGAAAAAGTTGGCCCATTCTGACATGCGGCGGGCCGATTTTTCCCTTGACGGATTTTTGGACGCGCAGTGAGCCTCCTCCGACTCCGGGTCCGGGCGCCTGATTGCGGGCCCCTGCGCGAGGTTCTCACGGCTCCCGCTGGCCGGGTCACCCTTCGCACGACCCTTGACCCCTGTTTCACGGCTTCCAGGGGGCATTCCGGAGGTCGTCAAACCCCCGCGTATATTTCATGCAAGTCTTTTTTCTACCTGCACTTGCATGAGGTGAAGAATGCGATACGCCAACGCACTGTCGTCTGAACTGCTCCCCGGGCTGGTGCTTCGGGAAAGCCCCGCCGAATACCGGAAAACCCCCGATCCCAAGAGCCAGAGTTCCGACCCCCCGGGCTCCGGTCCCCGATCCACCCATCCCGAGAGCCCGGGCTCCGACTCTCCGGACCCAGGCCCCCGAACTCTCGACTCAGGCTCCGACCCGGACCGTGCCCCCGACGGGCCCGACCCTGCCGTCCTCCGCCCCGAGTCCGCCGACGTGGGCTCCGACTCCCGGCCCGACGCTGCCGCCCTCTGCTCCGAGTCCGCCGATGTGGGCTCCGACTCCGACGGGCCCCCCGACCTGGACGCCATGGAGACCCTCTCCCAGGAGATCACCCTTCTTTCGGCCCGGATCGAGTCCGCAACTCAGCGGCTGCTCGAACTCATCGAGCGCTTCGACGCCGCCCGCGGATGGGAGTGGGCTGGCTACCGCTCCTGCGCCGAGTGGCTCGCATACCGGACCGGGATCGACAAGGGTGCCGCACGGGAGCGGGTGCGGGCGGCGCGCGCTCTCCGCGAACTCCCGCTCATTCGAGAGGCGATGGCCCGAGGGGAACTCAGCTTTTCCAAAATACGCGCCCTCACGAGGGTGGCCGAACCCGACAATGAGGCGTACCTCCTGGGGATGGCCCGGGAGTCCACCGCCGCCGAACTGGAGCGGATGGTTCGCGGGTGGCGGATGGCCAATGCCCGGGACGAGGCGGAGCGGGACGAACTCCGGCACCGCAATCGGTGCCTCTCGGTATTCGCCGACCTGGACGGAACGTACGTGGTGCGGGGGCGGCTCACTCCGGAGGCAGGGGCACTTCTCATGCGAGCCATCGAGGCGGCGAGCGATGTGCTGTATTCAGCGGAACAGACCGAGTTGGAGGAGGCGATGCGGGGTCGGCGGACGCGTCCTTCCGCCGAGGACTCCGAGGCGGCCGCTTCCCGGCGCCGGGCGGATGCGCTGGCGTTCCTGGTGGAGCGGGCCATGGCGGTGGGGTTGGGCCGCGAGGTGCC
>JBGTMU010000224.1:0-53336 GCA_041743405.1 Longimicrobiales bacterium | reverse complement strand
ACGCGTACCGGCCGACCCCTCGGTGTCGTGCGCGTTCGGCGCGCCGCCTCTCGAGCCGGTCCTGAAGTTCGCCGGCCTGCCAGCATCTCCAGAATTCCCCGGGGGTGCGCAGGGGAGGATGCGTTCGATCGAGAAAAGCTCGGTGGACGGCTGCATCCCGATTGGAGTGGAGTGCCACACAGAGCCCCGGCCCTCCATCCCGACCGGCTCGACCCGCCTCCTGATAGTACGCTTCCAGCGAGCCCGGGAGCTGATCATGGATCACGAGCCTCACGTCCGGGCGGTCAATTCCCATCCCAAAGGCGCAGGTGGCCACGATAACCGGGGCCGGGTCGCTCATGAAGTAGTCCTGAACCCGGTCGCGTTCGGCCGGAGGGAGGCCCGCATGGTAGGCTTCCGCGCGGATTCCGGAGCGGGCGAGCGCCTCCCGGATCCGTTCCACACGCCGCCGCGTGGCTGCGTACACCATCCGACCGCCGGGGGCACGGCGGATCATGGCCCGGATCTCCTTCCCCTTCTCCAGGAGACTTCCCGCCGATCGCACCGCCCATTGAAGGTTCGGGCGATCGAAGCTTCCAATGATGCGGACCGGATCATGCATGCCGAGAGAACTCTCGATGTCCTGGCGCACGCGCGGCGTTGCGGTGGCCGTGAGCGCCAGAACGGGAACCGCGAGCCGATCCCGCACGGTTCCCATTTCCCGGTATGCGGGTCGGAAGTCATGACCCCAGCACGAAATGCAATGGGCTTCATCAATGACAAGAAGAACCGTCCCGAGAAGGGGGAGAAGCTCTCTGAAGTCCGCTCCCGAGAATCGCTCTGGAGCCACCAGAAGCACGCGATATCTCCTTTCCAGGAGTCCGCGCTCAACCTCTGCCCGTTCGGAGGGTTCCAGCCCCGAATGGAGCGCTGCTGCCGGGATACCTGCCTCCAGAGCCCGCTGGACCTGATCCGCCATGAGCGATACGAGCGGGCTCACTACGAGCACCAGACCGTCGAGCATCAATGCCGGAACCTGATAGCAGATGCTCTTTCCCCCTCCCGTGGGGAGAATTCCTAGAGCGTCCTTTCCCGACGCGGCAGCCACGACGAGGTCGCGCTGCCCGGGTCGAAATTCGGGGAAGCCGAAGTGCTTTCGCAGAATCGATGTGGGGTCCAGGGGGGCCCGAGGTGGATCCCGAAGTGGAAGCGCCATAGCGGGGAATGTGGTCCCGCGGGAGGGGCGGGTGAATGGCCCTTCGCGCAGCCTTCTTCTAAGTTTCCTGATGATTGAACTACCCCCCATCCCCGATGTCGACCGCCCTGCGGTTGACGTAGACGCTTTCCACCAATCCATGGACGAGGCCGGCGTCGGCGCCGTGGTGCCCATGGGCCTCCGGACCTTCCTCGAGGACCTGTCGGGTCGGTGGGAGCAGATCCACGCCGCTGCGACTGAGCGGGATCCCGCCGGGCTCCGCCGCGCGGCCCATGCCCTCAAGTCTTCCGCCGGGAGCATTCACGCAGGGCGCCTTCACGTGCTGCTCAGCCACCTTGAGCATGCAGCGTTCGAAGAACGCATGGAAGATTGCGAACGGCTGGCTTTCATGATTGGCGATGAAATGGAACGGGTCAGGGCACAACTTGCGGACTCCATGGAGGCCACATGATCGCGGACCGAAGCCACTGGCTCCTTGAGGTAGCCCGAGGGGAGGGCCTGGCCGGCGCTCAGGACACCCGACTCCCGTCCACGACTCCGATCGCCGAAGCCTGGACCGCGATACTCAGGGCCGCGAAGGTCTCCCCGCGGGAACTCTCGGAGATCATCGCGCGCAGGTACCGCCTCAAGTCGGCGGATCTGAGGACGATCGATGCACGAGCGATTCGCCTCGTCCCGGAGTCTCTGGCCCGCCGATATCACATCTGTCCGATCAGGGAGGACTACCGCAAACTCGTTCTCGCCACCGCAGACCCTACCGACATCGCAGCCGAACAGGCCGTCCAGTTCGCGTCTGGACGAAGCGTTGTATTCGAGGTGGCCCCGCCGTCGATCGTCGAGGAAGCCATCCTCTTCCACTACTCCCCCGACCAGGCGGCCGCGCGCTTTCTGGACCATGTTCCGGAGGCCGAAGGTCTGGAGGAGTCCATTCGATTGATTGAAGAAGATGTCCAGGAAGAAGGACCCACAGAGGATATCCTCGGGTCGGGGCCGGTCGTGCGGCTCACGAACATGATCATTCAGGAGGCCATCCGCCTCAATGCGAGCGACATCCATCTTCAGCCCACCCAGCAGGGTGGAATCGTCCGGTACCGGGTCGACGGGGTGCTTCGCACCGCCGGGACGATGCCCCTCACCGCTCTCGGGAGGATCGTCTCCCGCATCAAGATCATGGGGAGACTGGATATCTCCGATCGCCTCCGGCCTCAGGATGGACGGGCAAGGGTTTCGACCCGGAACCGGAATGTGGATCTGCGGATCTCGACTATTCCCACCCGGCGCGCCGAGAAAGCGGTAATTCGGCTTCTTGACCCAGGGTCCGCCAAGGGGCTCGATGAGGTGGGATTCCCACCGGAGGAGTTGGAGCGGTTCGAGTCGCTTCTGGCTTACCGGGATGGAATCGTGGTCGTGACGGGGCCTACGGGATCGGGGAAAACCACGACGATGTACGGGGCCCTCCGCACTGTGGCGAGCGACGACGTCAATGTGATGACAGTCGAGGACCCGGTGGAGTTCGAGCTTCCGGGTACGACGCAGATTCAGGTGGAAACGCGGCAGGGCGTGACCTTCGCCTCCGCACTGCGCGCCATCCTTCGGCAGGACCCCGACGTCATCTTCGTGGGCGAGATCCGCGATCCGGAAACCGCGCATGTGGCCGTGCAGGCGGCGATGACCGGGCACCTCGTTCTGGCGACTCTCCATACGAACGACGCGACCGGATCGATCCGACGTTTTCTCGATCTGGGGCTCGACATCCCATCGATTGTCGAGTCGTTCCGGGGGGCGGTGGCCCAGCGGCTCGTGCGGCGCCCCTGCCCGGAGTGCCGGGTCCCCGTGGAAGGGGATCTCAGCGATTCGGAGCGTGCGCTGGCTGCCACCTATGGTCCCACCCCCCGCTTTCGGGCGGTCGGCTGCGAGAGTTGCGGTCAGACCGGTTACCGGGGGCGGATTCCCCTTCTCCAGATTCTCGTGATGAACGCGGAGCTGCGTGCTCTGGTCACGAGTGGAGGAAGTTCGGACCGCTTCGAACAGGCCGCGCGCCGAGGAGGAATGAAGAGTCTGGTCGAAGCGGGGGCGGCGCGCGTCGCCGCCGATGACACGACTCTGGAAGAGCTCGACAGAGTGCTCGGGGAGGCGGGCGACGATGCGGAAGATCCCTTCCTCGGGGAAGGAGGATCCACGGGGGCCGTTCCCACTGAATCGGGCACCGTTGCCGCACCCCCGTCGGCCAGCCGTTCACCGGGCGCCGCCGCACTGCCAGAGTCCAGCCCGCGTGCCCCGGCTCAGATCGACGCAGAAAGCCCTCCTCCGGGCTCCGACCGTCCATCACGTGTACTCATCGTGGATGACGACCGAACGATCCGAACTGTGGCGCGGGCGCTCCTCGAGTTCGAAGGACACGCGGTGTCGGAAGCAGACGACGGGCAGGCTGCCGCAGAGTTGATCAGCGGAGGGACTATCTTCGACCTGATCATCCTGGATCTCAACATGCCCCGGATGGGAGGAGAGGACCTGCTGATCCGCCTCAGGTCAGCTGTGGGGACCGTCGGGGTGCCAGTGATCGTGCTGACGAGCGAAACCGATCCGGATGCGGAGGTGCGACTCGTGGACCTCGGGGCCGATGACTACATCCGCAAGCCATTCGACCCCCGACTCTTCGTGAGCCGGACGGGCGCGGCCCTGCGTCGGGCGCGGGACTGAGATCGCCAGGCGGTTCGCGGCCCCACCCTTTAACAGGCTGTTGAACTACTGGAGGGCGCCGCCTTGACCAGGACACGCAAGACCCCTTCGCGGTGGTCCCTCCAGTAGTTCAACAGCCTGTTAAGAAGCCGGCAATCAGCTTCGCCGTTCGTCAGCGATCCTGCCCCGCCTCGTCCCCACCCGCCACGGGTGTCCCCTTTCCGGCCGGAAGAAACCGGAGCAGGACTCCCGCGGCGAGGACCACGACGGCGAGTGGAATCAGCCACCACACCTCGAGAAGCATCCCGCCGACCCCGAGGCCTGCGCCGAGAATGAAGAGCCGTACCTTCCACTCCAGAACCGGGTAAGGGTCGGCCTTCCGATCCCGGTCCAGAATCACGCCTTCCTCCGGCTCCGCTCCAGGAAACTTCGCACACCCTCGCGGCAGGCATCGGTGAGACGGGCCAGGGTGTTCACCTCGGCCCCACGCCCGACACCCTCCTCCACGGAAAGCCCGTCGAGGCCGTAGAGAAGCCGCTTGGTGAGCGCGACGGCGGAGGCTGGACGCGCCGCGAGATCCTCGCTGAACGCACGCACCCCGGCGTCGAAGGCGGCGACCGGAAAGACCCGGTTCACCAGCCCGATCCGCTCGGCCTCGATGGCCGGCACGCGGTCGCCCAGCGTCACGAGCTCGAAGGCCCGGCCTTCGGGGACCTTCCGCCTGAGGAGCGCCATGACCATGGCGGGGACGAAGCCGAGGTGGACTTCGGGAAACCCGAACTCGGCCCCCTCCTCAGCCAGGATCAGATCGCAGGCGGTGGCCAGTCCGCACCCTCCGGCGAGCGCTCGGCCCCGGACCGCGGCCACCACCGGAAGTGGGTGACGCCGAAACGCGAGGAAGAGGTCACCCAGTCGCATCGCATCGGCGAGGGAGGCCTCCGCCCCCTGCTCGGCCACGCGCTCGAGCTCGGCCAGATCGGCCCCCGAGCAGAAGTCCTGCCCTTCTCCGCGGAGAAGGATCACTCGTGCATCCGGGGTCGCGGCGGTTGCGGCCAGGGCCGACTTCAGAGCCTCGACCAGCTCGGAATTGAGAGCATTGCGCTTGTCCGGCCGGTTCAGCACGAGCTCGACCACCCCATTGCGGGGGGGATGAACCCGAAGCACCGGAGGCGCGCCCGCGGACTCGGTCACGCACCCTCCGGGGCCGGTACGGTCCGCATCGGATCGAAATCCGCAGGGACCCTCCCCTTCCCCTTCACGCGCCGGGCCACCTCGTCCGGAACCTCCAGCTCCATTCTGAGGAGAGCCGTGGAGAAGACCTTCCCCTGCGCGTCGGTCATGAGCGACACCGTGCCTCCTCCGCCCAGCGACCCGTGGAGAAGGAAGTTGAGCGCATTCAGATTCGGGAGTTCGAACCGCTCGACCGCGCCCTTTACCAGGGCTCCGAAGTGGGCCTTCACCCGTTCTGCCGTAAGCAGATCCCGGAGGAGCGGGTAGTCCTGTGCGTCGTAGGCGATGACGCCCACGTTCGCGGTGTCGCCCTTGTCTCCGGATCGGGTGTGAGCCAGCTCGACCAGCAGTACACGTGCCACGTCAGACCTCCAGAATACGGACATTCAGGTGAGGCTGGACCGCTTCCTTCCGGATGAGGGCCGGCCAGTACGCCATGATCTCCTGGGCGCGAGGGCGCCCGCCCGCAAATCCGGTCACCGAAGGAGTGCCCGTAAGCACGAGGGGAGCGAGTTCCCGCGTGAAGCGCTCCACCGAGGCGCGGTCGCGGCTGCGCACGGCGACGCGGAGCTGGACCTCGGGCAGGTCGGCCGGGGGGGGGCCAGCCAGGTGGCCATGAGTCGAGTCCCATCCCACGAGCTCGGTGCGGATCTCGTCGAAAACGAGCCCCAGGCGGTCGAGGCGCGCCCGGAGAATCCGCTCCGCTCCGCGAGCCTTCGCAGCCGCATCGGGCCAGGCGTAAACGAGGGTACCCACCGCCTTGTACCCGTCCGAATATGCGATCGAGACCTTCAGGAAGTCGGTGGCGACCGATCCCCGGATGCCGGAAACCCGCACCCGGTCGGGGCCGATCTCCTCGAGCTGGATCGAAGTGAAATCCGCGACGACATCCGGTGTGATGTAGGAGGAAGGGTCGCCCATTTCGTACAGGATCTGCTCGGAGACCACGGGCCTGGAAACCCGCCCGCCGGTTCCGGGGTGTTTTGTCACCACGAAACTCCCATCCGACGACGCCTCCACGATGGGGAAGCCCACCGACTCCATCGCGGGGACCGTCCACCAGTCGACCAGGGCGTTTCCACCGGATGCCTGGGCCCCGCATTCGTTGATGTGGCCGGCCACCACACCATGAGCCACACGATCGTGATCCTCGGGGTCCCACCCGAATTCGTGCATCATGGGACCATACGTGAGGGCCGTATCGGTCGAGCGACCGGTCACGATCACGTCCGCACCCCCTTCGAGCGCGCGGACGATCGGAGTGGCCCCGATGTAGGCATTCGCGCTTTCGACGCGGTCGCGGATCGAAGTGAGAGGCTCACCCGTCTCCATGTGCCGGAGTTCGTGTCCCTCGGCGAGAAGGGCGTCGAGGCGATCCATGAGATCATCTCCCGTTACCACGCCGACCTTCGCCCGACCCCCGACCCCCGCACGGCGTCCGACCGCGACCAGTGCCTCGCCGCACCCCTCCGGGTTCACCCCCCCGGCATTGGTCACGATGCGCACACCCTTCTCGACGCATGTCGGGAAGATCCTTTCCATGAGGGGAATGAAGTCGCGCGCATACCCGGCCGAGGGATCGCGACTCCGCTGTTTCTGCATGATGGACATCGTGACCTCGGCGAGGTAGTCCATCATGAGGTAGTCGAGGGGACCGCCCTCCACCTGCCGGACGGGAGCCTCGAGGTCATCACCCCAGAACCCCTGCCCGCTGCCGATGCGAATCATTCGCGGGGAGGAGGAAGGGTCTGCGGCGCGAGGTGTGCCTTCAGTCATGTCCGTGCTGCGCCTATCGGAGAGAGTCGGGAAGGGTGAAGGGACCGATGTGCGGCCCCGGGTTGTTCAGCGACGCCCGCAGGAGTAGCGAGAGGGAATCGCGAAGCTCTTCCGGGCGGACCACTTCGTCCACGAAGCCACGCGCACCGGCGAAACGGGCGTCCAGTTGCCGGTCGTAGTCGGCGCGGACCTCGTCCATGCGGGTGGTGAGATCTTCGTCGGGAACCTTGCCCTCGGCCTTGAGCCGTTCGATCTGACCGGAGAAAAGCGCCATCACCGCGCTCTCGCCCTCCATCACGCCCATCCGACCCCCGGGAAGGGAGAGAATGAAGTCGGGATCGAATCCCTGCCCCGCCATGGCATAGTACCCTGCTCCGGAGGCGTGGTTGACCGTCAGCACGAGCTTCGGGACCGTGGCGGTGGCCATGGCTTCCACGAAGCGGGCCCCGGCCCGGATGATCCCGGAGTGCTCGGCATCGGGCCCGACCATGAACCCCGAGACATCCTGAACGAAGAGGATCGGGCGACGCTGCCGGTTCATCGTGTCGATGAAGTACGCCACCTTCTCGGCGCTCTCGGTATAGACGATGCCGCCGAAGGTCGGGCGCCCGCCCCGGGGATCCCGGAAGAGCCCACGGGCATTGGCGATGACCCCCACCGGCACGCCATCGATCGTCCCGGTTCCGCAGATCATCTCACGGGCACGATCGGCCTGGAATTCATCGAAGGCACCGGCATCCAGGATGCATTCGAGGAGTTCATGCATGTCGTACGGCTGCCGGTGGTTGTGCGGAAGGATCGAGTAGATTTCCTCCGGTCCCCGTGCCGGAGGGAGGCCCCGGTCCGGAATCTCGAGCGACCTCGGCTCCCGAGGGAGTTCGGCGACGAGTTCGCGCAGCTTGGCGAGGCAGGCAGCGTCGTCCGGAACGCGGAAATGCGCGACCCCCGAAACCTCCGTGTGCACCACCGCCCCCCCCAGTTCCTCCTGGTCCACTGTCTGGCCGGTGGCGCCCTTTACCAGATTCGGCCCGCCGAGCCCCATGAAGCTCGTTCCCTCGACCATGATGATGCAATCGGAGAGCGCCGGGAGATAGGCGCCCCCGGCAATGCACGGACCCATGACGGCTGCGAACTGAGGAATCCGGAGGTACCGGCGCATGATCGAGTTGTAGTAGAAGATCCGCGCGGCGCCGTACTGGCCCGGGAAGACCCCTCCCTGGTACGGGAGGTTCACCCCCGCGGAGTCGACCAGGTACAGAATCGGGATGCGGCAGCGCATCGCGATCTCCTGCGCCCTGAGCATCTTGGTAATGGTTTCCGGCCACCACGACCCGGCCTTCACGGTGGCATCGTTCGCGATGACCACCACCTCGCGGCCGTGGATCCGGCCCACGCCGGTGACCACCCCTGCGGAAGGTGCTTCGCCCTCGTAGAGGTCGTGCGCGACGAGGAGCCCGACCTCGACCCAGGGTGCCCCCGGGTCGAGGAGCCCCTCGATCCGCTCCCGGGCGGTGAGCTTCCCCTGCGCATGCTGCCGCGCGATCCGCTTTGGACCCCCGCCCTGCCGGAGCCTCTCCTTCAGCTCATCCAGCTCCTGAGCCAGTTCATGGAGCCGGCCCTCTTCCACCCCTGCGGCTTCGGACATCAGACCCGTTCCTTCCGCGTATGCTCAATGAACCACTCGCGGATATAGGCAACGGCCTCGGTCGTGGGAGTCCCGGGGCCGAAGAGCCTCCCGACCCCCTGCTCCTGCAGCGACTCGATGTCGTGTTCGGGGATGATACCCCCGCCTGTGATCAGGACGTCTTCAGCGCCCGCCTCCAGGAGGAGCTTCCGAACCCTGGGGAAGAGCGTCATGTGCGCGCCGGAGAGCACGGACATGGCCACCACGTCGACATCTTCCTGAAGGGCTGCGCTCACGATCATCTCCGGGGTCTGATGGAGCCCCGTGTAGATGACTTCGAACCCCGCGTCGCGGAATACGCTCGCAATCACCTTGGCGCCTCGATCGTGCCCATCCAGCCCGGGCTTCGCGACCAGCACCCTGATCTTCCGATCCTCTTCGGACATGTTCATTCTCCCTCAGGAGTGGTTCTCGCGGGCAAGCTGTCGAGGTTGGCAGCCCGAAATCTACAAGCGAGTGCAGCGGCGGTCACCCGGTGGCGGGGAACTCCCCCACCCTCCTGCGGAGGTAGTCGGGGAGGTCACGCACCGCGGGAATCCGATCCACCGGATGATCCAGCCGTCCCGAGGGATCGAGAAGCACCGCCGACATCCCGACGCCTCTGGCTCCCACGACATCCACCGGATAGAGATCGCCCACATAGAGGCAGGACTCGGGAGGAAAGCCGATCCGTCGCGCCCCTTCGAGGAAGATCTCAGGATCGGGCTTCTCCACTCCCACGACCGCCGAGTCCACGACAAACTCCACCAGATCCCTCAGCCCCACCGCACGCAGCACCCCCTCGACCCGCCCGTCGGCGTTCGAGATGACCCCCAGGCGGTAGCCCTCCTCGGCGAGTTCGAGCAGACTTTCCTTCGTGCCTTCCTCCACATGCGTCCACAGGTGCTCCTTCTGGTGTTCTTCCCGCAGACGCTTCCCCACCTGCTCGAGCGCCGCGCCCGGGACTCCGGAGCGGGTGAAGAGCGTTCCGAAATACTCGCGCCAGACATGCGCTTCGGTGCCGGTACTTCCTTCCTCGATTCGGCGGGCGAGCTGTTCGCGCGCATGGAACTCGGCCTCGGCATAGCGGGGCTCATCGCGCTGTACCCCCACCTCTTCGAAAATGCCGAAAACCCGCTCCCGGTTCAGGAAGATCAGGGTGTTGCCTGCGTCGAACAGAATGGCCCCGGGCCTGGAGAAATCGGCAGACATCCTCAGAAGAACACCGGCTCCCGGTAGGCGCCGAACACCTCTTCCATCGCAAACCGGATCTCGTAAAGCGTGCAGTAGGCCCGTGCACAGTCCAGAATGCGCGGAACGAGGTTCTCGCCCGAGCGCGCGGCCTCGGTGAGTGCGGAGAGGGTTCGCTGGACCGCCTCGTCATCCCGCTCTTCCCGGAGCCGGGCCATCCGTTCGCGCTGCCGCTCCTCCACCGTCGCGTCGATCCGGAGGGTATCGATCGCTACGCCACCGGATCCTTCCACGAATCCGTTCACACCCACCACCACCCGTTCCCCGGTCTCCAGCTCGGCCTGCTGGCGGAGGGCCGAATTCGCGATCTCCTTCTGGAACCACCCGCCCTCGATGCCCGGAACCACGCCCCCGATTTCCTCGATGCGACGGAACAGCTCTTCCGCCTCCGCCTCGAGCTCGTCGGTGAGGCTCTCGACGTAGTAGGAGCCCGCGAGCGGATCGATAGTGTTAGGCACCCCGGTCTCGTATGCGAGGATCTGCTGCGTCCGGAGGGCGATTCGCACCGACTTCTCGGTGGGAAGCGCGAGGGTCTCGTCCATCGAGTTCGTGTGGAGCGACTGGGTCCCGCCGAGCACGGCCGCCATGGCCTGGTAGGCGACCCGGGCGATGTTGTTCTCGGGCTGCTGCGCGGTGAGCGTCACCCCGGCCGTCTGACAGTGCGTGCGCAGCCGCCACGATTCCGGATTCTTCGCCCCGTACTTCTCCTTGAGCCTCCGGGCCCAGATCCGCCGAGCCGCCCGCAGCTTCGCGATCTCTTCGAAGAAGTCGTTGTGGATGTCGAAGAAGAAGGAGAGGCGGGGCGCGAACTCGTCCACGTCCAGTCCGCGGGCAATGCCCCGCTCCACGTACTCGAAGCCGTTCGCGAGCGTGAAGGCGAGTTCCTCGACTGCCGTCGCTCCCGCTTCCCGGATATGGTATCCGGAGATGGAGATCGGGTTGTACTTGGGCGCATGTTCCGAGCACCACTCGAACATGTCGACGATCGCACGGAGCGCCGGCTCCGGGGGAAAGACCCACGCGTGCTGAGCCTGGTACTCCTTCAGAATGTCATTCTGCACCGTGCCGCGGAGCTTCTCGGGCCCGATCCCCAGCTTCTCTGCTGCAGCCACGTAGAAGCAGAAGAGGATGATCGCAGGCCCGTTGATCGTCATCGAGACGGAGACCTGATCGAGAGGGATTTCGTCGAACAGCGTTTCCATGTCGGCGAGCGAGGAGATCGCGACGCCGCATACCCCGACCTCTCCCAGCGACCGCGGATGATCGGAGTCGTATCCCATCAGGGTGGGAAAGTCGAACGCCACCGAAAGTCCGGTCTGCCCATGGGCGAGGAGGTACTTGTAGCGTTCGTTCGTCTCTTCGGCCGTGGCAAACCCGGCGAACTGGCGCATCGTCCAGAGCCGGGTCCGGTACATGGTGGAATAGGGGCCTCTCGTGAAGGGGTACTCACCGGGGAGACCGAGCCCCTCCAGATATCCGGCTTCGCCCGCACGGTCTTCAGGCGTGTACAGCGGCTTCACCTCCCGTCCCGAAACCGAGGTGAAAAGGTCGTTCCGCCGGACGCTCGCGTCGTACCCGTCTTCCCAGGCCGCGAGCTGCGCCCTGAGCTCCCGAAGCTCCTCGTCCTTCTGGCGGAGCGCCTCGGCCAGCTCGCTCGGAATCTCTCGCTCGATCGTCGACATTCAGTGTTTCCTTCCGGAGAAGTGCCTTTCGGCGGGGGGTACCCTCAAAGATGCCGGAACCCCGGTGTGAGGGTCAACATCCGACCTACCGCCGACTCCCCATGCGGTACCCCACGAAGAACGCCCGTCCGGCCACCGGGTTGCCCGTGATGTCCGGGTGGTCCGCATTTCCCAGATTCACCCCGTCCAGATAGAGAGTGCCGTCCATCACGGGAAGCGAGAGGCGCAGGTCAAGCTGCCGAAAGGTCTCCTCTTCGACCCGCCGCCCCTGCAGCGCCCTCACCGACGCCTCCAACCCGCCGGGGAGTCGACTGGACCACCCGATCAGGAAGTGATCGGCGAGGGGTCGGAGGGCGTACTTTGACTCGAACTCCGCGGCATCCTCCGCATCGACCGAGAGGAAGGAAGCGCCGAAGGTGAGCTGATTCCGGTCCCCGATTTCGAACCTCGCCTCGCCTTCAACCCCTCTGAACTCCGCTCGCGTGACGTTTCGGGTCTCCCAGAGACCCTCTCCTCCCGGAACCGAAGGTCGCGCCCAGTCGATCAGATCCTCGGACACCCTCCGGAACAGGCTGGCCGAAAGGGTGAGCGAGCGGGAGGGTGTGACCTCCACCCCCGCTTCGATAGCCGACGAACGCTCCGGCTCAAGATCTTCCCGCGCCCGGTGGGCAGGATCCACGTAGTGCCGTTCCGTCCACGTGGGGCCACGGAATGCGCGACCGAAGCTGGCCCTGAAGCGGGTGGAAGGACTCGCGGTGAACGCCGCCGAGAGTGAAGGTGAGACGAAGCTCCCCCAGCGAGCATGTCGGTCGAGTCGAAGCCCCGCAGAAAGGACGATCGGGCCGGTGTCGCCGATCAGCACCTCGCCGAAGAGCGCGGAACGGTCCTCATCCCGGTCCCCGAGCGCGTTGCTCTCCAGGGCGTCCCGACCGACCTCCGCACCCGCGGCCCACCCGAGCGTCTCTCCCCAGTCCCCACGCACCACCACCTCGCCGGTCATCTGGCTGGAGGTGTGCTGGTTCCGGTAGATGGACGGATCAGCCCGCACCAGGATGAAATCATCGTCATGCGATCGCCAGGAGATCCCCGGTTCCACACGGATGCGGGAGCCCGGAGCATTCGACCATCGCGCCGAGGCCGTCCGGGTGCGGGTCGTCTCGAACGAGGGATAGGGCGCATAGAAGTCGTCCGCGCCGAAATCGCGCTTCCCTTCGCCCACCTCGAATTTGAAGCGGCCGTCGGCCAGCGGAAGGGAGAGGTCCAGCCGACCCTGGAAGATCTCGTGATCGATCCCCGCCCGATGGCCGTCGGAGCGGTTCCATTCACCCGAGAGGGAAACCGTGCCCCCGCCGGGGGTCGGAGCGCCGCCCTGGAGTCCCGTCACGACCGAGCCCCAGCTCCCACCTTCCACACGCACCGACCAGTCACGGCTTTCACGCGTGATGACATTCACCACGCCCCCGACCGCATCTCCCCCGTAGACCGCCGACGCAGGTCCACGCAGGATCTCGATCCGCTCGATGCGATCCATGGGCACGGTGAGATCCAGATCGAAGTGACCCGTCTGGGGATCGCTCATCCGGACTCCGTCAACGAGGACCAGTACCTGTTCGAAGCCTGAGCCACGGAGCGAGAGGTCGGCCTGGGCGGGCGATCGCATGCCCAGCTCCGCCCCGAGGGCCCAGCTCAGGACCTGGGACACGGTCCGTGCCGGAATCCGATCGAGTTCACCCCGTGAAATGACCTGGACGGCGCGCGTCCGGAGGGGGAGGTCGGCGGACACCCGCGATCCGGTCACGCGGAGGGTATCGAGTGGGATGGGCCGGTTCTGGGCCTCACCACATCCGGGAAATGAAAAGACGAGAGTGGCTGCGAGGACGCTTGCCTCGGCGGCGCGGCGCTGGAGCGGAGGAAGGATCGGCATCAGGTTCAGGTCAGTCCATGGGAAAGGGAGGATGTTCGGCGCTGACCCCCATCCGGCGGAGGAACTCCCCCGCGATCGAATAGGGTGAGGCCTGGCCAGCTCGAATCCGGGCGAGAACGGAAGTGCGAAAATCATCCTGCTTGAGCGAGCGTCGAACGACACGTTGAAGCTCGCGATCCAGAACGTCCCGGACTCTCACCAGGGTGCGGGCCTCCCGCCGTCGGTCGAGTTCACCCGATCGGTGGAGGTACTCCCGGTGCTCCCCGACCGCCTCGATCAGTTCGTTCACGCCTTCGCCGGCGTGTGCCATCGTGAGGAGCACGGGTGGGGTCCATGACTCCGGTGTCGGATCAGGGGTGGCGGTCTCTCCGCCCGGTGTGTCGGAGGTCGACTCGGGAGCTTCGGCCGGGATGCGGGAAAGGTCCACACCGTGATGCGCTGGAACGCGGGCAGGAGCGACGCCCGTTCGGAAGTGCAGTGCGGTGCGGATTTCCTTCACGAGCCGATCGGCGCCCGGTCGATCGGCCTTGTTCACCACGAAGATGTCCGCGATCTCCATCAGCCCCGCCTTCATGGCCTGGATTCCGTCTCCCGACTCGGGGACAAGCACCACGACCACGGTGTCGGCCGCGCCCGCAATTTCGAGTTCGGTCTGCCCAACACCCACGGTCTCGAGGATCGTGCGCTGGAAGCCGAAGGCCTCCACCACGTCCAGAACCTCCTTGGTGGTGGTGGCGAGCCCGCCGAGCGAGCCCCGGGAGGCCATCGAGCGGATGAACACGCCGGGGTCGGTGGCGAGGTCGTTCATCCGGATGCGGTCGCCAAGGAGCGCGCCCCCGGAATAGGGCGAAGTCGGGTCCACGGCGACGACGGCCACCTCCTCGCCCCGATCGAGATATTCCCGGGTGAGTGCGGAGACGAGCGAGGATTTTCCCGCACCGGGCGGGCCGGTAATCCCGAGCCGGGCGCTTCCCTTGCTGCCCTCGGTCATCAGGGCGTGGAGAAGCCCCTGGAATCCTGGGCGCTCGTTCTCGACGACCGAGATCGCGCGGGCGAGAGAGCGACGGTTTCCCTCCCTGAACCCCTCCACGAGGGGCCCGAGAGGTGACGACAGCTGCAGGGTTCCTTCCAAGGGTCAGCGCCGTTTCAGGGGGTCAGAATTCGCGGGCCCTTCCAACTTGTCATCGCCGGGGAAGGAGGCCAAGCCCCAGGGGCGTGTCCGGGGATCGAACCCGATGCAACCCGCCTCCAGTGGCCTTCTATCGGGGCCGGATCCCCCGGGCATGCCGGAGAGGATTCGAGAGAAGATGGGTGGGGATGAAGAGCGTCAGAACGAACATCACGAGGGCGGCCAGGAGACCCGCTCCGAGCAGCCACGGATTTTCGATCGCCACGAAGATGATGGCCGAAATCATGGCGATGGCCGTCGCGAATATGGACAGGAGAAATCGGCGCGTCTGCAGGGACAGGAAACGTTCCTGGGCCTGAGCATCGAGCGGGTGGACCCTCACGCGAAGCTCCTCCCTGTCGACGCGGGTCAGGAGATCCTTAACGGTGCGGATCATCTGCGCCGCCTCCGTCATGAGGTCACGGGCCGCGGCGGCCGGTTCCTTGACCACATCCTTCAGGATCTCGGTCCTGTGCCGCCGGATGACTCTTCGGATCATGTGCAGGCCGTTGAACTCCGGATCATACCGGAAGCCGATTCCCTCGAGGAGCACTGCCGCCCGGAAGAAGTAGACGAGCTCCTGCGGGAGGAGCAGGGGCCATGTATAGAACGTGTCCCAGATCTCCTGCACGATCTCCTGGATCCGCTCCTGCGAGGAACTGCGAGCCCGCTCCATGATCCTCATGATCTCGGTGGCGGCCTCGCGAATTTCGCCCCGGGACACTTCCGGGGAGATCATCCCGAGCTGGTACATGCCCTTGATGATCCCGTCCAGATCTTCCCGCTCAACCGCCAGCGCCACCGAGAGGATGGCGTCGCGCGTCCACTTCGGCACCTCGAGCACCATTCCCCAGTCGAGAACGACGATCGTCCCATCGTCCGCAACGAGCAGATTTCCCGGGTGCGGGTCGGCGTGTAGAAAACCGTCCAGCATCATCATGCGGAGGTAGAGGCCGCTCAGGCGCTCCATCAAGTCATCGAAGCCGAGATCCCCGGCTGAGAACCGATCCTGCAGCCGATCGATCTTGGTTCCGAGCAGATACTCCATGACGAGCACGCGCCGACGGGTGAGCGGCTCCATGACTTCCGGAGCCTTCACCCCCGGCACCCGAGCGAACAGGGCACGGAAGCGTGCCATGTTCGCGGCCTCCGACCGGAAGTCCATCTCTTCGCGGACGCGGACCGAGAACTCCCGAACCACATTCGTGAGCCCCCGGATATGGTGGTTCGGGAAGAGGACATTCAGCCAGAAGAGGATCCCGAACGAGAGGTCGAGATCGACCGCCACGACATCTTCGACTCCTGGACGGAGCACCTTCACCGCGACATCCCGTCCTTTCCAGCGGGCCCGGTGAACCTGTCCGAGAGATGCGGCCGCCATCGGCGTGTTGTCGAAGGCCTCGAAGACTGCATCGATCCCTTCCCCCAGCTCCTCCTCGATGACGCCGCGCACGGCCTCCGTGGGAACCGGAGGAACCTGGTCCTGAAGGGTCCCGATGGCCGAGAGGTACGGCTCGGGGAAGAGGTCTGCCCGGGCGCTGAAAAGCTGGGCCAGCTTGATGAAGGTGGGACCGAGCGCCGCGATGGCTCGCGCGAGCTTCGCTGCGCGTCGCTCATGGTCCCGAGAGGTGCGGCGAGCGGGACGTCCGAGCACGAGGAAGCGCTTTCGGTCGCGCAGAAATGCGAAGACGAAGGGGAGAAGGCGCGCGAGAATCCGGCTTCCTCGCAGGAGCCGATTCACGATGCTTTCTCCTCGTCTTCCACGGGAGCCTCCATCACGCGACGCACGAGCTCTTCCTGGATCCGGAAGTGCGGGCTGGACTCCCGTTCGTCGGGCTCTTCCGGATGATCGTACCCCAGGAGGTGGAGCACCCCGTGGACGGCGAGGCGCACGAGTTCTTCCTCGAAGGAGACCCCCGCCTCCCGGGCCTGGCGGAGCGCCTGGTCGATTCCCACGTAGATGTCGCCGAAGGGTGCCTCGCCCTCCCCGTGCAGGGGAAAGGTGAGAACATCCGGGACCCAGTCATGGTCGAGCCAGCTCCGGTTCAACTCCCGGATCGGCGGGTCGCGAAGGAAGATCAGGCTCACCTCCGCTCCCCCGATTCCCTCGTTCCTGCAGGCCTCCCGGACCGCCATCCTCAGCCGTGCTGCGGGAAGTTCGGACCCGTCGGGCGGCTCGATGTGAACGCGGACCAAGGGCGCTCAGCCTGCGGAGCCGGAGTCGGACGGTGGATCCAGAGGTGCATCATCGCTGTCCGGCCCTGCGGCACTCTCCGTGGCCAGTTCGCCTGACTTCCCCTTCGCCTGTGTGATGTGACGCGTTTCGGGATAGTCGATCCGATGATGAAACAGGCCTCCCAGAACCTTCAGGAACTGCTCCTTCACAATTCCGATCTCCCGGAGCGTGAGCGGGGCCTCGTCGAGCTGACCCTGCGCGATCTTTCCGTTCACGATCATGGAAATGAGTTCGCGCACGCGCTCGGGGGTGGGGTCCTGCACGGTACGGGTCGCCGATTCCACCGAGTCGGCCAGCATGACGATCGCCGTTTCCCTGGACTGCGGCCGGGGTCCGGGATAGCGGAAGTCGGCGGGATCGACTTCGGCTGTGCCTCCGTCGGTCCTCGCCCGGTCCAGGAAGTAGGCGATTTCCTGGGTGCCGTGGTGTTCGGGGATGAAGTCGAGGAGTACGTCGGGAAGATTCGCCTCCCGCCCCATGCGCATTCCCTCGGTCACGTGCTCCCTGACGATCGCAGCAGACGTGCCGGGCTTGAGCTTGTCGTGCGGGTTCCGTCCCGACGGCTGGTTTTCGATGAAGTACTGGGGCTTGTGCATCTTCCCGACGTCGTGGTAGTAGACGCCCACCCGGCACAGCAGACCGTTTGCTCCGATGGCGTTCGCTGCGGCCTCGGAGAGGTTCGCGACGTTGATCGTGTGCGCGTAGGTCCCGGGTGCTTCCATCGAGAGACGCTTGAGAAGCGGCCGATTGGGATCGGCCCATTCGAGGAGCGTCTGATCCGTGGTGATGCGGGTGAACCACTCGAAGACGGGGAGGAAGCCCATGGCCAGGATCGCACTGACCACGGCATTGCCTCCCGCCCAGCTCCAGCCGAGGAGAATTGTTGCCGGATCCCTCCCGGAAAGCACTCCCAGGGTCAGGAGAACGCCAAAGTAGGCCGCTGCGATGATCGCGATGAATATCCAGGTCTGGGACCGGCGTCGGACGGCCCGGACCGAGAGCGCCGCCGCCGCCCCCCCCACGAAGACCGGAACCCAGGCGTGGACGCTCTGGAAGGGAGGCTGCACCCCGATCAGAACCGCGAGCACGGCCGCGAGCACGAGCGCCAGTCGACCATCCCAGAGCACCGCCACGGCCAGCGATACGAAAGCGATCGGGAGCACCTCCGGGGGGAGCCGGTGGTATGCGGCGAATCCGGCTGACCCCATGAATACGAGCACCAGAATCGTCTGGAGAAGGACCCAGCGAAAGTTGTGGTAGACGTCGGGCCGGAAGAGGTAAACGAGCCCCCCGAACACCGCGAGGATCATGAGGTTCAGGAAGATGCTGCCGAGGAAGGGGGCGACCTCTATGACCCCGCGTTCCAGCCTCCCCTCGGCCCGCAGCGCCTCTTCATAGGCCCGGATACGTTCCAGATCGGCTTCTCCCACCTGCTGTGCGGCCCGGACGATCGCCTCGCCCTGGAGCACGGTCGCCTTTGTGGTGGGAACCGCTCGGCGCGCCGCGTCCCGATCCCGGTCGGTGCTCTCCGGATCATAGCGGAGAGTCGGGTCCATGAAACGGATGAGGCTCAGACGGAGGAGCTCGTCCACCTCGCTCGGCGTTCCCCCCGGCAGGAGAGCAGATGCCGCCTGAAAGAAGTCCCGCGCAATGAGGATCGAATCCCTCGGGACATACCGCTCCGATCCATCCACATCGATGGCCAGGATCCGCCCGGGTCCGATGCTTTCGAGCCGGACCCCTTCATCGACGACGCCGCGCGGCAGGATCTCCCGCACGGCTCTGAGCGACGTGCGCTGGATGAGGGCACGGTTCTCGTCATCGCGAAGTGCGCGACGCTGCGCGGGAGTGACCATGAGACCGAGGCGGGCCAGAACGCCGTCGAGCGCATCACCCGGATTCTCGAGTTCCCCCGTGCGGGCCACATCCGAAAAGAACGCCTCGAGTGCCGCCTCCATCGAATCCGCAGCCGCGGGCCGGCGCTGGAAGGTGGGGGGCACCGCTGCGGCTGCGGAGACCCTTTCCCGCTCCAGCTCCTCGGGGTTCTTCGGAATCCCGAAGGTCAACTCGGCAATGACGTCTTCTTCCGCGACCATCCCGATCTGGAAGCGACCTACATCGGTCCCACCCGTGGGGGGGAAGAAGAGCGTCACGGCCAGGGCAACGAGAAGGAGCAGGAGGGCCCGGCTTCCATGGTGAAGGGCGCCGTCCGGCCACCGCCGGACCGGAGGCGTGGACAGCCGGGCGAGGGGTGCGTCCGACCGATCCCCGCGGGGGGGGCGGTTCAGTTGACTCACTCGGTCTCCTCTTCCTTGGGTTCGGCATCGGCATACGCCTTGATGATCTCTTTCACCAGGCGATGCCGGATCACGTCCGCGCCGTCCAGATAGACGAACTCGATCCCCTCGATCCCGGCCAGAATGCGCTCCACCTGGAGCAGCCCGGAATCCTGCTTTCGGGGAAGGTCAATCTGCGTCTTGTCTCCCGTTATCACCACCCTCGAATTCAGACCGAGCCGGGTGAGGAACATCTTCATCTGCGCAGTGGTCGCGTTCTGCGCCTCGTCCAGGATCACGAAAGCGTCGGAAAGCGTTCGACCACGCATGTAGGCGAGGGGGGCGATTTCGATGGTTCGATCTTCGATCGCCTTCTGTACCCGCTCGACCGGGATCATGTCTTCAAGTGCGTCGTAGAGGGGGCGAAGGTAAGGGTCCACCTTCTCCTGCAGATCCCCCGGGAGGAACCCCAGATTCTCCCCCGCCTCGACCGCCGGACGCGCCAGGATGATCCGCTTCACGCGCTTCCGGTAGAGGGCGTCGACGGCGGCGGCGACGGCCAGATAGGTTTTCCCGGTTCCCGCCGGGCCGATCCCGATCACGATGTCGTTCGCGAGAATGGTCTCGAGGTAGGTTGCCTGCCCCGATGACTTCGGAGTAATCACCTTCCGCGTCCCGGGGAGAGCGATTCGCAGGGCCTCGTGCGTGGGAATCGGGCCCACGGAGCCCTGGCGTTCGAAGTCCTCCGAGATCCGGGCGATGTCTCCGGCATCATAGGGGACCCGGAGCCGAGCGAGCTCGATCAGGTGCTGAATGACCGGAACCGCACGCTCGATCCTCTCCAGCTCCCCGGAGAGGAGGAGGTGGTCGCCCCGGAGTACCACGCGAATGCCGAACACGCGTGAGAGCTCCACCAGGTTCGCGTCGCCGACCCCGGCCAGAAGGAGCTGGTCCGCTCCCTCCGCATCGAGCCGGTGTTCGATCAGAGTCTTCTGGGTTTCCGCCATGTGCCTCCCTTTTCGGCAGAGTGCCTGATCAACGGGCCCTTTGGCCCCTTATCACCTTCAACCGCCTTCCGTGTTGCCGGCGGGGCCCGCCCCGGCACGGCGAATCTCCAGGGAGAGGGCCTTGAGTTCCTGCGGTGAGACGGGGACCGGAGCCCCCTCGAAGAGGGCCCGGGCCGCCGTGGTCTTTGGAAAGGCGATGACGTCCCTGAGACTCTTCACCTGCAGGAAGTCCTTCACGATCCGATCCACCCCCAGCGCGATCCCGCCATGCGGCGGGGCCCCGGAAGCGAGGGCCTCCAGGAGGAACCCGAACTTCCGCTCGATCTCCTCTTCCTCCAGTCCGAGTATACCGAAGATCCTTCTCTGCAGGAGAGGATCGTGGACGCGCAGACTCCCGGAGCCCAGCTCCGATCCGTTGTAGACCAGGTCGTAGGCCAGCCCCCTCGCGGTACCCGGGGCCTCCGCAAGCTGGTCCATGTCGTCCGGATGGGGGAGTACGAAGGGATGATGCCCCGGGTAGAGAACTCCCTCGACCTCCTCGAAAAGGGGAAAGTCCATGACCCAGAGCCAGGCGTGCTTCCGCAGCTTCGGAAGATCCAGTGCCTGGATCGCTGCGGCGCGGACGGCCGCAAGTGCGGGGGCGGTCATGCGATCCGAGCCGACTGCGGCAAGCAGGAGATCTCCTTCCTCCGCGCCGAGGGCTGCCCAGTGGCCTTCCTCCATCCAGCGTGAAAGGGGCCCGCTGCCGCCTTCCGCAGTGCGTTTCGCCCAGAGGAGCCCAGGAGACCCGGCTCGCTTCGCCTCGCTCTCGATCGCCTCGATCTCCCGTCGGGAGAGTCGGGCACCCCCGGCGAGGTGGAATCCGCGGATCCTCCCGCCGCTCTCGACGGCCCCCCGCAGGAGGGCGGAGTCGGCGTCTCCGAGGACCCCGGTCCAGTCGTGGATTTCGAGATCCCAGCGGAGATCGGGCCGGTCCGACCCGAATCGCTCCATGGCTTCCCGGTGTGAAAGACGGAGGAAGGGCGGGTCGGCCTCGATCCCGGCGACCTTCCCGAGGACGGCGATCAACCCTTCGATCCAGAGGAGAATGTCATCCGGTGCGACGAACGAGGCCTCCACGTCGATCTGGGTAAACTCGGGCTGGCGGTCGGCCCGGAGGTCCTCGTCGCGGAAACAGCGGGCGATCTGGAAGTAGCGATCGAAGCCGGCCGTCATGAGGATCTGCTTGTAGATCTGCGGGCTCTGGGGGAGAGCGTAGAACTCGCCCGGGTGCACGCGGCTCGGCACGAGATAGTCCCGGGCGCCCTCGGGGGTGGGCTTCGTGAGAATCGGCGTTTCCACCTCGAGGAAGCCGAGCGAATCGAAGTAGTTCCGGGTGGCGAGGACCAGCCGGTGACGGAGGCCGAGGTTCGCCTGAAGCTCCGGGCGGCGCAGATCGAGGTGGCGGTGGCGCAGGCGGAGTTCCTCAGACGGCGGCTCCTCTTCCGGTGCGCGGTAGACCGTGATCGCGGGAGTCGCCGCTCGATTGAGGAGCTCAAACGACCGGACGCGGATCTCGACCTCCCCGGTGGCCATTTCGGAATTCTGCGCTTCCGGGGGGCGCAGGGTGATGATCCCCGTCACCCGGACCACATCTTCCGAGCCGAGCTGCTGTGCGCGCTCCAGCGCCTCGGGATCGGTCCAGTCCGGGCCGAAAGAGGCCTGAAGGAGCCCGCTCCGGTCGCGAAGATCGACGAAGAGAATCCCGCCCAGATTTCTGCGCCGGTGAACCCACCCCGCAAGGGCGAGCTCCTGGCCACCGGCCTGCCCATTGAGTCCCCCGAGCATCCGGCTCCGGAGCGCCGTCGTTCCGGTCATGCTGTCAGGTGCCTTGCTCATCGTTGCCTTTCGGTTCTCCCGTCCGCCTGTGATCCGTGTGCGTTGCTGATCGAACACCCCGGACAAGATAGCCTCCCCATCGGGGGAAACGTTAGGTTGGAGGGAGACGCCCGCCGGTCCCCCCGAGTCCGCCACACCTCATGACGGAAGCTGCAGCACACCTCGCTCCTCCGGAGCCCCTCGACCTCCTCGGGCTCACGCCCGACGAACTTGCCTCGGCGCTGGCCGCGCACTTCGCCGCGCGCGATCAGCCCGCGTACCGCGTGGATCAGGTGCGGAAGTGGATTTTCGAGTCCGGGGTCAATTCGATCGAGGAGATGACGAATCTCCCTCAGGCCGAACGGGACGCGCTGGCCTCGTGCTTCCGCCTCGAGGAGCCGATCGCTGAAACCGTATCCCGATCCACCGACGGGACGGCCAAGCACCTCTGGCGCCTCCACGACGGAGAACGGGTCGAATCGGTGCTGATCCCTTCGGGAGACCGGCTCACGCTCTGCATTTCCTCGCAGGCGGGGTGCGCCATGGGGTGCACCTTCTGCGCGACCGGGTGGGGAGGCTTCTCGCGGCAGCTCACCACTGCGGAAATCGTGGCCCAGTACCGGGCCTCGCTCCGGTGGGCCGAGGCGCACGGGTATCGTCCCGTCACGAACGTCGTGTTCATGGGGATGGGGGAGCCGCTGGCCAATCGAAAGGCGCTCCACCCCGCACTTACCCTGCTGAACTCGGGGTATGGGGTCGGTGCACGCCGGATCACGGTCTCCACCGTCGGAGTCATCCCTGGGATCGAGGAGCTGGCGGCCCGGCCGGAGCAGTTCGAGCTGGCCGTTTCCCTTCACGCACCCGTGGAAGAGCTTCGAGCCACGCTCATCCCCCTCGAGAAACGCTATCCACTCCCGCTCCTGATGGAAGCGCTGCGGGCCTTCGACGCGGCCGGGGGGCGCCGGATCACCTTCGAGTACACCATGATCCGCGGGGTGAACGACGCGGAAGAACTGGCTCCGAAGCTGGCGCGGCTGGCCCGGGAGATCCACGCCTTCGTGAATCTCATCCCCTTCAACCCGATCCCCTGGCAGGAGTGGCACCCTTCGACTCCGGCCCGCATTGAACACTTCCGAAAGACGCTGGAGGCCGCCGGGGTACACGCCGCGGTTCGTGAGCCCCGTGGACAGGACATCGATGCGGCGTGCGGTCAGCTCAAGGCCAACGCGCTCATCGAACTGGAGGAAGGGAGGCGCACACGCCGCCCGGTCACCGGATCCGGTTCCCGATCCGGTTCCAGCGCACTTCCCTGAGGAAGGAGAAGGGGGTCGGGGAGTCGCGATCGTACGAGAAGTAGAAGAACATCGCCTTCCCTTCGATTCGCCACCGCTCGATGAGCCCCCAGTACCGCGAGTCCAGGGAGAAGTCGCGGTTATCCCCCAGCATGAAGAAGTACCCCTCCGGCACGGCAATCGGACCCCAGTTGTCGCGGGTGGGTCGATAGGTGGCCGGATCGTGCCCGGAAAGCAGGTGGTCGCGCTGCCAGAGCATCCAGGGGTGTTCGTCATCGCCCGTCCCATCTCCCCACTTCACGTACGGCTCCACCTGGCGCTCTCCGTTCACGAAGAGGTGCTTCTCGCGCATCTCGAGCGTATCGCCCGGCATCCCTATGAGCCGTTTCACGAGCTTCATGCGGTCCTCGTGTGCCGGATCGAAGACCAGTACCTCGCCCCGCCGAGGCTCGGAGTATCCGGGGGTCACGGTGAGCGTCCCGGGGATCCGGGTTCCGAGCGCGAGTCGGTTCACCATCAGGAAGTCGCCCACGAGGAGGGTATCTTCCATGGACCCCGAGGTGATCACGAAGGTCTGGACGAGAAAGCTCCGGATGACGATCAGGAAGAGAAGGGTCAGCGCGAGCGTCTTCCCCCATTCGACGAGCTCGCTCCTGCCTCCTTTCCCCTTCCCTGCGGCCCTGGGCGCATCAGGCCTTTCGGCTCCCCGCCTCGCCGCCGCCCCGCCCTTCTCCCTTCGCGCCACCATTCCCCTCCCGTTCAGTCGTTCTTGAAATAGCGCCGGAGATCCCACCAGGAATCTGTCGACTGCGCCGCTCGAGCCCCATTCCCTGCCACCGAATCGGTGACCGAAACGCGTTCGGTTGCGGACCAGTCCGTACCGAGCACGACCGTCAAGTCGGCGAAGGCCAGCGAGTCCGGGGCCACCTCGATCTTCGCGATTCCAAGGGAGCGCGCCACCTGCAGGGCCGCCGCACGTGTCTCCGTACGCACCAGAACCATGGAAGTGTCACGCCCGAATCCGGAGGCGTTTCCGAAGTGCACGACGTCGAACCCCGCATCCCTGAGCTGATCGCGGGCCGCCCCGGCTACCCCCGGGATACCCCCCCCGTTAAGGACCTCGACCCGAACCCGGCCCCGGAGAATCGGAGGCAGCTCGTCCGGGGTGGCTCGGATGCTTTCTGCCGGCAGCGCCATGGTGGGTTCATCCAGGAGAAGCATCCCCACCCCGACCCCCGCTCCGGCGAGCCCCAGAACCACCATGAGCGGCCAGATCGGTTCCTGCTTCCGTCGCTTCCCCCGCGATCTTCGGGTCATGCCGGCATCCCCTCGGTGAGCCGCGCGAGGAAGGCTCTCGACTCGGGGCGGATCGGGTTGCCCTTCGCCGCGAGCCGTTCCATGCGCACACGCGCCACTTCGCTCACCACCCCGTCCATGTCCGAGAGCATCCGGTCGCGGAGCGCCCCTCGCCATTCCGGAAGGAAGGTGCGGCCGGGTTCGAGGAAGTCCGCGGCAAAGAGGGCCCTTCCCATCCGATCCAGCTCGGGATGCCCGACGGTGTGATAGGCGACGGCAAGGAGGAAGGGAGCGTCGCTCACCCCTTCCTTTTCCAGTCTTCTCGCGCCTGCGGGACCGTGCAGCAGAGAGTCGGGGAGCCCCGCCCATTCCTCGCCCAGTTTCCTTCGCAGCGAATCGGGATCGGCGTCCCGCAACACATCATGGAGCCTCCCGAGCGCCTGCCACCGCCTCACCTCGACCCTCGGGAGCCCCCACCCTGCAGCCCATTCCTCGAGGAGGGCCGCGACCCGCTCCATGTGCGCACGGCGACGTTTCCCGGCCCGACTCCAATCGGGGAGACGTCCATCGGCGGCGGCCTCGACAAGGGGGTGGAGACTCATCGTACCTCCCCGGTTTTCGTGTGCTCGAGGGGAGTCGTACGCTCGAGGGGTGAGGCGCCCTCAGAGGTTCGCGGGAGGATCGGATCAGGCTCCGTGCTGCCCAGAACCAGGTTGTCGATGAGCCGGGTCCCCGCGCACCGGGCGGCGATGGCCATGACATCGCCCGCCTCTACCTCGGTCAGGGGCTCGAGTCGCTCGGGATCGACCACTGAGACGTACTCCACCTCCAACCCGGGGAACCCGGCGAGCACTCGGGAGGCGAGGCTCTCCAGCTCCCTCGCGCTGCGGGTCCCGCCACGGAATGCCTCGTCTGCGGAGGAGAGCGCCCGATACAGCCCGAGGGCCTCATCGCGGGACCGAGGCGACAGGTAGCGGTTGCGCGATGAGAGGGCGAGCCCGTCCCACTCGCGGACCAGGGGGGCGACCTCGACCTCGACACCCAGCTCCAGATCCCGCACCATTTTCCGGATCAGCACCGCCTGCTGGAAGTCCTTCCTGCCGAAGATGGCCACGTCCGGACGCAGGAGGCCGAAGAGGCGTGCCACCACGGTCAGAACGCCCTTGAAATGGCCCGGCCGGGAGGCGCCGCACAGGCGTTCGGCGATGGGGCCCGGGTCTACCTGAACTGTGGGGGTTCCGTCCGGATACATCTCGTCGGTGGACGGGGCAAACACGAGCCCCACTCCCCAGGCGGCAGCCATGGCAAGGTCCCCCTCGAAGGGTCTCGGGTACCGGTCCAGATCCTCGCCCGGGCCGAACTGGAGCGGGTTCACGAAAATGGACAGCGCGGTCGTATCGGCGCGCGTGGCTCCTCTCTCGACGAGCGAGCCATGCCCCGGATGGAGCGCGCCCATGGTGGGGATCAGAGCCAGCGTGTTGCCCCGACTCCGGACCTGCCCCAGTTCGTCTGCGAGTTCGGATCGGGTGCGCACCAGGCGCACCGCCCCCGATGCGCCGATCACCCATCCTCCCCGAAGGTGTGCTCCGCCCCGGGGTACTTCCCCTTCTTCACATCGCGGATGTAGCCGCGAACGCCCTTCCTCGCGCCATTCCCCAGCTCGGCATATCGCTTGAGGAAGCGAGGGGTAAAGTCCGGGTTCATGCCCAGCATGTCCGGGAGCACGAGCACCTGGCCATCACATCCGGCCCCGGCACCGATCCCGATCGTGGGGATTGAAAGTTCCGAGGAGATCGCGGTGGCGAGGGGGCCGGGCACGAGTTCGAGCACGATGCTGAAGCAGCCTGCCTCCTCCAGCCCCCGAGCCTCCTTCCGGAGGCGCTCCGCCTCCACTTCGCCCCGCCCCTGGACGCGGTATCCGCCCAGCGCGTGCACCGACTGCGGGGTGAGTCCCAGATGGCCCATCACAGGGATTCCGGCGGCCACGATCCGGCGGATGGAATCGAGGGTCCGCTCGTCGCCTCCCTCGAGCTTGACAGCCTCGACCCTGGCCTCCTTCATGGCCCGTCCCGCGCTCCGCAGCGCGTCTTCCGGGGAGACCTGATAGCTCATGAAGGGAAGATCCAGCACCACGAAGGTTTCCGGCGCCCCCCGCCGGACTGCGCCGGCGTGATGGATCATCTCGTCCAGCGTGACGGGAAGGGTCGAATCGTACCCGAGCACCACCTGGCCCAGGGAATCCCCGACCAGGATCATGTCTACGCCTTCCGCCTCGAGCAGGCGCGCGTAAAGCACGTCGTAACAAGTAAGTGCGGCAATCGGCTCACCCTTCGCCTTCATCGACAGGAAGCGGTGGGTTGTGGCCTTGCGGGGAGCGTCGGATCGCTGAGCAGGCACGGAGCTTGAGCTCGGTGGAGGGGTGGGGCAAAGTGAGATGTCGGTACTTCCGGAGGACGTAATGTCCCGAATCCCCGACTCGGGACATTAGGAGCATAGATCCGCCCTCGGGGCGTGTCAAACCCCCACCGGGACGGTAGCTTCCCTCATGGCCATTCGCTGGGACCCCCTGCTCGCCCTCGCCCTTGCGGCGGAACTCGACACGGCGCTGAAGGGGATGCGCGTGCGGGCGCTCCTCATGGATCAGGAGTCCCGCCGGGTATCTCTTTTCCTTCGCGAAAACACCCTGGTTTTCGAGCTTCACCCCAACGCGGGATGGGTCTCGCTTCTACCGGCCACCGAACCTCTTCCGGATGCCCGTCCGCTCCCGGTCAAAGTGCGCGGAGTGGCGGCCCTTCCGGATGAGAGCGCCATCGTCTTCGCTCTTCCGCGGGTGCGGGGGCAGGACGAGGGGGTCGAGCTTGTGGTGGAGTGGGTCGGAAACCGGTGGAACGCCGTCGTGCTCGGTCACAGCTCCCGGGTGATCCGTCACGTTCTCCACCCCCGGGCAGAACGGACCCGCTCGCTCACGGTCGGAGCCATCTGGCGGCCCCCCGCCTCGACCGGTCGCCGGGGAATGAAGGGGGAGGTGGACCGGGAGGAATGGGAGCGCTGGAGCGCCGCCGAGGAGGCGGGTTCGGGTTCGCTCGTTCGCGAGGCCGCGCTGCTGTCGTCGCTCAACGCACCCGCCTTTCGGGGGAAGGACGGCTGGGAGCGGTGGACCCGACTGCAGAGCGGGGACGAGTGGAGCCCCGTGCTCCTCCGGACCGAGCGGGGCGCACTCCCCTATCCCATCGCGCTCCCCGGAATTCCTTCCGAGCCCATGCCTTCCCTTCTGGTCTCGTTCGAAACCGCCCGAGCGGAGTCCGAGGGCACCGGCCCTGCGGGGAGTCTTCTCCTTTCGGCTGAGCTCCTTGCGCGCGGGGACGCGCAGCTCCGACGCCTTCGGCGGAGCGCGGGCTCTCTTCGACGCGAGATGGCACGATTAGAGGATCCGGATCCGATCCGGGCCCGAGGCGATCTGATCCTGGCCCGTTTCGCTCAGATCCCCCGGGGATCGAGCCGGGTAGCCCTCACGGACTTCGAGGGGAACGAGGTGGAACTCGATCTGGATCCCGCCCTCCAGCCCCATGAGAATGCAGCGCGGTTCTACGATGAGGCGGCGCGCCTTGAACGGGCCGCGGCGACCCTTCCCGGACGGCTCGCCCAGGTCGAGGCGGAGATGGACGAGTGGAGCCGACTTCTCGAGAGCGTTCGTTCGGGTGCAACGCCGAGCGAAGTGCTCGAGGCGCGGCTGGGGCCCGCCACTCAGGTGCGCGAAGGGGCCGGGCGGGCCACACCCACCCTTCCCTACCGTCGATACCGGAGCTCCGGGGGGCTCGAGATCCGGGTGGGACGAGGATCGCGCCAGAACGACGAGCTCACCTTCCACCACTCCGCACCGGGCGATGTCTGGCTACACGTCCGGCAGTCGCCGGGCGCGCATGTGATTCTCCGATGGGGACGCGAAGGGTCGCCTCCGAAGAAGGACCTCATCGAGGCGGCCACCCTTGCCGCCCTCAACTCGGATGCAAGGCACGCGGGAACGGTTCCGGTCGACTGGACCTTCCGGAAACATCTCCGGAAGCCCCGCAAGGCGCCGCCTGGGGCGGTCATCCCGGACCGTGTGAAGACCCTCTTCGTGGAGCCGGACCCGGACATGGCGAAGCGGCTCGCCGAACGGTGACCGGGTAGCAGGCCATTGAACTACTGGGAGCGTGTCGGGGGCGAGGAGGCCTCCCCGACGCCCGCGTCCATCCCGTCGCGCAGCGCCCGAAGGAATCGGCCACCCGCCGCCACTCCATTTCGCCGGACTTCGTCCACCAGAGCGCTCCCGACCACCACGCCGTCTGCCACGGCCGCCACGGCCGCGGCCTGCTCGGGCGTCGAGATCCCGAACCCGACCGCTATGGGAAGCTGGATGCGGCTCCGAAGCGCCGAAACCTCCCGGGCCAGATCGTCCCGGAGTTCAGTGCGAGCCCCCGTCACTCCGGTGCGTGAGATGAAGTAGACGAACCCGCTCCCGGCCGCGCCGATCTCCTCCGCGCGCTCCATCGAGGTCGTCGGGGCGAGGAGCCGGATGAGGTCGAGCCCCCCACTCCGGACGGCCTCCTCCAGCGCGGGATCGGCTCCGGCTGGCAGATCCGTGAGAAGCAGACCCTGCGCTCCCGCCTTCCTCGCTTCCTCCACGAAGCGATCCACCCCATAGTGGAACACCGGGTTGAGATAGGTAAAGAGCACGACCGGAGTATCCCTTTCCTCCCGAAACTCCCTGAGGATCCCGAGCACCCCTTCCACCGTCATCCCCGCCTGCAGAGCATCGAAGGTTGCGGCCTGGATCGTGGGGCCATCGGCCAGAGGATCCGAGAAGGGGATCCCGAGTTCGAGGATGTCCGCGCCCGCCTCGGCGGCCTCGTGGAGGAGGGCCAGACTCGCGTCGCGGGTTGGAAATCCGGCGCAGATATAGGGGATCAGGGCGGACTGGCCGCGGGCGCGGCGCGCGCGGAAGGGCGTGGAAAGGTCAACTGGCGACATGAATGGCAGCGGCCGGAGGCCGGGAGGGGCTCAGGTGACGAAGTCCGACACCCGGATGCCGTAGCGTTCGGGATCGGTGGTCTTGATGATGGTACGCCTGGGCTCGCCCGTCGAAGGGTCCAGCTCGTCGAGACGACAGAGCGTCGGAGTGGAAAGGGGCACCCCCATGGTATCCGCGAGCAGCTTCACCTCAGGCTGGTGCAGGCGTTTCGGATCCGGGTTGGTCCGCATCACCACCGCGAGCTCGAAGGTGTCCAGCACCACGAGGGTCCCGACCGGGTAGACACCGGTGGCCGTCATGAGTGCTTTCACGAGGACCGGGTCGAATCCCCTCGCGGGATTGTCCCTCATCTCCTTGAGCACTTCGTCGGGGGGCCATGGCTTGTACTGATAGCTCCGCGAAGAGGTGCCGGCATCAAAGGCGTCGGCCACCCCCACGATCCTCGCGAAGAGCCCGATCTCGCGGTGGCGTCTGGAACGAGGGTACCCGGAAAGATCCAGCTTCATGTGATGCTCGTACGCCATGAGCATCTGTCGGTAGGGAACATCTGCGAACCCGTGGAGCTGGAACAGTACGAGCAGTCCTTCGGTCGGATGCTGCTGCATGACCTCCCATTCGGCGTCCGTCAGCCCCGAGGCCTTGTTGAGAACATCGTCCGGCATCCGGGTCTTCCCTACGTCGTGGAAGAGCGCTCCCAGTCCGAGCTCATAGAGCTGGACCTTCTCGAGTCCGAGCCGCTGCCCGATCACGACCGAGAAGATGCAGACGTTCACCGAGTGAGTGAACGTGTAGTCGTCGAATTCGCGCAGCGTCGTCATGGCGATGATCGATGGCTCGTCCGCCAGCACCTGATCCACGATGCTCTGCACCGCCCGCTTCACCTTCCTCACGTTCACCGCCCGCCCGATCCGGACATCGCTCATGACCTCACGGGCCATCTGGACGGAGTGGGCATAGGTGCGCTTGGCCCCCTCCATCGCCTCGGAGTCCATGTCGACCCGTCCCGACTCCTTCTCCCGACTGACCTCGATGCTCTTCACCGGGGTCTTCGACAGCCTCTCGACGAATCCTGCGAAGGGATCTCCGGAAGCGGGGGCGCGCAGCAGGAGTGACAGGAAGGGCGCCCATTCCGTGAATGTGACCGCCGGAGCCACGCGGAGCTCCCCGACTCCGTGCTCCCTGAGCGTGCGGGCGAAGGAGCCGAAAGTCGAAAAGTTGCGCAGATCGAGCCGAAGTCTGTTTTCATTCAGGAAGAAGAAGTCTCCCACCATCCGGAACTCGACGATCCCTTCGCGCTCAAGGAGCATCGCAACGGTCTCATGGAGATCCTTCAGGGCGTTCTGGACGGCTTCGTTCTCGAGCGGATAGAACTTGAGAGCCCGAAGCGCGCCGTAGACCGCGGCGAGGAGCTTGCGCCCCTCCTCCTGGATATTCAACTGGGTGTGGCCCCCCGCTTTCGGCCAATTCTCCCTATTCATTCTTTCCATCCTCTCCGCGGAGCGCGCGGTTCACGGCACTCCGGACCACGGGATCGTCCTCTCCCCGTGCCCGCTCCAACGCTCCGGTGGCGGCTGGCGAACCGACTTTCCCGAGTCCAAGCGCCGCGCACGCTCTCAGGTCCGACGATTCGCGCCGCCCGAGAAACCCCTTCCCGTTCAGAATCCTGTCCAGATACGGGATCGAGGCGTCACCGGCCACCTGCGCATACGCCTCGAAATAGGGAAGCTTGTCCCCGATCTCGGCGGACCGGACATCCTTGCGCTCCACCATATCCCTCAGGGCCGCCGCGGCCGGAGCATACTTCGTGGCTCCGAGCGCCCGGGCCGCGGACAGGGAGAGGCTCCAGTCGGGATCCTGGAGTACCCGCTGGAGTCCGCCGGCCAGAATGGACGAAGGGATCAACTCCGCGACCTCGACGACCGTCCGGCGTACTTCCGGGTGGGGGTGGTCCAGAAGCCGGACGAGCGAAGCTGCGGCATCGACCAGTTCGAGCTGCCCGATCATTCGGATCGCGCCAATCAGGACGGAGCTGTCCGGGGAATCGAGGAGTCCGACCACGGCCGATCGATTGGCCTCGGCTATGCCGTGAATCGCCTGTCTGAGCAGGCGCTGCGCATCCTTCGAGGAGGCATTTTCAGCCCCCTGGAGAAGGGGTGAAAGGGCTTCGGCTCGCAGGAACCGGAGGAGCGCCCGCAACTCCGTAGCGTCCGGGGGGAAGGTCCCGTCCTCGATCGAGCGCACGATTTCCGTGACGGATTCGGCCGACGAGAGGTCGTCGAGGATTCCGTCGGCGAGCTCCTGCGCGCGCTCGTTGAGTATTCC
Source organism: Longimicrobiales bacterium (assembly GCA_041743405.1). GTDB lineage: Bacteria > Gemmatimonadota > Gemmatimonadetes > Longimicrobiales > Gaopeijiaceae > JBGTMU01. The sequence continues at coordinate 21,471 of JBGTMU010000224.1, read as the reverse complement.
ATCCCGGCGTCGGATCGCATCCAGCTCCTGTACCACCATCGCCGCAGGCGTGAGTGCCCCCTGACTGAGAAAGTTGGGGAGGAGAGTCCGGAGTACGCCGAGGATCTCTTCCTGGCGAACTTCCCGGGCGGGCTCTTCCAGTCGATCCAGGAGGCCGTTCAGCACGCCAGCCCTCAGGTCCCGTTCCATTTCCTTCCTGAGTTCGCGCGCCAGATACTCGCGCTCCGCAGGGTCGAGAGCGTAGAGGGTGGGGTTGAAATCTTCCTTCGCGACCGTCTTCGAAGCGGGTCGGGAACCGCCCGCCTGGCCAGCCTCCTCCTCCCCGTCGTCGTCCTCGTCGTCATCCCCCTCGGGCCCGGAGTCCTCCTCTACCCCCGGAGGAACGAGATCCAGTCCGGCCAGGATCGCCCGGGGATCGAAGGCCTGGGCCTCGGACGGCCCGGGGAGGTCGATCCCGTCGCCCAGGACATCTACCGCGCCATAGCTCAGATGCTTCAGATCGAGATCCCAGAGAATCGTTACAAGGTCGTCGCCCTCGCCGCGGACATTCTTTGCGCGATGAAGGGCATCGAGGAGCCTTTCCAGCTCCCCCCCTTCGAGCCCCTTGCTGAAGGTGAGTTCGCGGATTCCGTCCCGATAGAAAACGAAGGCGAGCGATTCCGAGCGGTTCGCATTGGAGTACACGACATCGCCCATCCAGGTCAGCCGACTCTCGTCAACCAGAATCTCCAGCCGACCCCTGCTTTCCCAGATCCCCGCGAACGCCTCTCTCAGGTTGGCCACAAAGCGCTTGTAGACCGGGTTTCCCGGGTCATAAAGCTGGTAGGCCCTGAGTGCCTTCGTGAGGGTCACGAACACATCCCTCACTTCCTCGACCGGAAGTACCGACGGATCTTCCCAGTCGAGCGCGGAAGTTTCCCCGGAGGGAGAGGTCTGGTTCGAGCTTTCCGTCACCGTCGATCCGGGTTTGATGGGAAGCCACAGGAAACGGAGGGAGTGCGCAAGGCGCCGTCTCCGTTACCTGATACAAGGTCAGCCCTGCAACGGGGATGCGCCAGAGGGGTGAACCCGGAAGCTCGCACGCTGGTACTCAAAGGAGGCGTTCTCCACCCTCGAGACGGGCCACATGGGAAACGTCCTTGTCTCCTCGGCCACTCAGACACAGAATCACGGGACCCCGCGCCACCCACTCCGCCCCGTCACGCAAAAGGTATGCTGCCGCGTGAGAGGTTTCCAGAGCCGGAATGATTCCCTCCAGCTCGGAAACCCGGTGAAACGCGGCGAGCGCCTCCTCGTCGCGGACCGACACATACCGGGCGCGCGCCGAGTCCTTGAGGAAGGCGTGCTCCGGACCCACCCCGGGGTAGTCCAGCCCCGCCGAAACCGAGTGCGCCGGAGCCACCTGTCCGTCTTCGTCCTGAAGCAGATAGGAGAGCGCACCATGGAGCACGCCGGGCTGGCCGGCAGTGAGGGTGGCCGAGTGCCGGCCGGAGGCGATCCCTTCCCCTTCTGCTTCGACGCCGATCAGCGCCACTTCCCGATCCCCGACGAAGGGGTGAAAGATTCCCATCGCATTCGAGCCCCCTCCCACACAGGCCACTACGGCCGAGGGGAGGCGCCCTTCCAGCCGGAGAATCTGATCCCTCGTTTCGAGGCCGATCACGCTCTGGAAATCGCGTACCATGCGCGGGAAAGGGGCAGGCCCGACCACGGAGCCGATGATGTAGTGGGTGGTTTCGACATTCGTGACCCAGTCGCGGATGGCCTCGTTCGTGGCGTCCTTCAGCGTGCGCGTCCCCGAGGTCACGGGGCGGACTTCGGCACCGAGCAGCTTCATCCGGTAGACGTTCAGTGCCTGCCGATCCACGTCTTCGGCCCCCATGTAGACCACGCACTCCATGTCGAAGAGGGCGCACGCGGTGGCCGTCGCGACCCCGTGCTGCCCCGCACCGGTCTCGGCAATGATGCGGCGTTTCCCCATCCGCCGGGCCAGCAGCGCCTGTCCCATGGTGTTGTTGATCTTGTGCGCGCCGGTGTGGTTCAGATCTTCCCGCTTGAAGTAGATGGGACCCCCTCCCACCTCCGCTTCGAAGCGGCGCGCCCGGTAGAGCGGGGTGGGCCTCCCCACGAAGTCGGATAGAAGGGCCCCGAATTCCTCTCGGAAATCAGGATCGGCCGAGGCCTCCCGATACGCGACTTCGAGTTCATCCAGCGCGGTGATCAGCGTTTCAGGGACGTATCTCCCCCCGAACGCTCCGAATCTGCGCGCCGCCGCGTCCGTGTCGTGTTCTGCATTCTGTTCTGCCACTCCGGAGGTCTCGCTCATGGTTCCGATGGTGCCGGGCCCCATGTCAGGGGCCGTGATTGCGATTTGATCCTCCGGGAAATGGACCGGAAGCCCGTTTCACGAAGTCCTGCATGGCCGCGTGGTCCTTGATCCCGGGTGACGCCTCGATCCCTGAACTCACATCCACCAGGCGCGGACGGAGCCGACGAATGGCTTCCTCCACGTTCTCCGGCTTCAGGCCACCGGCCGCTCCCATGGGAAGCGACTCCGGCCACTCGGCCCTCATCGCTTCCAGCGCCTCCCACGGAAAGCGCGAGCCGCTTCCACCGGGGAGGGTGGGATGCCAGCCATCCAGGAGGAGGAGGTCGACCCGATCCCGATACCGCTGGATCCCCTCCCGGATTTCTCCCTCTGTGCGCACCCGGAGCGCCGCCCAGAGTTCCCACGGCCCCCTGGCCCGGAGGCCCTGAATGACCTCGGGGTCGGCGCCTCCGTGGAGCTGGATCACCGACGCCCCGGCGATTTCCGCGCAGGTCGCCGCCTCTTCCGCAGCGTCGGCCGCCACCACGATCACCAGCGGGATCGAGACGGCGCTCCCGATCTGGCGCGCCTGCTCGGGAGATCGGGTGCGGGGAGAACCCGGCACGAGGACAACCCCCGCGAAGGACGCCCCAGCCTCTTCGGCAGCGGCCGCATCGATGGGCCGCGTGAGCCCGCAGATCTTTACAACTGGGGCGTTGGTCGGAGGGAGGGGTCCGTGTTTCACGGGATGCATCTCATCGAGCCCTTCGAGGATGATTCGCGAGCTCCGCGGCCTTCGCACCGGGATCGGACGCGCGCAGGAGCGTTTCCCCCACGAGGATGGCGTCCGCGCCCGCCTCGCCGAGTCGAAGCACATCTTCCACCGTGCGGATTCCGCTTTCCGAGACGAAGACGACATCCGAAGGGATGGAAGGAAGAAGATCGAGTGAGACCTCGAGTCGCGTGATGAAGGTCGCGAGATCCCGGTTGTTGACTCCGAGGATCCGCGCACCGGAGGCCAGCGCCCGCTCCACCTCCCCGGCGTCGTGAGCCTCGACTAGCGCCGCCATTCCGAGGGACTCGGCCAGTTCCCTGAGTTCACGGAGCGCCCCGTCGTCCAGGATCCGGACGATGAGGAGAATGGCATCGGCCCCCGCCGATCGGGCTTCCCATATCTGAATGGGATCCAGAGTGAAGTCCTTGCGGAGGAGGGGGAGGGTGGAACGCGCGCGGATCGCCGTCAGGTCCGAGAGTGACCCTCCGAAATACTCGCTGTCCGTGAGGACCGAGAGCGCGGAAGCCCCGGCCTCTTGGTAGCGGAGGGCAAGGTCCACCGGATCGAGCTCAGGCCGGATGGCACCGGCGCCGGGCGACCGCCGCTTCACCTCGGCAATGAGCGACACGACTTCACGCGAGCCGATCGCCCCCCTGAAGTCGAGGGGTGGCGGACCGGACCCGGCGGCCTCGGTGAGCGCGCGGGAGCGACCCCGGAGAGCCCGCACCTCTTCCCTCTTGGTGTGGACGATTCGATCCAGAATCCCGTCGGGAGCCCCCGGGCGTGGCGTAGTCTCTTGCGTTTCGGGCAACCTTCGGGTATCCTTGATTCGGTTCCTGTTCGGGCCCCCACCGAAGGAGACGACGATGGCCCTCACGAGACGTCAGAAGGAGATGCTCGACTATATCGGCGGCTATATCCGGGAGAACGGATTCGCCCCCTCCTTCGAGGAGATCGCCGAGTCGTTCGGGTATACCTCCCTCGCGACCGTGCACGAGCATGTGAGCAATCTGGAACGGAAGGGCTACATCCGGAAGGCATACAACCAGAGCCGCTCCATCGAAGTGGTGCGCGGCACGGCGCTGCCGGGGGCCGTCGAGCTTCTTCTCCTTGGCGAAGTGGCGGCGGGGCTGCCGATCGAGGCCATCGAAGATCGGGAGACGGTGCTCGTCCCGCCGGACCTCCTCCGGAAGGGGGGCGAGAACTACGTCCTGCGGGTCACCGGAGACTCCATGATCGAGGAACAGATCCGCGACGGCGACTACATCATCGTGAATTCCCGTCCCACGGCGAACGACGGGGAAATGGTGGTGGCGCTCATCGGGGGCGAGGCCGCCACGGTGAAGAAGCTCTATCGCGAATCAGGGGGGAAGATCCGCCTCCAGCCCGCGAACGAGGCGCTCAAGCCCATGTACTTCGACGCCGACCAGGTCACGATCCAGGGGGTCGTGGTCGGCGTGATCCGGAGGTACTGATCCGATGCGCATCCCCTTTCTGGCCGGATGGATGGATCGCGCGCGGGAATCCACCCGCCTCGTGGTTCCGACAGGAGAGACCCCAACCCCGATCAAGGGGCCATGGGTGCTGATGGCGGTCGTCCAGGGTGGGCCGGAATCTGGCGGGGCTCAGCCCTCTGCGGCGCCCTCTGCGGCAGCCTCCGCGGCAGCCTCCGCCGATGACCGGCGCAACCGCTCAAGCACCTCCCGTGCCGAGCCGGATTCGAGTGACGCGATCGCTCGCTCGACCCCTCCTTCGTAACTCGAAGCGACCCCCGCCGCGAAGAGCGCGGCTCCGGCATTGAGGAGGGTGATCGTACGCGCGCCCCCTCGCTCCGCTCCCTCCAGGACGCCGAGAACCCGCTCCGCATTCTCCTCGGGGGAACCTCCCGCGATCTCGGCCGCGCTCGAGAGGGGGAGCCCGAAGTCGCCGGGCGCAACCCGGTATTCCCGCACCGCGCCGTCCATGAGTTCGGCCACCCGGGTCGACCCGAGGGAGCTCACTTCGTCCATCCCCGGCTCTCCATGCACGACCAGAGCACGTTCATGACCGAGCGTCCGCAGGGCCTCGACCACGAGCGGCAGGAGCTGAGGATCCGCGACGCCCACCACCTGCCGCCGAACGCGGGCCGGGTTCGTGAGCGGGCCCAGGATGTTCATGATGGTCGTGAACCCAAGTTCACGGCGGACGGGCCCCACATGTCGCATGGCCGGGTGAAGGAGCGGGGCGAACATGAACACGACCCCGGTCTCGGCGAACACCCTCGCCATCGCCTCGGGCGAGAGCTGGATGGTCACTCCGAGCGCCTCCAGCACATCGGCGCTGCCGCTCCGCGAGGTGAAGGAGCGATTTCCGTGCTTCGCCACCTTCGCGCCCGCCGCCGCAGCGACCAGTGCGGCAGCAGTCGAGATGTTGAAGGTGGTAACGTCGCCGCCTCCCGTCCCGCAGGTATCGACGTGTGGGCCCTCGCCCACTTCCACGGGGATCATCGCTCTTCGGAGCGCCTGCACTCCGCCCGCGATTTCCGAGGGTGCGTGTCCCTTCGTACGGAGCGCGGTGAGGAAGGCCGCCATGAGCGGAGCCGATACGGCGCCGGCCATGATGCTGTCGAAGGCGGAACCCGCTTCGGCTTCGGTGAGATCATGACCTTCGGACACTCTGGCGACGAGAGATGGGAAATCCATGGTGCTCCTGCAGGGGTCGTCCGAGGGGTTCCGGGTGAGCCTCGGGACGGTAGAACCGAAGCGCTTTCGGGTCAACGCCCACGATGAGGCGCCAACCGGGCGCCAGCGCCGGTTGACTCCCCCTCCTCCCCTTCTACCTTTCCGGCGTGAACGCGCCTGCATTCCAACGATACCGTCTGATCGTCGAGTACGACGGTACGCCCTTTCACGGCTGGCAGCTTCAGCCGGAAACGCGCACCGTCCAGGGGGAGATCGAGGCCGTGCTCGCGCGCATCACCGAAGCCCCGAGGAGGGTGATCGGATCGGGGAGGACGGACACCGGGGTGCACGCCACCGGGCAGGTCGCTGCCGTGGACCTCCCGCCGAAGTGGGAGGCGGCGGCTCTCCAGAAGGCACTGAACGCCCTTCTTCCCCGCGAAATCCGGGTGAGGGAAGTGCACCTGGCCCCACCCCGCTTCCACCCCCGTTACGATGCGGTTGCACGCAGCTACCGATACCAGGTCGGGACCACGCTCGAAGCCGGGTCCCCGTTTCATCGGAGATGGTGCTGGGACCTCTCCGAGGCGCCTCCCGATCGCGATCTGCTCCAGGCGGGGGCGGCGCTCATCGCGGGAGATCGCTCCTTCGCGCGCTTTGCCAAATCCGGGCAGCCGGCGCGAGGAGACCGCTGCCGGGTTGCGAGCGCAGCCTGGGAACCCTGTCCGGAGATCGGGATCTCTTTCCGGATCACCGCGAATCGGTACCTTCACCATATGGTGCGCTATCTTGTCGGAACCATGATTGCCGTGGGCCGAGGGGAGCGGCCCCTGGATGAATTGGCCGCTCTTCTCGAGAACGACCGGAGTCCGCTCGTGACCTCGCCTCCAGCTCCCGCACGCGGGCTCTTCCTGGAGCGTGTGGAGTACCCTCAGAAAAGCTTCGAACCCCCTCCCCCGAACGAAGGTGAATCCGCCCCATGAAGATCTTTCTCGACACTGCGGATCTGGACGAGATCCGTCGCGCCGCCGAAGCCGGCCTCATCGACGGGATCACCACCAACCCGTCGCTCATGGCGAAGGCACTCGGTGACCGCGACCCCAAGGAGCACTTCGTCGAGATCTGCCGCCTGGTGGACGGTCCGATTTCGGCTGAGGTGGTCGCCCCCGACGCCCAGGGGATGATCACCGAGGGGAAGAAGCTGGCCGCACTCCACCCCAACATCGTGGTGAAGGTACCCCTCACCGAGGACGGACTCCGGGCCTGCAAGGCGCTCCGCGCCGAGGGCATCGATGTGAATGTCACCCTCTGCTTTTCGGCCGCCCAGGCGCTTCTCGCAGCCAAGGCCGGGGCCAGCTACATTTCCCCCTTCGTGGGTCGACTCGACGATGTCGGGCAGGATGGGATGGAGCTCGTGGCGGAGATCCGGGAGATCTACGACGAATACGGCATCGACACGGAAATCCTCGCGGCCTCGCTTCGCCACCCGAAGCATGTGCAGCAGGCGATGCTGATCGGGGCTGACTGTGCCACCCTTCCGTCGAAGGTGCTCTATCAGCTCCTCAAGCACCCCCTCACGGATGCCGGACTGGAGGCCTTTCTCGAGGACTGGGCCTCGCTCGGCGCCCGGATCTGAACCGGACGAATGCACCCACCGCTCTCTCCCCGGCCATGAGTCGACTCCCCCGCCCCGGCCTCGCCCTTCTGCTCGGTCTCCTCACCGCCGGGAGCCTTCCCGCGGGGTGCACCGGAGGTGAGGCGCCGTCAGGAGGAACGCAGCAGGCTTCGGACGCCACTTCGGAGGGAGGCATCCTCTCTTCCCTGCTTCCCGCGGCCGAGGCATCATCGCAGACCTCGCTCTCGCAGGAGATCGCCGCCTCCCGTGAAACCGCGATCGTGCGGGCCTCCGAGCGGGTGTCACCGGGGGTGGTATCGGTGAACGTGATCCGTACCCAGCAGGTTCGGGCCCGCGACCCCTTCTTCGATGACTTCTTTCCCTTCCCCTTCGGCGGAGGACGCACGACCACGAGGCAGGTCCCCTCGCTCGGATCCGGGTTCGTGGTCGACCCCGGAGGGATCATTCTCACGAACGAACATGTGGTGCGGGGGGCCGAGCGGATCCTCGTGACCCTCCCCGACGGCCGTGACCTCGAGGGAGAGCTCGTCGGAGCGGATGAGACCACCGACGTGGCGGTCGTGCGCGTGGCGGGAGGGAGCCTGCCGGTAGTTCCTATCGGCCGGAGCACGGATCTCCGGATCGGAGAGTGGGTCCTCGCGCTCGGGAATCCTCTCGGTACCCTCACCGCGAACCCCGAACCGACTGTAACGGTGGGCGTGGTATCGGCGATGGGGCGGCACATCACCTCGCCCCAGGATGGCCGCGGCTTCTACCTCGGCATGATCCAGACCGACGCGGCGATCAACCCGGGGAACTCCGGGGGCCCGCTGGTCAATGCCACGGGCGAGGTCATCGGGATGAACGCGTCCATCTTCTCCCGGGGGGGAGGGAGTGAAGGGCTCGGATTCGCAATCCCGATCGAACGGGTGCTCCGGATCGCGGACGACCTTCTGGCGCACGGTGAGGTCAGACGGGCCTGGGTCGGTTTCGATGTGGATCCAGAGGAAGCGGATCCCTTCGGCCGCACCCGGGGGGTCCGGGTTTCGCGCATCTCGGAGGGTTCTCCCGCGGCGCGCGCCGGCATCCGGATCGAGGACCGACTGGTGGGCGCGAACGGCCGGCGTCTGGTGACGCCGTTCGATCTGGAGGCAGTCCTCCTGGATCTGCGCCCGGGGGAATCGCTCGTAGTCGAAGTCGAGGGCCGGGAGGCTCCGCTCACGATCGCAGCCCAGCCCTTTCCCGCCCTCCCCACGGAGCGGGTTACCGTTCTCCAGGGGCTCGAGCTCGTGACCCTCACCCCTGCGGCCCGCGACCAGAGGGGATTCGCGAGCGAAGGAGGGGCACTCGTCACGCGGGTATCGCCGGAGATCCAGAATATCCTCGGTCTGGAGGCTGGCGACCTGGTGGTGGGAATCAACAACCGCCGGGTAAACCGCGCCGAAGACGTGGAGGGCCTTCTGAGCCAGCTTCCGGGCGGCTCGAGGGTTCGCCTGACCTTCGAACGCAACCGTGGCCTCATTGCCCGCGACTTCGTGTTGGGGCGATGATTGGCGGAAGCCTGAACACCTCGAGCCCCGACCGGGCGCCAGGGAGAGCCGTGAAGTGACCGAAGACCTCGACCGCTACGTCCACCCGCTCGGAGAGCGCTACGCCTCGCGGGAGATGCAGCGCATCTTCTCGCCGGGACATCGATACGGTACCTGGAGGAAGCTCTGGATCGCCCTCGCGGAGGCCCAGCGGGAAACCGGACTGCCCATCCCCGAGGAGGCCATCGCCCAGATGCGGGAGGGGGCTGACCACCTCGATCTGGCGAAGGCGGCCGAGTACGAGAAGCGCTTCCGCCATGACGTGATGGCGCACGTCCACCTCTTCGGAGACGCAGCGCCCCTCGCGAAGGGGCTCATCCACCTGGGTGCCACTTCCGCCTTCATCGGGGACAACACGGATCTGATCCTTCATCGTGAGGCTCTGGAGCTCGTGCGCGCCCGAATTGTACGCACGGTCGCCCGGCTCTCCGAGTTCGCCGCCACCCACCGCGCGCTTCCCACCCTCGGCTACACTCACTTTCAGCCTGCTCAGCCGACTACCGTCGGGAAGCGGGCCACTCTCTGGATACAGGACCTCCTCCTCGACCTCGAGGAACTCCACTTCCGTCTGGTGTCGCTGCGTTTCCGTGGGGTGCGGGGCACTACGGGTACCCAGGCTTCCTTCCTCGAGCTCTTCCACGGGGATCATGAAAAGGTCGAGGAGCTGGACCGGAAGGTCGGGGAGAAGATGGGGTTCTCCTTGAGCTACGGAGTGAGCGGACAGACCTATCCCAGAAAGGTGGACGCAGGGGTGGCGGCCACCCTCGCCGGGACCGCGGCTTCACTCTCCCGTTTTGGTCATGATCTGCGCCTTCTCGCCCATCTCCGCGAGGTGGAGGAGCCCTTCGAAGAGGAACAGATCGGCTCGTCCGCGATGCCCTACAAGCGGAATCCGATGCGGGCCGAGCGGATCTGCGCCCTCGCGCGACACGTCATCACCCTGTATCAGGATCCGGCGATGACGGCGGCGACCCAGTGGCTTGAGCGCACGCTGGACGACTCGGCCAACCGGCGGCTCTCGATCCCCGACTCGTACCTGACCCTCGATGGCGCCCTCGTCCTCGCCGAGAACGTGGCGAGTGGACTCGTGGTGCATCCCGCAGTGATCCGGAAGAATCTCGAGGAACACCTCCCCTTCATGGCCATGGAGACAGTGCTCATGCTGGCCGTGGAGAATGGAGGCGATCGACAGGAGCTCCACGAGCGGATTCGGAAGCATGCGTTCGCCGCCGCCGCCCGCATGAAGGAGGGTGAGCCGAGTGACCTGGTCGAGCGGGTGGCCGGGGACCCGGCTTTCGGCATGGACGAGGAGGCTCTCGAAGGGATCCTGGATCCTCAGCGCTTCGTGGGTCGCGCCCCTCAACAGGTGGATGCCTTCCTGAACGACTGGGTGGCCCCGGCGCTGGAACGTTACGGTGCGGAGGCCGACCGGGCCGTGGGCGAGCCGGAGCTGCACGTATGAGCGCTCCCGCTCCCATCGTCTTTCGCTCGGAGCTGCCCCTTCCGCTCCTGCACCGGGGGAAGGTGCGGGAGATGTACGAAGTCGATGGGGATCACCTCCTGATGGTGGCTTCGGACCGGGTGTCCGCTTTCGACGTGGTGATGGAGCAGCCGATCCCCTTCAAGGGCGAGGTCCTGACCCTCCTTACTGCCTGGTGGCTGGAACAGCTTGGAGATCGCTTCCCTCATCATCTCGTGGCGGCGCACCCCGATCAGATCGTGGACCGCGTGCCCGCGCTCGAAGCCTCCCGGGCGGAATGGGGGCGACGCGCGCTCCTCGTGAGGCGCACCCAGCCTCTCCCGGTGGAATGCGTGGTTCGGGGCTACCTGGCTGGCTCCGCATGGAAGGAGTACCGGGAGGTGGGAACGCTGGCAGGCGAGCCGCTCCGTGCCGGCATGCGGGAAAGCGAACGGCTCGAGCCGCCGATCTTCTCACCGGCCACGAAGGCCGAGGAGGGTCACGACGAGAACATCCCCTATTCCGGCGTGACTGAGCGCATGGGCGATGTGATCGCCCGGCGCCTGAAGGATCTCTCGCTCGCGCTCTACGACGCGGGGCGGGCCGTGGCCGCGGAACGTGGCATTCTCCTGGCCGATACGAAGTTCGAGTTCGGGCGCACCGAGTCCGGTGAGCTTCTTCTGATCGATGAGGTGCTCACCCCGGACTCGTCCCGCTACTGGCCCTCCGAGGCGTGGATCCCGGGCTCGGCCCCGCCTTCCTTCGACAAGCAGCCGATCCGGGACTGGCTCGATGCGCGCCCGGACTGGGACAAGACCCCGCCCCCCCCGGCACTCCCTTCCGAGGTGGTCTCAGCGGCGTCGACCCGGTATCTGGAGATCTTCCGTCGACTCACGGGAGTGACGCTCCACGAATGGGAGCCCGCCCGATGAAGAGAAAGGTCCGCCTCCAGCAGGGGATCATCATCATCCCCTCGGCCTTCACGCTGGGGAACCTCTTCTTCGGGATCTTCGCGATGGTCTCGGCCACGAGGGGCGATTTCCGCTGGGCGGCCTGGTGCATCGTCTTCGCCGCGATTCTCGACCTTCTCGACGGGAGGATTGCGCGCTTCACCGCGACCGGATCCCGCTTCGGGGCGGAGCTCGACTCGCTCGTGGACGCGATCTCCTTCGGAGTGGCGCCAGCCTTCGTCTTCTACCTCCTCTTCTTCCAGGATCAACCCTGGAGCTGGGTTCTCTCCTTCTTCTACATCACGGCCGCGGTGATCCGCCTCGCCCGGTTCAATGTGGAACAGGGAGGAGAGGCGAAACGGAACTTCCACGGCCTCCCTTCCCCGACTGCGGGGATGCTCCTCGCCACGATCTACCCCTTCTTCACGGCCCCCGCGGTGGAAGCCTATTTCGGCGGCCTCCCCTCCGGACAGATGGCCGGGGTGTTTCTGATCGGAGTGGCGCTCCTCATGGTCAGCCATGTGCCCTACCGGGTCGTGCCCCGGATCTCATTCCGCACTCCCGCCGGGATCTTCGATTCGGTGCTGCTGATCGGAGCCGCGATCGGGGCGCTCACCGTTCCCGCCTACTTCCTCTTCCCCTTCCTCCTGACGTATACCCTCTGGGGAGTGGTCGCCGGGACGCTGCGCGGACTGGTGGAACGCCTTCCCGATCGGGATCCCCTCTTCGATGAGGAGGAAGACGAGGAGGACGAAGAGGATGGAGAACCGCGGACGCTGGATTATGGAGAACTTGCCTCTCGCCGCCCCCGGCGCACCCTGCGTCCGGAGGGGCCTGAGGTAGACGGGCCTGTGCCCCCCCTCGAGTCGTCGGAGGACGAACGTTGAACCGATTTCAGGTGGAAGTTCGAGTGAAACCTCGTCGTGGACTGCTGGACCCCCAGGGGAAGGCCACTCACCTCGCCCTCGAGTCCCTGGGCTACGCAGAGACGAAGGAGGTCAGGGTGGGCAAAGTGCTCGACCTCGAGATCGAGGCGGTGGACGCCGGCACCGCACAGGAACGAGCCGAGGAGATGTGCCGGAAGCTCCTCGCGAACCCGGTCACCGAGGATTTTCTGGTGAGCGTCCTCGGGGAGGTCGCGGGATGAAGGTTGCCGTCGTCACCTTCCCCGGCTCGAACTGCGATTACGACTGCTACAAGGCGCTCCAGCTCTTCCCGGAATTCACGCCCGAGTTTCGCTGGCACCGCGAGCAGGATCTGGGTGGGGTGGATGCAGTCTTCCTCCCCGGCGGCTTCTCGTACGGGGATTATCTCCGCCCGGGTGCCATTGCCCGGTTTTCGCCGATCATGGAGTCGGTATCCGCCTTCGCCCGGGCGGGAGGGCCCGTCATCGGGATCTGCAATGGCTTTCAGGTGCTCTGTGAGAGCGGGCTTCTCCCCGGTGCACTGCTCCGGAACGAGTCGCTCCATTTCCGGAACCGCGAAGTGCACATCCGGGTTGAAACCAACCGGAGCCCCTTCACTCTCGCCTATGAGGAAGGGGCCATTCTGCGGGTCCACATTGCCCACGGGGACGGAAACTTCCACGCCGACCGCGAGACGCTCGCGGAGCTCGAGGGTGAGGCCCGCATCGCCTTTCGCTATGTCACGCCGGAAGGTGGGCTCGGCGCAGGGTCCAACCCCAACGGATCGGCGCACAACATTGCCGGGATCGTGAATGCAGAGCGCAATGTGCTCGGGATGATGCCTCACCCGGAACGATCCGTGGAGGCTCTGCTGGGCCCCACGGACGGTCGAGGCGTCTTCGAGTCGCTCGAGCTGCACCTTTCCGGAAGCCATGCCCCTCTTGTACATGCCGCCACGGAGGCTGCACCCCGTGACTGAAGCCCTTTCGACAGAAGTCCCTTCACCCCGCGCCGGCGACCCCGAGATCACCCCTGAACTGGTAGCCAGCCATGGCCTCTCGGAGGAAGAGTACGGGAAGGTTCTCGGGATCCTCGGCCGCACGCCCACCTTCACCGAGCTCGGGATCTTCTCGGCGATGTGGTCGGAGCACTGCGGATACAAGAACTCGAAACGACTCCTCCGCCTTCTTCCCACCAAGGCACCCTGGGTCATTCAGGGTCCCGGAGAGAATGCGGGCGTCATCGATGTCGGAGACGGTCTCGCCCTGGCCTTCAAGATCGAATCGCACAATCACCCTTCGGCGGTGGAGCCCTATCAGGGGGCGGCGACCGGGGTCGGGGGAATCCTGCGCGACATCTTCACGATGGGAGCGCGCCCGATTGCGGTTCTCGACTCCCTCCGCTTCGGGGACCTCGATTCCGGGCGGGTCCGATACCTCTTCTCGGGGGTCGTGAAGGGAATCGGCGACTACGGAAACTGCATGGGGATCCCGAACATCGGGGGCGAGGTCTTCTTCGACCGGGCCTACGAGGGGAACCCTCTCGTGAACGCCATGTGCCTCGGCATCATGAAGACCGACGAGATCATTCGGGGCGAGGCCTCGGGAATCGGCAATACGCTGATGGCGGTGGGTGCGCGCACCGGGCGGGACGGGATCCACGGAGCGACCTTCGCCTCGGAAGAGCTTTCGGACGATGCGGACGAAGCCAGCCGCCCGCGCGTCCAGGTCGGCGACCCCTTCACCGAGAAGCTCCTGCTCGAAGCCTCGCTCGAGCTCATTCGAAGCGGGTACATCGTCGGGATCCAGGACATGGGCGCCGCCGGACTAACCTCGTCGGCCTCGGAGATGGCCGGGCGCTCGGGGAGTGGGGTGGTGCTCGAGATGAACTCGGTTCCCGTGCGGGAGCCGGGGATGACCCCCTACGAGATCCTCCTCTCCGAATCACAGGAGCGCATGCTCGTGGTGGCGGAGCGGGGTCGTGAGGACGAGGTCCGGCGCATTCTGGAGAAGTGGGAACTCGAGGCCGAACCGGTAGGTGAGGTCACCGACGACGGGGCGTTCCGCATCGAGGAAAACGGGGTGCTCGTGGCCAATATCCCCGCGCTTCCCCTCACGGAAGGGTGCCCCACCTACGAACGCGAAGGGATCGAGAGCGAAGAGGTACGGAGACTCCGGGAAATGGACCTGACCGAGCTGCTCACGCCCGAAGGAGAGTTGACCGACGCCCTCCTGGACCTGCTCACCTCTCCGAACATCGCCTCGAAGCGGTGGCTCTACGAGCAGTATGACAGCACGGTCCGTACCTCCACGGTAGTGGGGCCGGGGGGAGATGCGGGGGTCGTCCGGCTGCGGGGCACGAAGCGGGGCGTGGCCGCCTCCACTGACTGCAACGGACGGTACTGCTACCTCGATCCGCGGGAGGGGGCGAAGGCGGCGGTCGCGGAGGCCGCCCGGAATCTGGCCTGCGTGGGAGCCGTCCCGACCGCGATCACCAACAATCTCAACTTCGGGAATCCTCTCAAGCCCCACATCTATTTCCAGCTCCGGGAAGCGGTACTCGGAATGGCGGAAGCGTGCACGTACTTCGAGACCCCGGTCACCGGGGGGAATGTGTCGCTCTTCAACGAGACGGATGGCCGGGCCATCTTCCCGACCCCGGTCATCGGTATGGTAGGGGTGCTGGACGACGTGTCGAAAGCGATAAGGGCCGCCTTCACGACGCCTGGTGACGCCATTCTCCTCTTCGGAGAGAATCATGAGGGAATCGGAGCTTCGGAGTACCTCTACCGCATCCGCGACGGCCTCGTGGCGGGGATGCCGCCGCGGGTCGATCTGGAGCGTGAGCGAGCGGTGCAGAGAGCGCTTGCGGCGATGACGGATCGGCGCCTCCTTCGCTCGGCCCACGATACGTCCGAGGGTGGACTGGCGGTGGCGCTGGCGGAATGCGCCGTGAATGCCCCCGGGGGGCCGCTGGGCATGAACGTCGAACTCCAGGACAGTATCTCGCCGGTGGGGCTCTTCTTCGGGGAGGGCCAGGGACGCGTGGTGGTCAGCTCGCCCGAGGCGTCCGTCGCGGAGGTGCTCCGAATCGCGGAGGAATTCGGGGTTCCGGCCGTGCGGATCGGCACGGTCGGAGAGGCGGGGGGTACCTTCTCCGTTCGCGCACCCACGGCACACATCGGCGCCCCGGTCGCGGAACTCGCCGACCGGTACTTCGGGGCCCTCCCCGCACTCATGGAGATGAAAGGCGCATGATCGAGAACATCCTCACCTCGACGCTGGATGAGCTGCCGCGCGAGGAATGCGGAGTGTTCGGAATCACCGGGGTGGACAACGCCGCGGAACTGAGCTTTCTCGGGCTCTACGCCCTCCAGCACCGGGGACAGGAGTCGGCCGGGATCTGCGTGGTGGATGGCGACGGGCGCGCCCGGCTGAAGAAGGGCGTCGGGCTCGTGGCCGACGTTTTCGGCGCCGACGAGTTGAACGAACTCCCCGGGTCCACCGCGATAGGCCACGTCCGGTACTCGACTGCGGGCGGAAGCCGCATCCAGAATGCCCAGCCCATCGTGGTCCGCTACGCAAAGGGGGACCTCTCGATCGGGCACAACGGCAATCTCACGAACGCCCAGGAACTCCGGAACCGCCTCGTGGACGAAGGGGCTCTCTTCCAGACGACCTCGGATTCCGAAGTGATCGTGCACCTCATCGCGCGGTCGCGGCACGACACCATCGAGGCGCAGCTCGACGATGCCCTCACCTATCTCGAAGGCGCCTTTTCTCTCGTCCTGACGATAGGTGACACCCTCTTTGCCGCCGTGGACTCACGCGGGTTCCGCCCTCTCGTTCTGGGGAAGATCGGGAAGGGGCACGTGGTCGCATCCGAGACCTGCGCGCTCGACATCATCGGCGCGGAGTTCGTGCGGGACATCCGGCCCGGAGAGGTGCTCAAGCTGCGCGGGAAGAAGATCCAGCCGCTCCGCACCCTCCCCCCCGCACCCCGCCCTTCTCCCTGTGTCTTCGAGCTCGTGTACTTCGCGCGCCCGGACTCGCGAATCTGGGGCACGAGCGTGGATCGGGCCCGCCGCTCCTTCGGTCGGCAGCTCGCCCGCGAGAACCCCGCCGACGCCGACTGCGTGATCGCCGTCCCGGATTCCGCGAATTCGCCGGCGCTCGGCTACTCGGAAGAGAGCGGGATCCCCTACGAACTGGGGCTTCTCAGGAACCACTACGTGGGGCGCACCTTCATCAAGCCCGCCCAGGCGGATCGCGACTTCTCGGCCCGGATCAAGTACAACCCGGTGAAGGAAGTGATCGAAGGCAAGCGCGTCGTGGTCGTGGACGATTCCCTCGTGCGGGGCACAACCTCGACTTCGCTGGTCAAGTTCCTCCGCCACGCGGGCGCCGCGGAAGTCCACTTCCGGGTGGCGAGTCCTCCGGTTCGCTTCCCCTGCTTCTACGGGATCGACATGCCTTCGAAGGAGGAGCTCGTCGGATCGTCGCACACCGTGGACGAAATCGCGGCGATGCTGGGAGTGGATTCGCTCGGGTACCTTTCCCTGGACGGGATGCTGGAGTGCGTGAAGGAGCATGGCCCCTTCTGTGACGCCTGCTTCTCCGGAGACTACACCGCGCCGCTCGTGGACTTTGATCGGGGGCTCGCGCCGATCGGAACCCCACCGGGATGCTGACCACGGATCGGGACGCACTCTCCCGGCGGCTCTTCGCACTTCCCAAAGCGGAGCTGCACGTACACCTGGACGGGAGCCTCCGCCCGGAGACCATGATCGAGCTGGCCGAAGCGGCTGGCGCTCCCCTCCCGAGCCACGATCCCGCAGAGCTCCGCGACCGCATGCGGGCCGATGGGGTAGTGGACCTTCTGGCCTATCTGGGCCGATTCGAGGCGACCCTCTCCGTGATGCAGACGCCCGAGGCGCTCGAGCGGATCACGCGGGAGCTGGTGATCGATCACGCCGCCGAGAACGTGCGCTGGGTCGAGATCCGTTTCTCGCCCATCCTCCACACCCGGCAGGGACTCTCCCTCGATGCGGTGATGGAGGCGGTCGTGGACGGGATGCGTCGCGGTGAGGGAGAGGCGGGGATCCGGGCCGGGCTCATTCTCTGCGGGCTTCGGAGCCTCGACCCCGGAACCTCGCTCGCGATCGCGCAAACGGCGGTGAAGTACGCCGGGGGGAGCGCGCGCCCGGCCGTCGTGGCCTTCGATCTGGCAGGGGCCGAGGCGGGAAACCCGGCCTCGGAACATCAGGCGGCTTTCGACTGCGCAGCCATGGGGAACCTCCCCATCACGATCCACGCCGGGGAAGCCGTCGGTCCGGACTCGATTCGAGATGCGCTGCACCGGTGCCGTGCGGCGCGGCTCGGGCATGGGACGAGGCTCTTCGAAGACCCTGCGCTCGAGAAGTGGGTTCGGAACCGGCAGGTGCCTCTGGAGATCTGCCTCACCTCGAATGTCCAGACGCGGGCCGTGACCTCAGCGGAGGCGCACCCGGTCCGGCGCTACTTCGACCTCGGAATTCCGCTCACCCTCTGTACCGACAACCGACTCATCTCGGACACGACGGTCACGGAGGAGTACCGGAGGGCCCATGAGCACCTGGGTTTCACCTGGGAGGAGCTCGTCGCGGTGGCCCGCATGGGGTTCGAGGCTGCCTTCCTCCCGTGGGATGAGAAGCGAGACTTGCTCGCCGCCTTCGAGGCGGAGATCAGTTCCCCGGTACCGCCGACACCGCGTCGATCCGCACCGGTGTGATCACGGTCACCGGCAGCCCCGCAACCGTGGTGCCATCGGTAAAAGTCGCGGCGCGAACCCGGAACTGATCGAAGCTCCCGTCCGGCGTACGGTACCCCACCACATTGTCCGTGCCCGCGGGCCCCGTGGCAGGGAAGATGAACCGGATCACTCCGGTTCCCGCCGCGCTCCGCTCCCTGAGCATCGGCCCGGCGAAGCGGCGAAGCTCGAGCACCACCGTGGAGACGGCGGCGCCAGCGGTGTAGATCACCGGGACCACGTCCACGGTGATGGCCCCACCCACCCAGTCTTCTCCGTTGGCACCGGCCACGGGCCCCTTCTCGGCCGAGAGTCGCGCCACGAAGGTATCGGGGTTCCGGAGTACGAGGGGAAACGACGAAGTCCACGCAGCTTCACCCCCCTCCCGGGTGGCCAGGCGTGCGGTGAGCGTGCGGCTCCCGTTGCGGAAGCGGGTCGTACCGGTCGACTCATCGAACTCGGCCGTATTCACGAGGAAAACGAGATCGAAGGGTGCGGCAGCGTCCGGCTGACCCTCCCCCACCCCGACCAGGTCGTTGAAGCTCTGCTGTGCGACCACCTGGCCGCCGAGGAGCAGCTCGACCCGCTCGACCGTATCCTCCCCCCGATCCACGGTGAGCGTGACGTTGATCGACCCGCGCACGTTCTGGGGATCGACCGGTTCCACCTGCCCCCCGGGGAGGGGGCGGGTGAGTGAACGGATCACCACCGTGGCCGTAAGCTGCGGGATCCCGTCAAAGGTCACGGGTAGCGACTCCCCGATCGCGAGATCCAGCTCGGTCCTCGTCGACGGGAAGGTGATCGAGGGTGAGAACTCGCTGATCGTGACCTCGTACCGCCCCGCTCTCAGGCCGGGAAAGGTGAACTTTCCGTCCACCGCAGTGAGCGTGGTGAGCGAGTCGACTCCGGACAGTGTCACCCGCACCCCTGCGAGCCCTTCGTTCCGGGACGTGACCCTTCCCGTGATCGACGCGGTCCGGATGAAATTTCCGGTGAAATCCACCTGTACGGATTCACTCCGGGTGATCACGGCCGTGCGGGATGTGGCCGGGAAGGAGGCGTCGAGGGGCGCCCCGGAGAGTGTCACTACATAGGCTCCGGAGGGTAGATCTCCGAAGGCGTATCGTCCCTGCCCATCGGTCGTAGTGGTGCGCGAGGTCGGGCCGGACACGTCCACGGCCGCCCCCGCAACCGGGGCTCCCTCCAGCAGCACCGTGCCCTGAACCGTGCCCCGGAGCCCCGTCCCGCCGTCATCCGTGCACCCGATCGTGGCTCCGAGCAGGGCGAGCGAGAGGAAGAGTCGCAGGCTCCCGAGAGTTGCGCCGAGATTCACTTTCATGGCCGTGTTACCGCCCCTCGGAGGCGAAAGTGCCCATTTCACCCATCCATCATCTCCTCGGCAAGCGTCACGAGCGGGGCCGATCCAATGAAGAGCGGGGTGCGCTGATGAAGGCTCTCGGGCACGACGTCCAGGATGTCCTTCCTCCCGGTGGACGCCCTTCCACCTGCCTGTTCAGCCAGATACGCGAGGGGGGAAGCCTCGTAGAGGAGGCGGAGCTTCCCTTCCGGCATCGCCCGATCTCCAGGGTACATGAAGATCCCGCCCCGGAGGAGAGTCCGATGGAAGTCGGCCACGAGGGATCCGATGTAGCGGGAAGAGTAGCCACCCCCGTCGGGATGCCCGTCCCGGCCCCGCAACCGGTCCACGAAGCGCTGCGGTCCGGCGTGCCATCGATCGTAGTAGGCCTCGTTCACGGAATAATGACGATAGCCGGGGTCCGGTATCCGGATGTTCTCGTGGCTCAGCAGGAACTCCCCGATCGAGGGGTCAAGCGTGAAGCCGTGCACGCCGTTGCCGGTCGAATAGACCATCATCGTTGAGGACCCGTAGACCACGTAGCCCGCGGCGATCTGCTCTCGTCCCGGCTGGAGACAATCGGACAGCGAGCCCCGCGGGGCATCGGACACCTTCCGAACGATTGAAAAGATCGTTCCGATCGACACGTTCACGTCGATGTTCGATGAACCATCGAGGGGGTCGAAAAGAAGCACGTAGTCCCCGGAGGGGAACTTCTCCGGGATCGGGATGATGTCTTCCCACTCCTCCGAAACCATGCAGCAGAGGTGCCCCGTGTGATCCATGGCACGGTAGATCACATCCTGTGCGAATACATCGAGCTTCTGAACCGCTTCGCCCTGGATGTTGGCGCGCCCCGCCCCTCCGAGGATGTCCACGAGCCCGGCCATGTTCACCTGCCGGGAAATCACCTTGGCCGCGAAGGCCATGTCGGTGAGGATATCGGAGAAGGTACCTCGCGCCCTCGGGTGCCTGCGTTCCTCTTCGATGATGTGGCGTTCGATAGTGACGATGTGGGTGTCGTTCTGCATGGCGCTCGGGAGGAGGGAGACGCTGGGAGCCGGCACGTCCGGTGGGCACTATTCTATCCCGCCGACCGGGGGCACGGGAACCCCCGACCCGGGATCGACCTGGACGCGGTCCGCGTGGGTACGCGTCATCGACGGATCTCCACTTGTCATCGACTGGTTTCCACCCTCACCGCGCCATCGCGCCCGATGATGACCCGGACGTCCCCGTCCCGGTCGGTCCGGTAGATGGGGATCCCCTCGGCCTCGATGCGCGCGGTCACCTCCGGGTGCGGGTGGCCGAACCGGTTGCCGTCGCCAACCGGGATGAGGACCAGCGCGGGCGAGGTGGCCCTGAGGAGTTCACTCGAGGTGGAGGTGCGGCTCCCATGGTGGCCCGCCTTGAGAAGTGTGAGGGGAGGAAGGGCATCCAGGATGCCTGCCTCGATTTCCACCCCCGCATCGCCGGTGAAAAGGAGGGCCGCATCCCCGAAGCGAACGAGGAGCACGACGGAGAGATCGTTCGCGTCGTCCACGCGCGCGGCCACCCGGTGCTCCGGCCCCGGGTGGAGGACGCGGATCTCCACGCCATCGATCTCGAAACCGCGCCCCGCCTCCGCCGTCCACCACCAGACCCCCCGCTCCTGCGCGATCTCCATCACCTCGAGATACGCCCCGTAGGGTTCTCCCCGTGACGGATCGAGGATCCCCCGGATCTCCAGGTGCTCCATGAGGGCCCCGGCCCCACCGATGTGATCGAGGTGGGGATGGGTGAGCACGAGGGCCTCGGCAGCCCGCACTCCACGCCGGCGGAGGTAGGGTACGATCTTCCGTTCGCCTGAATCGTATCCGGCTGAGCGAGGGCCGGCGTCGATCAGGATCCAGCGGCCACGGGGAGAGCGAAGGGCCAGCCCATCACCCTGCCCCACTTCGAGCATGTGGACCTCCAGTGCTCCCCCGGATCCCGGTGCAAACGGAAGAAGGACAAGTGCCACGATTCCCCATGCGCCAGCGAGCCCCAGGCGGATCGGCGGGCGAACGCGCCCGCCACTCGCGAACCGC
>JBGTMU010000223.1:0-9103 GCA_041743405.1 Longimicrobiales bacterium | reverse complement strand
CCCCGGATCAGAATACCGTCCTCCTGGGAGCATGCCGGACCAGGAAGAGCCCTTCGCCGATGCTCGAAACCGCAATCGTCCCATCTTCGAAGAAGGGGAAATTGCTCCATGATCCCGGGAAACCGGGAGCATCGTCTGCGTACGGCGAAGTCACGAGGTGCCCCACCTCCAGCGGGTTCGTTCGATCCGAGATGTCGAGAATGCGCAGCCCGCTCGCATAGTTCGACTGATACATCAGATCGCCGATGATGTAGAGGTTGTGATCGCTGGACCGGACCGGCGCGAGATACTCGGCCGCGACCTGCGGATCATCGAGGCGCTCCAGATCCCAGATGATGGTGCGGGTGTGGTCCACGAGCCCGCCCAGCTCGTCGAGTTCATCGTTCATGTAGAAGTAGCGATGATCGTCGTCGAACCACCCCTGATGCGAGTAGGCCACGTTCGGATAGGTGGCGCGGGAAACCGACACGGGGTTCGCCTTGTCGGTGACATCCGCGATGGAAAGCGCCGTCTCGTTCGCTCCCATACAGATTTCGCGCCCCTGATACCGCTCGTCGGGGCCGCGGTAGACCACGCACTGGGCGTCGTGCGCGTAGCCCGTGCTGGCCCGTCCGGTCTGCCCATCCGAGAAGCACCCGACGAAGGTGGGGTCCTTCGGCTCCCGGATGTCGATCATGTGGAGCCCGCCCCCGCAGGTCTCTCCGCCGGAACTCGCACCGACCGCATAGGCGAACCCGGTTTCCTCATTGATCACGAGGTTGTGGGCACTGTTGATCCGGTCGTAGGTGAGATCCGGCTCGAAGGTGATCGGCTCTCCCTGATACTCGCGCAGTCGCGCAAGGTCGAAGACCTGCATGCCGTGCGCTCCGGAGGCGTCGGCAACCACATACATGTGGTTCTCATAGACCTTGAGATCGCGCCATACGGCAACGGGGGACCCCTCGGTCCGAAGCATCTGCCCGACGAAGACCGGGTTGTTCGGGTCGCTGATGTCCACGAAAGCGGAGCCGTCGGTCCGGCCTACCAGGGCATAGTTCTGTCCAGACTCGGGATCGGTCCAGCCCCAGATGTCATTCAGGCTGATACCGCGTCCACCTCCGATCTCGGTGATGGGGAGGAATCCGAGAATCTCGATGCCGTCGCACGGGAAGAGATCCGCAGCCAGGCCCTCCTCACTGCACTCGCGGGTTTCACCCGCGAGAACCGGGAGCGACTCCGGGGGGGATGCGACCCGGGCAGCTTCCATCCAGTCTCCATCGGCGCCCCGCTCCAGGATCGCCACGATGCCGGCACCGTTGTCTGCACCGGGGAGGCCTGTCGCGGCCACGCTTCCGGAAGCGGCGAGGGATCCACCGAAGCCCACCCGGCTCGCCGCGTCGTTCGCATTGAGTCGGGAGGAACTGGCCCAGCGGTTTCCGGCGCGCTCGAAGCGGTAGACCACGCCTCGGAACTGGCTCGACCTGGGGGCCCCGACCCAGAGTTCGTCCCCGGCCCGTGCCACCGCGCTCCCAAACCCATCCTGTCGGCCCCCGTCGAAGGCGACGAGCCGCCCCTGCTCCATCCAGCTCCCGGCCTCCGCGCCCTCTCCGAAGAGGAAAGTGGCCCCGGCGCCGCCCCCGAAACCCGGAGCGCCCACGAGGATCTGTCCTTCCGCGATGCCCAGCGCGCTTCCGAATCCCGCGTTGCTCTCCAGCCCGGCGGTGGAAAGCTGCCCTGAGGGGATCCAGCCCTCGCCACGTCTCCGGAAGACGAAGACCGTGCCAGCCCGCTCGCTCCGACCCGGTGCGGACACGGCCAGAAGATCCCCCTCCACCGCGATCCGGTGCCCGAGGAAGTCGCCTGCCATGCCGCCTTCGGTTGCGAGGACTCCCGCCTCCAGCCATTCTCCGCCTTCCCCGCGACGGAAGAGAAGGACCGCGCCCGTCCCCTCCCCGTGGCGCGGGGCGCCCACGAAGGCCCAGTCTCCGGCGATGGCCACGGAGGCCCCGAAACGGTCGCCGGCCTCCACGCGACCCGAGGTCAGGGTCCCCGCAGCGTTCCAGGCACCACCCGCACCCCGCCCGAAAAGATACGCGGCTCCGCGGCCCTCGTTCTGCTCGAGCGCCCCCGCAAGAAGGAGGTTGCCGTCGGAGGCCAGCGCGAAACCGAACCCGTCCCCGGGGCGCGCGTCGTCACCCGCGTCGAGCTGGAGGACCTCGATCCAGTTGCCGTCCGCCGCCTTCCGGTAGACAAACACGAGTCCGGGGCGCAGTGAGTTCTGAGGTTCACCCACGAGGACCTCATCCCCGAGCACCTCGAGCGCGGCGCCGAACTGTGCGGAACCGGGAGCTGTCAGCAGCAGCAGCAGGGCAGCACCGGCAAGGAACAGGCTGGAAAGAAAACGCATCGAAACCCCCTGAAATTGAGAGCCGATCCCCGGATGGAAGTGAGGATCGGATGGGAACGGGTGGCGCGGAAACATCGGACGCACAAACCCCGCGCAGGGCCTCAGGGTTCCTCCGGGCCGGGCCGCGGGGGTCCTCCGGGCCGAGCCGCGGGGTTCCCTCCGCGCAGGGCCTCGGGGTTCCTCCCGGCCGAGCCGCGGGGGTCCTGCGAGCCGGTTTCCCCCGAGGGCACTCCCCCTCCCGGTTTCGACCTTGCGGGTTTGACGCTGGCCCCCTTCAGGTCGTATTGATTCCCCGAATCCCCGCATCCGACCCGAAGAAGGAGGTTCCATGAGGAGCCGGTTTCTGCTCGCCTTCGCGCTGCTTGCGCTCGCCCCTGCTCACGCGCTTTCCCAGACCACTCCCTTCGAGGGGATGCGGGAGAACCCGTCCGGGGTCCATGCCCTCACCAACGCACGGATCGTGACCGCGCCCGGCCAGGTCATCGAACGGGGGACGATCGTGATCCGGGACGGGGTAATCCAGGCGGTCGGTGCGAATGTCCCCCTCCCGGCCGATGCCCACATCTGGGACCTGGCCGGCCACACGCTCTATTCCGGCTTCATCGACCCGCATTCCGAGGTCGGGTTGGGAGAAGCGAGGGACATCCGCGAGCGAGGGCCGGTGCACTGGAACCCGCAGGTGCGTTCGAACATCGATGCGGCCGAGGAGTTCGTGGCCGACGAGTCCGAGCTGGAGCTCCTGCGCTCCCAGGGCTTCACCCTGGCGAATGCCGTGCCTCAGGACGGGGTCTTCCGGGGAGCCTCCGCGCTCGTCAGTCTGGCATCGGGCGAGAACTCGGGTCGCATCCTGCGGCAGGGCGTCTCCCAGTCCGTCTCCTTCTCGCGGGACGTGGGTCTCGGGGCGACCTACCCCACCTCGTCCATGGGTGGGATCGCGCTCATTCGCCAGACGCTCCTCGATGCGGAGTGGTACCCCAGGGCTCACGCGGCGTACGCGCGGAATCCGGAGGGGCTCGCGCGGCCCGAGACCAACGCTGCCCTCCACGCCCTGGCCCCTGCGGCGCGTGGAGAGCTCCCCCTCGTGTTCGAAGCGACGACCGAGGATGAGGTGCTCCGTGCGCTTGCGATCGCCGCCGAGTTCCCGATCACTCCATGGATCCGGGGAAGCGGCGACGACTATCTCGTGGTGGAACGGCTGCGAGGAGCCGGGATTCCGCTCATCCTTCCCCTGAACTACCCGCAGCGTCCAGACGTGGCGACTCCGGAAGAGGCGCTCGACGTGTCCCTCGCCGACCTTCGGCGCTGGTATCTCGCTCCGGAGAGCCCGGGCCGGCTCGCTGCAGCCGGTGTGGAGTTCTCGCTGACGACCCATGGCCTGGGTGGAAACCGGAGTGACTTCATAGAGAACCTCCGCCGCGCCGTGGATGCGGGGCTCTCCCGGGAGGTGGCTCTCGCGGCACTCACCACCCGACCCGCCACACTCCTCGGCGTAGAGCGGACTCACGGCACCCTCGAAGCCGGAAAAGTGGCCAACGTGGTGGTTGTGGAAGGAGACCTCTTCGACTCTGAGAGTGCGATACGCGATGTCTGGGTGGATGGGCGACGCTATGCGGTCGATCCGGCGCCGACTTCGGACCCCAGAGGCCGATGGGCCGTCGTGGCGAGTGGGGGGCCGACCGGCCTCAGCGGCGAGCTCGCCCTCACCGGTGCCCCGGGGCGTCCGCGGGGGAGCTTCACCTCCGGCGGAGCGGAAATCGAGACCCTTTCCGTTCAGTTCCAGGAAGGCGCCCGCCGACTCCGCATCGATCTTCCGGGCGATGGATTCGGGATGGAAGGGCGGGTGCGTCTCTCTGCGACCGTGTCCGGGAACACGATGAGCGGGTGGGCCGATCTCCCCGACGGATCCCGAGCGAGTCTCTCGGGCGAGCGGCTCGAGCCCTTCGTGGCAGCGAATGGGGAGAATGGAGAAGGGGGGTCGTCCCGGACTGCGGCTCGAATCGAGCTTCCCGCGATCTTCCCACCGATGGAATTCGGGCGCGCCGGAATCCCCGATCAGCCCGCCGTGGTGTTCGTGAGGAATGCCACCATCTGGACGATGGGAGGGGAGGGTGTGCTCGAGAACGCCGACCTCCTGGTCCGCGCCGGGCGTGTAGTGGAGGTCGGGCAGGGGCTTTCGGCTCCCGAAGGGGCCGTCGTGATCGACGCGACCGGGAGGCATGTGACCCCCGGGCTGATCGATGCGCACATTCACGCGGGGCTGAGCGGGGGAGTGAACGAGACCGGGGCCGCGATCGTTCCGGAGGTGCGGATCGGCGACGTCCTCACCGCGAACAACATCTGGATGTACCGGCAGCTCGCGGGAGGGCTCACGACGGCCCACGTCATGCACGGCTCCGCGAACCCGATCGGCGGGCAGAATCAGCATGTGAAGATGCGCTGGGGGGGGACGACGGATGAGCTTCGATTCGAAGGCGCCCCTCGCACCGTGAAGTTTGCGCTGGGAGAAAATCCCACCCGACGGGAAGACCGCTACCCGGACACCCGGCAGGGTGTGATGGAGGTGATCCGCGAGCATTTCCGAGCCGCGCGCGAGTACGAGGCACGCTGGGCCGCCTGGGAATCGAACCCACAGGGGATTCCACCCAGACGGGATCTCAGAATGGAGGCGCTGGTCGACATCCTGAACGAGGACATCCTCGTCCAGAGTCACTCCTACCGACAGGACGAGATCCTGGCGCTGATGCGGGTGGCTGAGGAGTTCGACTTCACCATCCGCGCCTTCCACCACGGGGTCGAAGCCTACAAGGTTGCGCCCGAGCTGCTGGCCCACGGTGCGGGCGCCGTCGTCTGGACCGACTGGTCTTCCTTCAAGATCGAAGCCTACGGGGCGTCGGTGTACAACGCGCGTCTTCTGACCGAACTGGGGGTCCTGACCTCCCTTCACTCGGACAACAGTCAACTCGCTTCCAGGATGAACTGGGAGGCGGGGA
This sequence comes from Longimicrobiales bacterium, assembly GCA_041743405.1. Classification (GTDB taxonomy): domain Bacteria; phylum Gemmatimonadota; class Gemmatimonadetes; order Longimicrobiales; family Gaopeijiaceae; genus JBGTMU01. The sequence continues at coordinate 3,727 of JBGTMU010000223.1, read as the reverse complement.
AGATGGTCCGGGCCGGGATGGACGAGGTGGATGCCCTCGCGCTCGTCACGATCAACACCGCGAAGCTGATCGGGATCGATGAATGGGTGGGCTCGCTCGAACCGGGGAAGGACGCTGATTTCGTGATCTGGAGCGGCCACCCGCTCTCCACCTTTTCGCATGCGGAACAGACCTGGGTCGATGGCCGCCGCTACTTCGATCGGGACGAGGACCGCGTACTTCGAAGGCAGGTTGAAGAAGAACGCGCCCGACTCATCCAGGCCGCCCTGAACGATAGCTGACCCGAGGAGACCGATCATGCATACCAAGCGAAACGACCTTACGAAGGGCGGCCTCCGGACCAAGGACAACCTCCGCACCCTCTTTGCCGGAGCGATGCTCGCGGCCCTGCTCGCCCCCTCGTGGATCGGGGAAGCGGCGGCTCAGATCCCCGCGCCCCGTCAGGACCGCCCGATCGCCCTGGTGGGCGCGACGCTGCACACGGTGAGCGGAGGCGCCATCCCGAACGGCACTCTCGTGTTCGAGAATGGCCGGATCACGGCGATTGGAGCGGACGTCGCCATCCCCGCCGGGGCGGAACGGGTGGATGCGTCCGGACAGCATATCTATCCCGGGCTCATCGATTCCTGGAGCCAGATGGGGCTCTTCGAGATCGGGGGCTTCGACGTGACGGTGGATGTGAACGAGCTCGGACCCTTCAACCCCAACATCCGCGCCGAAATCGCCATCAACCCCGAAAGCCGGCACATCGGGACGACCCGGTCCAACGGGGTGCTCGTGACGCTCACGAGCCCCTCGGGAGGGCTCGTGTCCGGGCTGTCGGCTGCGGTCATGCTGGATGGATGGACGTACGAGCAGATGACCCTTCGGAGCGGCGTCGGACTCATCGTGAACTGGCCCAACCTCAACAACCAGAACACGTACGAGGAGGGAATCCGCGAGCTGCGCGGCTACTTCGCCGAGGCTCGGGCCTATCGCACGCGGGTCCAGGGGGCCACCTCGGCCTTCCCTCGCGACGCGAAGCTGGAGGCCATGATCCCCGTGCTGGAGGGGGATATCCCGGTCGTTGTGAACGCGAATGACCTTCGCCAGCTCCAGGACGCCATCACCTGGTCGGAAGAGGAAGGGGTGCGCCTAATCCTCCTCGGGGGGGCGGATGCCGGATATGTGGCGGACCAGCTTGCCCGCAAGCAGATCCCGGTGCTCCTCACGTCGGTCATATCGGCGCCCGGCCGCGACTGGGAAGGGTATGACGACGCCTACTCGCTCCCGGCGCGGCTCCACGAGGCCGGGGTGCGCTTCGGGATCACGGGCGGCTCGAGCGCCCCATATGCCAACCGGCTTCCCTACGAAGCGGGCTCCGCCATTGCCTACGGGCTTCCGGAGATGGAGGCCATCCGGTCCGTCACCCTCTATCCGGCCCAGTTCTTCGGACTGGATGACCGGCTCGGTTCGCTTGAGGTCGGGAAGGACGCCACCTTCCTCGTGACCTCCGGGAACCCGCTGGACTACCTCACGCGGATCGATCAGGGCTGGATCGAGGGGCGGCGCATCGACATGGCCGATCAGCACTGGCAGTTCTACGAGAGATACTCGGAGAAGGGAAGGCAGATGGGGGTGATCCCGCGGTAGGGCCAACCAATCTCTGATTCGGGACGCTAGGAGCGTGTCCGTAACGCGGCTCGATCCATTACTCGGACACGCTCCTGGGACGGAGCCGCCCCCTGCTCTCGGCGTCGGGGCTTCCTTCGCCAAGCCCGGATCCATGACGTCCCGAGGAAGACGCTTCCAGTCAACACACAGGCGAGCGTGACCGGGATGGACCACTGCGGAGTGAGGAAGCGGGTGCCAAAGAGAAGGATGAAGCCACCGGCTGACCCGATCGCCCATCCCATCGCTTCCATCCCCGGCATTCCAGGCACCGAAGGGCGAGGTGAGAGGATCGCCCGGGCCGCCTGTTCGATGCGGTCTCCTTCCCAGGCCAGCAGAAAGAGGTTCGCGACGAGCATCAGAGACGTGATGTACACCGTTCCCTGGAACCCGATGGACCAGGTGATCGCGGTGACATTCACCAGGATGGGAAGGAAGACCAGGGCTCCGAGGAATGATGTCCTGGGGATGAGCAGGAGGACGGCCCCCACCACCTGACCCCACCCGATGAAATTCCAGTACCAACCGCTCTGGTACATGGCCTCGAAGAAGAACCCGACCGGATTGTCGATCGGAAGAGAGGTGAAGCGCTGACCGAGCACCTTGACCATCCCGGTGGGGAGAAAGGCCATCGCGAGGAGCAGGCGGCTCACGAGGTGGAGTCGCTGCAGGGGCGGGTTCGAAGTTGCGCGTTCGTGAATCGAGCGGAGCCGTTCGATGAGGAGTTCCATGCCCGCAGTACGCCGCGGTGGGGGCGGTGGTTTCAGGACCGCGTCCCGGGCTCGGCCGTCGATGTTCCGTTCGTGACCGCATTCCATCGCGAGCGGTACATTCACCGTCTCCACGACGGTCGATGTTCCACTGGTGCGTCCGGCTCGATCCACCGTTGGTACATCCACCGTCACTACGACGGTCGATCTTCCAGTGGTGGCCACAGCACGTCACGAGTGGAAGATCGACGGGCGCTCCGATGATCCCGGGGGCGAGAGAAGCCGGATAATTGCGCGTCTGATGGTGTAACTCTACCTTTCTGGTATAAAGGAGGATACCGTGGCGCTCAACATCAAGAATGCGGATGTGGAACGGCTGGCGGCGGAGGTCGCCGGTCTCACCGGTGAATCGAAGACGGAAGCCGTGCGCCGTGCCCTGGCCGAGCGACGGACGCGACTGAAGATGCGGATCGCCGATGCCAACCGCGAGGAACGTCTGCTCCGCTTCCTGGAGGGGGAGGTATGGCCGCGAGTCCCCGCTGACCAGGTCGGGCGGGCGCCGAGCCGGGCGGAGCGGGAAGAGATCCTGGGCTACGGTCCGGACGGCGTATGATCCTCGATACGTCGGCAATTCTGGCCGTGGTCTTCCGTGAACCGGGATACGAGCAACTGCTCGCCCGGCTTCAGGCTGCCGAAGCGGTGGCGGTCGGAGCCCCCACGCTCGCCGAAACCGGCATCGTTCTGCACGCGCGGATGGGCGAGGCGTCGCGGGGGCTTGTCGAGCGGATCCTCGACGAGCTGGCGATCCAGGAGATCCCTTTCGCCGAGATCCACTGGCGAGAGGCGGTCGAGGCGTTCCGGCGGTTCGGGAAGGGACGGCATCCCGCCGGCCTGAACTTCGGCGACTGCCTGAGCTACGCCGCCGCGAAGCTGTCCGGTGAGCCGCTCCTCTTTGTCGGCGATGTCTTCGCCAGGACCGACCTGGACGCCGCTTGAGTCCACAACCCTTGCCTCCCGCCACCCGCCGAGGGCTCACCCCCCCCTCCGCTGATGTCCTGCTTCTCGCGGGACTCGTTGCGGCGGCGGCGGTGGCGGTCATCTTCCTCTTTCAGCCCCCCCTTCCGGACCGCGTCAACGTCGATGGACTCGGACATCTCTCGGTAGACCCGATCCCCGTGGAGGGCCTCGTTTGGGGAGACGAGACCCGCGGTCCCGGAGAGGCCTTCCTCCGCGCCGAGCGACTCATGCACCTCACGACCGCAGTCCTCCTCCTGTTCGTGGCTGCGGTCGGTGGGCTCGGGCAGATGGCAGTGGCGGGGGTGGTCGCGGTGAGCCGGCGTGCCGAGATCCGCCTCCGCCGCGCGATC
>JBGTMU010000222.1:0-3661 GCA_041743405.1 Longimicrobiales bacterium | reverse complement strand
CATTCAGCACATCCAGGTTGGTGATTCGGACGTTTCCCCGTTGCGTGGGGAAGCACCCCTCGATCCGTTGAAACTGCTCTTCGGTGATAATCATCCATCAAGATAACACTTCAAGACCGTAGTGTGAACAGGCCCTAGCCGATTCGAGTGGGAAGATCCTCCGTGTGTGCAGGGGTGTGGCGCTGGCGTGTGCGGGGCCGTGCAGCGTCCGCGTTCAACCTCCAGCTCCCACTCACCCGGATCAGCGAAGCGCCCGTCGATCTACCGTTCGTGACGTTTTGCAGACGCGACTGGTAGATCGACCGTCGTGGGGACCGTGGATGTACCAACGGTGGATCGAGCCGGACGCACCAGTGGAGGATCGACGGTCGTGGGGACGGTGGATGTTCCGCTCGCGACGGAATCCGGACACGAACGGTACATCGACGGCTGAGCCGGGGACGCGGTCCACGCCTGCGCCGGGAATCAGACCTTTGACGCGCTTGCAAGCAGTGGAGCACTTAATGACGCGGTCCACGCCTGCGGCCCGGCATCAGACTACCCACGCAAAACGGCCGGCAGCCTTGACTTGCCACCCTTTCAGGCCTGACGGCTCACGGAATTCCGAACGGGGATGCCTCCACAACCTCCCGACCGAAGAGAGCCCCGAACTCGCTCGTGACCCGGTCCATGACTCCTTCCATCGCCACGGGGTGGCCGAGGATCGACTCCATGGAGGCCACCCGCCGATCGTCGAGGCCGCAGGGCACGATGGTTTCGAAGAAGGCGAGATCCGTCGATACGTTCAGGGCGAAGCCATGTGAAGTGATCCAGCCGGAGGAAACCCGCACCCCGATCGCAGCCACCTTCCCGTGGTCCGTCCAGACTCCGGTGAAGCCGGGGGCACGCTCCCCCTGGATCCCGAATCCGCCGAGCACCCGGATCAGGAGGTCCTCGAGATCGCGGAGATACCGATGGAGGTCCCTTCGCTCCCCTTCGAGGGAAAGGATCGGGTATCCGACGAGCTGACCGGGACCATGATACGTGACATCGCCCCCCCTGCCGGTCTCGAAACGCTCGACTCCCATCTCGGCCAGGCGTTCGGGCCCGACCAGCACATGCTCCGCACGCGTCGCGCTTCCCTCGGTGATCACGTGGGCGTGCTCGAGGAGGAGGAGCTGATCGGGAATCGTCCCGTCCCGGCGGCGGCTCACGAGATCCGCCTGGAGTTCGAGCGCCGCGCCGTAGGGAACCCGCCCCTGGCGCCGGACTTCGAGGACGCGGGGAGGACGCCGGACTTCGACGTCCTGGGGCGGACGTCCTTCAATCGGCGCATCCGAGGGGCGCATGGGGAGAGCGGGGTCGGTCTCGCTCAGGAGTCGCCGCTGGAGTCAGAAGTGAGATCCACGCCGGAGCCCGGCAAAGCCATTCCTCCAGGCCCTCCTGAAGCCGGCCTTGACCCGGCGTCACCCTCCGCCCCCCCTGGCCTGAGCCCCGCCGCACCCGCCATTCCCATCAGTCCGGGGAGATTCAGGGAATCCGCGAGCCCCGAGGGCACCACCATGAGTGAGCCCCGCTTCACGATGCTCTCGTAGAGCATGTTCATGGCGCGCAGGTTCATTGCGGCGGGGTGATCCCGGTAGGCCTCGGCCGCTTCCACGAACTTGGAGGCGATCTCCGTCTCGGCGGTGCCGAGAATGATCCGGGCCTGCCGTTCGCGCTCGGCCTGGGCCTGCCGCGACATCGCCTCTTCGAGCGCCTGGGGGATGATCACATCGCGGATTTCGACCGACTGCACCTGGATTCCCCAGTCGTGCATCTTCCGATCGAGAGCCTCCTGAAGGCCGTGCCCCAGCTCCTTGCGGCTCTGGATCAGCTCGGCCAGGTCGTGCTTGCCGATGGCGTCCCGGAGCGCGGTCTGAGCCGCCAGAATCACCGCCTCCCGGTAATTCTGCACCTCGAGAGCGGCGCGTTCGGCATCGTATACCACCCAGAAGGCGATCGCGTCCACATCCACGGGGACCGTGTCTCGCGTGAGGCAGGATTCGGCGCCGAACGCGGTGGTGCGGATCCGCTGGTCTATGTGGTACCCGATCCGGTCTATGATGGGCACCACGGTGAAGAAGCCCGGCCCCCGGAGCCCCTGATATCGTCCCATCCGCAGTACGACCGCCTTCTCCCACTGGTCGGTGTACTTGACGGCCGAGCCCACGAATGCAGTCAGCGCGAGTCCGAGCCCGGCCGCGACCGCCGGGAGCACCCCCGCCAGAAAGAGCCCTCCCCCCAGAACAACCCCGGCGGTTAGCCCGAGCGCCGCCGCGGGGACCGGATAGCGGGTGTCGAGGGGAGAGGCGTTCGAGGCGTCCATGACCCCGGGAGGAAGCTGGCTGCGGCGGGTGATTCGGGTGGACGAAGAGGAACTCATCATCGTTCTCCGGTTGACCGCTGGGGGGGGGAGGCGGGAGACTCCGCACCGTCCCGGAATTCGGCAAGCGCACTGACCATCTCGTCCAGCGAGAAACCGAGGCGTGCTCCCTCCTGGACCGCGCTGCTCAGGAGCGTAGTGAGTGCAGTCCGCCGCCTTCGCTCCTCCTCGGGCGGGGGTGCGAGCCCCACGAAGGTCCCTTCCCCGGGGCGGGTCGCCGTCACCCCGAGGCGGTCCAGTTCGGCCAGCGCCCGCTCGATGTTCCGAGGGGTCGTACCGAGACCGATCGCCATCTCCCGCACGGTGGGGAGACGCTCACCGGCCAAGAGAACCCCGTCGGCGACCTCCGACCATATCTCTTCCACGAGCTGGGTGGAAAGCGGAACTTCGCCCCCCGGTTCGAGGGAGGTGCGGAGCCGTTCGATGAGGCGCTGTTCGCTCATGCTTCCTGCCCGGATTCACGCGTCGAGAGGGAAATCCTCCATCACTTCCTTGAGGCGGGCGAGGAAGCGCGCGGCGTCGGCACCGTCCACCAGTCGGTGATCGTACCCCAGGGAGAACATGGAGCGCTTCCGAATGGCGATGCTGTCCTGGCCGGTGACCGGATCCTCCACCACGACCACCTTCTTCTCGATCGCTCCGGTCCCGAGGATTCCCGAGGTCCCCTTGGGGATGATCGGCAGCCCGACAACCGTGCCGAGCACCCCGGGATTCGTGATCGAGAAGGTGGCGCCCTGGATCTCGTCCGGGCTGAGCTTCCGGGTGCGCGCCTTGTCGGCAAGCTCCATGACCTTCTTCGCGATCCCGACGAGCGAGAGGTGATCCGCGTCGCGGATGACCGGGACGATCAGCCCCGGATCGAGATCGACCGCGATGCCCACATTCACGGACCCGCGGATGATCACGTTGTTGCCTGAAAGGATGCCGTTGAGCGTCGGGTACTCCCGGAGCACCCGCGACACGGCCCATGCGACGAAGGCGGTATAGCTGACCTTGGCGCCCTGTTCGGTCCACTTCTTCTTGCCGGCCGCGCGCGACACATCGATAGAGGTGAAGTCGATTTCGATGAAGGAGTGGACGTGGGAAGCGATCCGCTTCGCCATGACCATGTGCTCGGCGGTGAGTCTCCGGATCTTGTCCATCGCCTCGACCGAATCGCCCTCGCGCACCGGGAATTCGGGGTGCTGAACCTGGCTGTAGAAGGCCTGCCAGAGATCCGTGGGGGGCTGCGACGGGGCCGGGGCTGCTGCCGGGGCC
>JBGTMU010000221.1:0-10965 GCA_041743405.1 Longimicrobiales bacterium | reverse complement strand
GTTCTGCAGGTGCGTGAGCGGCGGCTGTCCGCTGGTGTTCAGCAGCGTGATCACGAACCGGCCCTCGATGCCCCGCTCGGCGGCCTCACGCGCCGCGGCCTCGATGCGGGCTTCGCTCAGACCGGCGAGTTCCTCGCGCGTATCGACGACGATCGCCGCCTCGTTCACCTCAGCCAGCACGTTCTGGCTGAACTGCGCACCCAGCGCGGCGAGGCGGCCGTTGATCTCGCGCAGCCGGGCCTGCTGATCCTCGGAGAGCATCGCCCCGCCGCGAATGAAATCCGTGTAGTACCGCTCCAGGAGCCGCATCTGTTCGGGATCCAGGCCCAGGTCGCTGCGACTGTCGTGCAGCGTGCGCACGCGGGCGAACAGCTCCGGGTTGAGCGAGATCGCGTCACTGTGCGCGGCCAGTCGCGGTGCAAACTCGCGCTCCACGCCCTGGATCTCGTCATTGGTGTGTGAGCCGGCCAGGGCGGAGAACACGCGCATCACGCGCGCCAGCTCCAACCCGGCGCGCTCCATCGCGACGATCGTGTTGTCAAAAGTCGGCGCCTCGCTGTTCCCGGCGATGGCATCGATCTCGGTTCGATGCAGCTCCATGCCGCGCTCGATGGCTGGCGCGTAATGCTCATTCAGGATGCGGTCGAATGGCGGCGCCCCGTACGGCAAGGTGCTCGGTGCGAAAAACGGATTGGGTGGCGCGGCCATATTGTCGGACTCCGAGGCGGACTGCGGGCACCCGGCAAGCAGCATCGAGAGTCCACAAATGGGTATGGCTTTCAGATATTTCACGCGGGAACCCCCCTGCAGGCTTGAAGTCCGGGATCGATTTCGGTATGCGCAAATCTGCGCCCCCTGCCTTCGGGCAACAAGCCGCATGCCCTCAGCAGCGTCAGGGTGCGGTGTCTCCCCGCGCGGGCAGGGGCGGCCTCTCGGAGCGCATCCCACACCACCTTTGCGACGGTGTCTCCCCGCGCGGGCGGGGGCGGCACACCTTGACGCACAGGCAACGTGACCCGATATCGGGGGCGAATGATGTTGTCCCTGCTGGAACACCCCCTGCTTCGTGGGACGTTCCTGCGCTTCGGAGCTCCCCGGGCACCGATGCTTTGCCCCTGCGATGCCCCCCGGACCTTACGACATGGAGACAGGTGATGAAGTCCGCAGCCACTCGCCTCCGTGCGTCGTCGGTCGGGCTCCTGCTCGGCGCTGTTGAAGGGTTGTGAGGGTGACACCGCCACTCCCTCCGCAGGTGCGCCTGGAGGTGGAGGCGGCGCTCGGCCGCATCGTCGGATCGGGGCGCATCCGGGGAGCCTCGGCCGTCACAGGCGGCAGCATCAATGCAGCCGCCCGGCTGGAGGCTGACGACGGCACCGCCTGGTTTCTGAAATGGAATTCGGCAGCGAACCCCGCGTTCTTCGAGATCGAGGCGGACGGGCTGCGGGCCCTTCGCGCCGCCGCCGCCGAGTCGATCGTGGTGCCCGAACCCCTGGCGATCGGGACCGGTGATGAGGGGGGCCCACCCTGGCTCCTGCTGCCCTTTCTGGAGCGCGGGCCCCTGGATTCGGGCTGGGAGGAGGCGCTCGGGCGGGGGATCGCTGAGCTCCACCGGCTGCCGCCCGTGCACCTCGCGGACCGGTTCGGCTGGCACCGGGACAACGTCATCGGCTCCCTGCCGCAGGCGAACACCCCGACCTCGGACTGGGCCGAGTTCTGGCGCGATCGTCGCATGGGTCCGCAGCTCCGCGCCGCCCGAGAGCAGGGCTGGTTCGCCGGTCGGTCGGGAGCGGGGTTGATGCGCCTGATGGACAGGATGGATGAGGCACTCGCGGGGACGGCAAGCGAACCGCCCTCGCTCCTGCACGGGGATCTGTGGGGAGGCAATGTTTTCGGCACTGCGGACGGTCGCGCCGTCCTCGTCGATCCTGCCGTCTACCTCGGTCATCGGGAGGTCGACCTGGCCATGAGCGAGCTCTTCGGGTTCCCCCGCGGATTCCTCCCGGCCTACCACGAGGCGTGGCCGATCCCCGAGGAATATGCTGCGTTCCGCCGGGACCTCTACCAGCTCTACTACCTTCTGGTGCATGTGAACCTGTTCGGCGCGGGCTATGTGGAGGGGAGCATCCGGGCCGCCGATCGGGTGCTGGCGGCGCTCTGAGTCGAGGTTCGGCAGGCACTTCTTTCCCGGGAGCGGGTGGAAATCGATCCGCCGATCTCACGGGAGCACGGGCATGGAGCTGCAGCGATGACGACCCCACTCGAAGTTGACCACTTCATCTACGCCACTCCAGATGTGGACCGCACGGTCGCCGAACTCGGTGAGCGGCTGGGTCTGGGGTTCCTGGTGGGTGGAAAGCACCCCGCCTGGGGGACGCGCAACGCGATCCTTCCCCTGGGGAATCGGTGTTACTTCGAGGTGATCGGCCCGGACGAGGCGAGTGCGGATGTTCCGGGTGGACGCATTTTCGGGCTGGATGCCCTGACTCGGCCTCGCCTCATCTGGTGGGCTGTCCGTCCCGTCCTCATGGCGCTGACCTGTAACGAGCTCAAAGCCGCGGGGTTCATTCCCGGCCAAGTAACCCAGGGAAGCCGCGAACGGCCGGACGGTTCCCGGATCTCCTGGAGGCTGACCGACCCGCGCGTCGTGCTCTGCGACGGGATCCTGCCCATGGTGATCGACTGGGAGGGTGGGGATCATCCGGGAGCGGCATCCACGGGCGTGACGCTCGGGGGTTTTGAGCTCCATCACCCCGACGGCGTTGCGCTCTCGGCGAGGTTCGGGCGTCTCGGCCTGCCGGAAGTGCGCCCCGCCGGTGAGGCGGCGATCGTGGTCCACCTGGAATCCCGCCACGGACGGGTGACCGTGTAAATGGGGGGCGGGTGGCCACCCGGAGTGGCCGGACGCTATCCTGGTGTGGTGCCGCAGACGTCCTTCGGCATTGGAGCGCCGCAGCACCCGCTCGGACCCTCTCGGTGCTCCCAGGACACCTGCTGCACCACACCAGCGGCAGCTCCCGACCGCCACCCCCAACCCCAGACGATCCTCATGTCCGACGACCTTCGCTACCCCATCGGCCGCCCCGATCTTCGCTCGCCGCTGAACGCGGACGAACGCGCCCGGAAGATCGACCGACTCGCAGCCTTCCCGGCCCGACTCCGCGCCGTGGTCGAACCCCTGAGCGCCGCGCAGCTCGACACCCCGTATCGGGAGGGCGGATGGACCGTACGCCAGGTGATCCACCACCTTCCGGACAGTCACATGAACGGCTACATCCGCTTCAAGATCGGAGCCACCGAGCACCTCCCGAGAATCCGGGAGTATCGCGAAGAGCTCTGGGCCGAGCTCCCCGAGGCAAAGACGGGTGACATCGAGCTCTCACTCCCGATGCTTGAAGGGCTGCACCGACGCTGGGCCTCCTTCCTGGAGGCGCTGGACGTGGAGGTCTGGTCCAGGAACATCGTCTACTCGGACGGACGCGAAATGTCACTCGACGCCCTGCTCTGCATCTACTCATGGCACGGCGATCACCACCTGGCGCACATTACCGGAGTGGCCGAACGCGAGGGGTGGTGGGGGTCTTGGGCGGCTAGCGGCGGCTAGCGGGCTTCTGGAAGTCCGTCGCCTGCCAGGCGACCTCTCCTCCGACGACCACCAGCGCGACGGGGCTCCCGCCGACGGTGTGGGCCACTTCGCGCTCATCGCGGTGACGGAGGAGCACGAGGTCGGCCCTCATTCCCGGAAAAATGGATCCACGATCGTGAAGTCGAAGAAGATGGGCGGCATTCGCAGTGACCGCGGTCAGTGCCTCGGCCGGCGTCAGCCCGTTGTGACGCACGGCCAGCGAAACGGCGAAGGGGATCGAGGGAGAGGGCGCGGAGCCCGGATTCCAGTTCGTGGCCACCACCGGGGCCCCGCCCTCATCGACGAAGGTGCGGGCGTCGCCGTATCGACCGTCTACATGAAACCCTGACACGGGGAGAAACACCCCGGCCAGCCCGCTCCGGGCGAGGCGACCGAGCCCCTCCCTCGTGGTAGCCTCGAGATGATCCACGCTCCGAGCCCCCAGTCGGATCGCCTCATCCATCATCCCGAACTCAGTGAACTGGTCGGCGTGGACCCGGAGCGGATGCCCCAGTGCAGCAGCGGCCTCGAACAGCCGGACACATTCGTCCACACTCCATGCCCCCTCCTCGCAGTACGCGTCGATGGCCACCCCGGGAAAGGCCTCGTGGACCGCGGGAAGGGTCTCCTCAATCGTCTGGCCGACGAAGTCCCGGATCTCGGGATCCTTCGCATGCCCGATGCAGGCGGTCGGAATGACGGTACCCGGCCAGTCGGCCCCCGCGCGCCGGATGGCCCTGAGCATCTTGAGCTCGGTCGGGGTATCCAGGCCGTAGCCGCTCTTCACCTCGATGGTGGTGGTTCCCTCTCGAAGAGCCCACTCGAGGCGGTCGCGGAGCAGGCGGGCGAGCGCCTCTTCGGAAGCGGCCCGGACCTCTCGCACCGTGGAGTGGATGCCGCCGCCGGCTCGGAGGATCTCCGGGTAGGAAGCCCCCTTCAGTCGGAGCGCCCACTCGTCCAGGCGGTTCCCCGCCCAGCAGGCGTGAGTGTGGGCGTCGACGAAGCCCGGGAGGAGTGCGTGGCCGTCACCCTCGACCACTCGGGATGCCGCTTCGGACCAGCCTTCGAGCCGCAACTCCGCGCCGGATCCGATGGCCAGAATCCGACCCTCACCGACAAGGACATCCACGCCGTCCCGTATCTCGAGCTCGCCTGCTTCGGGCCCGCATCTGAACCCCTTCCCCGGGGGCGGAGAGACCGTACGGACGTTCCGGATCAGGAGCGACGGGACCTTGAGTGTCATCTCGCCTCCCCGCTCGCCGCCCGCCCCATCGGAATGCGAACAGAGCGTTCCTCCGCACACTCCAGAGCCTCCGGATACCCCGCATCCACATGTCGGAACACCCCCATGAGGGGGTCGTTCGAAAGCACGCGCTCCAGCCGCCGCGAAGCTTCGGGAGTCCCATCGGCCACTATCACCTGCCCCGCGTGCTGAGAGAATCCGATTCCCACTCCGCCGCCGTGGTGGAAGCTCACCCAGGTCGCGCCGGAAGCCACGTTCACCATGGCGTTCAGGAGCGGCCAGTCGCTCACCGCATCGGATCCGTCCCGCATCGCCTCCGTTTCCCGGTTCGGGCTCGCCACCGATCCGGCGTCGAGATGATCCCGCCCGATCACGAGCGGGGCCCGGACCCGGCCGTCCGCCACCATGTCGTTGAACAGCATCCCCGCCCGGTCCCTCTCACCATAACCGAACCAGCATATGCGGGCCGGGAGGCCCTGAAATCCAAAGCTCGGCGCGCAATCGTCGAACCGGCCCGCGAGAAGCGCTTCCGGATCCGCGTGACAGGAGAGGATCCATTTCCGCAGGTCGTGGTCGTCCGGGAAGAGGTGGAGCAAGGCGTGGTCCGTGGCGAAGATGTCCCTCGGATCACCCGAGAGCGCAGCCCAGCGGAAGGGCCCCCTCCCCCGACAGAATTGTGGGCGGATGAAGGCAGGTACGAAGCCGGGGAAGTCGAAGGCTCGGGAGAAACCCTGATCGAAGGCCCGCTGCCGGAGGTTGTTCCCGTAGTCGAAGGTCACGGCCCCGAGCCCCTGAAGAGTCACCATCGCCCTGACATGTCGCTCCATGGACGCAAGGCTCTTCTGACAGTACGTGATCCGATCCCGGGCCCGTTGAGCTTCCGCTTCAGCAACGGACCATTCGACGGGAACGTAGCCCTCCAGCGGATCGTGCGCCGAGGTCTGATCGGTCAGGACGTCCGGGACGAGCCGTCGCTCAACCAGCGCTTCAAGAAGGGTGACTGCGTTGAGTTCCACGCCGACGCTGCGCGCCACCCCGGCAGCGGCACAGTCCCACGCCCGTTCGAGGGCGCTCTCGAGGTCCGGCGCCACCTCATCCAGATACCCGTCTTTCACCCGGCGATCGAGGCGGTTGCGGTCCACATCCGCAATGAGGCACACCCCGCCATTCATGGTAACGGCCAGAGGCTGGGCGCCTCCCATCCCCCCGCATCCTGCGGTCACCACCACACGCCCGATCAGGCTGCCGCCAAAGTGCTGGCGAGCGCACTCGGCGAATGTCTCGTACGTTCCCTGGAGGATCCCCTGGGTGCCGATGTAGATCCACGATCCTGCGGTCATCTGCCCGAACATCATGAGGCCCTTCCCCACCAGTTCGTCGAAGTGCGCCTGGGTGGCCCAGTGGGGGACGAGGTTCGAGTTGGCAATGAGCACGCGCGGTGCGTCCGCGTGCGTGCGCACGACACCTACGGGTTTCCCGGACTGGATGAGAAGCGTCTCATCCGGCGCGAGTGATCGCAGCTCCCGGACGATCGCGTGGAACGAGGGCCAGTCCCGCGCAGCCTGTCCCCGACCCCCATACACGATCAGGCGCTCGGGATCCTCTGCCACCTCCGGATCGAGGTTGTTCATGAGCATGCGGAGCGCCGCCTCCGCTCCCCAGCTTCGGCAGCTCCGCTCCCGTCCACGGGGGGCGCGGACGGTGGAAGGGACAAGATCGGCAGTGGGGGGTGATTCCGGGTGGGTCATCGGAAGATCGGGGTTGGGGATCGGGGATGTGCACGTGAACGAGGCTTCGAGTTCGCAGATCGCAATCCGCGCTGCCGGGGCCAGGGTCAACTTCAGCGGTCAGGCCCCGAGGGACAAGGCAGCGGCATACGCCTTCCCCTTGTGAAGAGCCGCACCATTCGATAGATCGTGGGCGGGATCCGCACCACTCCGAACCTCATCAAGGGACCTTCCATGACCGACCCCCATGTCCGGCATTTTCGATGGGAGTCCATCCCACGCGAACGGGTTACCGATGGCATCGACCGGCGCCTGATCACCGGTGAGCGCATGATGCTCGCCCACGTCTACCTCAAGGAGGGCGCCGTGGTCCCGATGCACCATCATGAGAATGAGCAGCTCACCTATATCCTCGAGGGTGCGCTCCGCTTCTCGATCGGCGGCGATGATCCGCACGAGGTCGTGGTCCGCGCCGGGGAGGTCCTTCATATTCCCTCCAACGTTCCCCACGAGGCCGTCGCGCTGGAAGACACCTTCGATGTGGACGTCTTTTCCCCGCCGCGGGCCGACTGGCTGGACGGGACGGATACCTACTTTCGACGCTGATCAGGTTCCACGATCGGTTCGTGCGCTCGTTTGCCACTGGAGGAGAGAGGAAATGCCGGTTTCTGAGCCCAAGTCGAAAATCCGTGAGTCCGAGTGGATCTGGAAGGACGGGGCCTTTGTGCCCTGGGAGGAAGCGCAGGTTCACCTCCTGAGCACCGCGGTCCAGTTCGGAACCTCAATCTTCGAGGGGGTGCGCGGGTACCCGACGGACGAAGGCCTGGCACTCTTCCGACTTCACGATCACCTGCGTCGCCTCGTCGATTCCTGCCGGGTCTACCGCATGGTGCCGGAGCACGACCTCTCGTCCCTCGTGGATGCGTGTGTGCAGACCGTCACCCGCAACCGCCTCAACTCGTGCTATCTGCGACCCATGGTCCTGCGCGGATACGGGGCCCCCGGTCTTCATCCTTTCGACAGCCCGATCGAGACCTGGATCGCTGCGTTCCCATGGGGAACCTATCTCGGGGAAGGCGCGCTCGAGAACGGGGTCGACGTATGCGTCTCCTCCTGGTCAAGGGCGGCGCCGAACACATATCCGATGGCTGCGAAGGCCGGTGGGCACTATGTGAACGCTCAGCTCATGAAGATGGAAGCCGTTACGAACGGGTATGCGGATGCGATCGCGCTCGGGCCGGAGGGAAGAGTCAGCGAAGGAATCGGCCAGAACCTCTTCCTCGTGCGCGACGAGACTCTGATCACCCCGGTCCTCGACGGAACCTCACTCGCGGGGATCACACGGCACGCGGTGCTGCAGCTCGCCGATGACCTCGGGATCCGGGTGCGGGAACAACCCGTTCCCCGTGAGACGCTCTACATGGCGGATGAGCTCTTCTTCACCGGGACCGCAGCCGAGATCACTCCGATCCGAAGCGTCGACCGCATCCAGATCGGCACGGGGACGATGGGCCCGATCACGAAGGCGATCCAGGATCGCTTCATGGATCTGGTCCATGGCCGGATCGCGGACCCGAGAGGGTGGCGGACGCTCGTGCCGGAGTAATCCGCCCTTGCAGGCCTCCATGAGAAGGCCAGCTACGCAAGGCCGAAGTGGCGGCCCTTCCGAAGCAGCAGCGTGGCAGCGCTACCTTCTCACCGGGCTCCCTTTTCGTCCAGTCTGGCATCGGCCCACGCCGCGGCCGCCTCGCTTCTCGCAAGGTGAAAGCGCATTCCATCCCAGTCGGAACGGGAGGAAAAGCTTCTGAAATAGCGCTCCACTTCCGCCCTCTGCCGTGCCGTCGACACCCGTTCGATGGTTTCCGCAGCGAACGCCTCGCGATCGCTATCCTCCGCTTCTTCCCCACCTCGCATCGCACTTCGGACTCTGAGCGCGAGCGAGTCGAGGGCCGTCCGCAGTTCAACCCTCCGACCATGAAGGTCCGGATGGAGTCCGAAGTGGGTCGCTCCGAAGGCATCGACCTGCACGGGCGCGAGGACCCGCTCGAGCGTGTCATGCCAGGCCAGGAGGTCTACGGACGGGGGTGGCGTGGCGGGATGCGTCGGTGCTCCGGGAGCGAGCAGGATGCCGAGCGAGTCGCCAGCGAAAAGGACTCCGAGTCGCTCGGCTTCCCATGCCAGATGGTGCGCGATATGCCCCGGGGTCGGGAGCGGAAGCATGCCGGGGAGGGGACGAGAATCCCCCGGTCGCCAGCCACGGAGCTGGTTCTCCGGCACCGGCAGCACTTCCCCCCAGAGTCGGTCGTGCGCATCCCCGAAGGTGCGCCGGGTCGAGGCCACCAGCCGCTCGGGCGAGGCCATGTGCGGAGCCCCTTCCTCGTGGACATGCACCGTGAGGCGAGGATTCTCCCGCGCCAGATGCCCGACGGCTCCGGCATGATCCAGGTGAACGTGGGTCAGAAGGACATGTCGGAGATCCGCGAGCGAAACCCCCACCCCGGAGAGCTGCTTTGTGAGTGCCGTGATGCAGGTAGACGGCCCCGGATCAATCAGCGTGGGTTCCGGTGCCTCCAGGTAATAGACGCAGACGGCGCCCGGAAGCTCGTCCAGTCCGACATCCATGGGGCGAACGCCATCGAGCCGCATTGCCCCGGCCTCCGGTACTCCCCTTCCCGTTTCATCAGGCGGAACGGCTTTCATGTCCCGGCTCCCGTCAGCCCCGATCCTCCATCTCAACGTAGTCCCGTTCTGCAGTTCCGACGTAGACCTGCCGGGGGCGGGCGATGCGCTGCTCCTTGTCCTCCAGCATCTCTTCCCACTGCGCGAGCCATCCGACGGTTCGCGGAATTGCGAAGAGCACCGGGAACATCTCCACGGGGAAGCCCAGCGCCTGATAGATCAACCCCGAGTAGAAATCCACGTTGGGATAGAGGTTTCGGTCCACGAAGTACTCTTCCTGGAGGGCGATCTTCTCCACCTCGAGTGCGATCTCCAGGAGCGGGTTCCGCCCGGTCACATCGAAGACGTCGTACGCCGCCTGCTTGATGATGCTCGCGCGAGGATCGTACGCCTTGTACACGCGGTGCCCGAAGCCCATGAGGCGCCGCTCCCCCCTGCGCACACTGTCCATGAAGTCGGGAATGTTCTTCACATCGCCGATCTCGTGGAGCATCCGGAGAACCGCCTCGTTCGCGCCCCCGTGGAGGGGGCCGTAGAGGGCGGACATCGCTCCAGCCAGACTGGAATAGGGGTCGGCTTCGGAGCTTCCGATCACTCGCATCGCGGTGGTGGAACAGTTCTGCTCGTGATCGGCATGCAGAATGAACAGAATATCGAGGGCGCGCTCCAGAACCGGGCTCGGAGTGTACTCCGTGACCCCGATCTGGAAGAGCATGTTTAGGAAGTTCGCGGAGTACGAGAGGTCGTTGTTCGGGTAGACGAGGGGGAGGCCGCGGTGGTGCCGATAGGTGAAGGCCGCCAGGGTGGGCATCTTGGCGACGAGACGCGTGATCTGGACCCACCGGTTCTCCGGGTCGCGGATCGCCTTCGCTTCCGGATAGAAGGTGGAGAGGGCCGCCACGGAGGAGATCATGATACCCATCGCATGGGCGTCGTAGCGGAAGCCGCTCAGGAGTTTGCTGATGTTCTCGTGAATGTACGTATGGTACGTCACGTCGTGGGTGAAGCCGCTCAACTCATCGGCCGATGGCAGGTCACCCTTCAGCAGGAGGTAGGCCACCTCGAGGAAGGTGCTCTTCTCCGCGAGCTGCTCGATGGGGTACCCCCGGTATCGGAGGATCCCCCGATCCCCGTCGATATCGGTGATCGTGCTGCGGGTCGAAGCCGTGTTCGTGAAGGCTGGGTCGTAGGCCATCATGCCGAAGTCGCCGTCCACCTCGTGAATCTGACGGAGATCCATCGCCCGGATCACGTTCCCCTCGTGGATCGGAACCTCGTAGTCCTTTCCGGTGCGGTTGTCCCGGATACTGAGGGTGTTCCTGTTCTCGGACCCGCTCTCTCCCATGTCCTCCTCCGTGCCTTCAGCTCGAGATCCCCTGGGGGATCAATGGGTCGATGTAGTGCCCGGCTGGGCCTCGGTTCAAGAAGACACCAATCCAGGGCCCCGGTTCCGCGCGAAGCAGTAAAGATACCATAAGGTGACGGGGATGGGCCACGGGGGACTCGTACCCCGAGGAGAAACGGAACCGCGTAACCGAGGTCGCTTCGGATTCCGGCTAGGGCCTGTTCACACTACGGTCTTGAAGTGTTATCTTGATGGATGATTATCACCGAAGAGCAGTTTCAACGGATCGAGGGGTGCTTCCCCACGCAACGGGGAAACGTCCGAATCACCAACCTGGATGTGCTGAATG
>JBGTMU010000220.1:0-10078 GCA_041743405.1 Longimicrobiales bacterium | reverse complement strand
CGGACCGCTGCACGGGCGCACCGTGATGGCGCTCGAGCGGGACGGGTTCCGGCTTCATCCCCGACCGGTGGATGGAGCTCGCGGGGCGGCCGCGCTCGCATGGGCGTTGGACTGACCGGCGCGCTCTCCTCGAACCAGAACGGTCGGACCCCCGCGACTACCTCATGCTCACCGCCGAGCTTCCAGGCATGCGCCGGGCCGACGTTCACGGCAGCCGATCGCTCTGCGTTTTCGAGACCGCGCACACCAATGCCGCCATGCGGCGCTTCATGGAGCGCCAGCTGACCCCGTACGCCGAGTGGACCGACTTCCACTATCAGAGTGACAAGCGGTTGCGGAGTTCCCCCGTTTCGGTGGACACCCCACGCTTGAGGTAAAGGACGTGGCCGCATGGCACGACGGACGAAGAGGCCTCCAGCAGCGCTCGGGCGTCGGATCGTGGAGTTGGTCCGGGCGGGACGGAGTCCGGAGAAGCTGAAGAAGGAGTCCGAGCCGTGGTCCAACATGGCTCGGAATTGGGCGGTCCAGTCCGACTTCGACGAGGGTCTGAGCGCAGATGGCTCTACCACGGCCGAGCGAAATGGACTTCCAAAGCTTCGCCGCAAGGTAAAGCAGCTCGATCACTTCGCCGCCCGCACAGGACGAATCCGAAGGGAGAATCCTAAGTGAGCATGACCCAGGGAGGACAGGAATTAGAGAGGAAAGCGGTCAGAGTTTAGAGAACGCAGAACTCCGTCGAGGGCATCGTTCGACAAGGCCAGGAGCCGGTCATACCCACGGTCCGTGCCGAGCAGACGCGCAAACGCGTGCTCGAGCATGCCGCAGTTCAGGTAGCTTCGGGAGTCGCGTTCCACCCGAGCCGGGATAGGCCAGACCAGGGCGTCAGCGTCCTGTGCCTCAGGGAGGAAGGTCGCTAGGTGATGCTCGAGCACCGGATACACGGGCGCTTCGGTGGGACGGGCGGGATGGGAAGGGGTTCTGGCATGGGTAGTCATCTCCTAACCCACCGGGAACCCTTGAGCCGGGCGATGGTTGGATCAGCCGTCCACCGCCCTTCCCGGAGGCGATTAGCGGAACCGGTGAGTGGCCCCATTTCCTGGGCCGGCTGGTAATCGAGATAGCCGTTCTATCGGCAGTGCGACTTCCTCCCGCGTGCCCTCTTCAGGCCCGCTCTGCGCCATGCTCGAGGCGGGAGAGTTCGGGCGCGCTTAGGAGAGCCTGGAACAGGTGCTTCTGGTCGAGACGAAGATCCCCTTCCGACTCGTCGAATCGTCCTCCATCTTACTTGACACGTTGTCGGCGATGCCGTACCGCACGACGGCGACCGTCCCGCTAGGCGGGCAGTCTGGGACGGGGTTTGTGGCTGCGAGGGCAGGCGAGGAGAGACGGTGGATCGAGGAGATTGGGCACCGGACTTCCTTCACTGGGGCACCCCTATACCGTCATTCTTGACAAGATACGGGGGGTACAGTACTCTCCGTGAGGTCGATTCTGACATCTCGGACCGTCGCTTCGCTCATCCCGTTCGGGCCCACCAATGACGCACCCTTCCCTAGTCGTGCGCTCCCAATCGCAAATACGCCGCCGCGACGGGGTGTTGGGACTGACTCATCCTCAAGACCGGACGCTGGTCCGCGCTGCTCTTCGCTCGCTCATGAAGGAGGGCTGGATACGAGATTCCCGAGCCGAATGGCTGGCTGACTTCTCGCACCTGACTCGCCAGGTAGCGTGCTCGCAACCACGGCTCGTCTTGGTGGACCCAGCCCTAATTGCCGGGGACTCCGACGGGGAGGCGATCACACGAATTGCAGCGATCGCTTCTGCAGCCCCCGTTCTGGCGGTCGGGAATTCCGGGAGCCTTAGTCTATCGGAATGGCTTGCGGTCCGTGACACCGGAGTCCAGAGTGTGGTGCTAATCGACACGGTTGACCCTCTTGAGGAGTTGACCGCTGCGCTCCGGAGCGCTCTCACGGGCCAAGAAATGGAGGAAGTTCTCAGTTGTTTGGGCGACTTCCTTCCGGAGTGGTGTTGCCGATTGCTTCGGCGCGCGATCCCTTGGGCCCACCGGGGTCTGCCAGACGATGGGGTGCCCGCCATGAATCCGGACTCTCTGGCGAGTCTCTGGATGAGGGGAGCCCACGCGGGGCAACTCCACTATATCCTCAAGAAGGAAGGCCTGCCTCCCGCGGGATGGCTCATTCGGTGGATGATCCTGACACGGGCCGTCTCCGAGGTGGAGAGAGGCTCTCCGACGCAAGGCGTGGCGTTCGCGCTGGGGTTCGGCTCAGGGAAAGCCTTGGACAACTACGCGCGCCGCTTCTCGGGTACCGGTATCCGCAAACTCACGAGGTCCTCAATGGTGGACCTGTTCCGCGACGTCCTCCCGCCACAAGCGGACCTCTGAAACCCACTCGGGCGGCGGAAGCCCCGACCCGTCCCGTCTCTGGCCTCGTGGCGAGACGGCCCCGCGGAATCCCCCGCAGAACCTGAGACCGGCCATGACTCCTAGCGATTCCTGCTCGAACTCGTGTACGGTCCTTTCCCGCGGGTCCAGATCACCACCACTCCGTTTGCAACATTCCCTCCGGTGCCGTAAAGCGTCGCAGCCTGCATGGGTTGCAGGAACTCAATGCTCTCAACGTCGGACATCGAAAGACCCAGGAGCACATTTGCCGCATCAGGGGCCCCAATGCGGGTTCCATCAATGACCAACGCTACCATTTCCCTGCAGGGCTCTCCCCGGGGGGGGGGACCCTCCATGAGGCGCTGAATTCGCCGATTCGTCATGATGCAAAGATCGGTCCCGAACACGGTGTATCGCTCGGTCACCCGAAGGCCCGGAACGCTCGCCCGCAGGACATCTGCGGGACGCGCACCTCGCTCTTCAGCCTCAAGGATCTGTCGCCCCGTCACGACCGAGCGTCTGAATGGCGCAGTCCGAATTGCCGCCTCGACACGAGATCTTACCGTGACCGAGATTCCTTCGAGCTCCATGGCCTGGGGAGAAAGGCGCATATGCACCAGCACGTCGCGACCCTCCGGAACCTCCACCTCGCCGGACTGCACGCTATAGCCCAGGTGCCGGATCTCAAGAGTGTATACTCCGGGCTGGATATTCGAGAACGTGAACGAGCCGTCGTCGTCGGTCATGCCCTGAAGGCTGGTTCCAAGTACCCGCACGATCGCCTGCCTGATGGGTTCACCTGTGCCGATATCCACGAGGATGCCGCGCAAATCCCCCATGGCTCCGCGCATTTCCAGAAGGGTCTGCTCTGCGATCAGCTCGCTCCTCTCCGTGGCCCCTTCCGCGAAGGGAATGCTGATGTCATGAAAGACTAACGCGGGACGGACAAGGGACACCCCAACCCAGGAGCTCTCCCGCCCCAAAGTCTGGGCCCGGAAACGGACGTCAGAGGATGGCCCCACCCCACAGAGCTGGAAGTGGCCCCGCCCGTTGGTCTCGGTGACGGCTTCGCGCTGACGACTGTCAACGGTCCACTGAGCCGTCACCGTCGCACCAGGGAGCGGGACCTCCGAGACCTCGTCCAGGACGGTCCCCACGACCACGCTTCCACCCACCGCCTCCAGATCACATGCTGAAGCGAGAATGAGCAGGGGCGAAGGTACCATAAGGACCAGATCCATGACCGAGTCGTCGGCTGCCAGGTCCAAGACGGAGGACATCGGACTGGTCAGGCCATCGTATTCGGCCTGAACACGATACCGTCCACGTGTGAGATCCTCAAAGCGAAACGCACCCTCTTCATCGGCGAGGACGGTTGCGATGGACTGTGGGTCCGAATCCTCCTCCTCATGAAGAAGAAACAGCGTAACCACCGCAGCTGGAACGGGCGCCAGGGTCCAGTGTTCCGCTACCAGCCCACTCACCTCCTGCGCCGTGAGTGGCGCTGCGAAGAAGGTCAACATCAGCGCGACGATAGGAATGCTCTTCATCGTTTCCCCCATCTCGTTCGTCATCATGGTCCTTCCCAACACGCACCGGTCGAAAACTCAGCCAGGTTGCGTGAGTACCAGTGGCCAAGGAACGCCGTTTACCTGCCCCGAGCCGGACTTCGTTCCAGAGAAGAGGTATGGTGTGTGGCTCGTGATGCTTCCCGAACTCGTCGGACCGATCATCACGGCCTGCCCGATGATCGACAGGGCAGGAGGCTGAAGCCTGCGACCTCCTCCGGTTGCAGCAAGACGTGCGTTCTCTCGGGTGCCCCCTCAGATGCCCCGTCGAGGTATCGGTTCGATATGTTTCGAAGCCAACGTGTTCGCGGGAGCGCGTTCTCGGCAGCGATCGCACCAGCCACCCGCGCTGTCTTCCTTGATCGATCGCCTGCTTCCCGGGCAACCCGATACACGCGGTGCATCGCCTCCAACGCCCGCCAAGATCCCTCCCTTACACTAGAGTCAACGGCAGGTTCGGGCCAACGGGATACCCCTATTCCAGAGGTCCGTACGGCCGGTGCAGACCGACGTTGGAGCAAAGCCTGATCACCCACGGCTGAACCTCTACTCGCCACGGGCTACCCGTTGACCGGTTAGGTCTCCGGAAATCGTCGCGTCGAATCTTGCGTGCGAGGTCCAGTGCGAGTATGCCGGAACCATCCCAACGAAAGTCTGCACCGACCGGACGGTTAGTACGGTCGCATGTGCTCAAAGACCTCGAACGCCTGGGTGTGGTCGCAGAAGTCCCATGGAGCATTCTCGCATTCATCACAGGGAAAGAATATGCTCGGCTCCTCACACGGCCCCCAAGGGTCGTCGTCGGGGTCAGCAACCATGGCACACTGAGCTTCCGACAAAGTGAACACGTCGCCAAACCAAGCCTCTCCTTCGACTCCGCTTGGTCGAAGGTCGACCTCCAGGGGCACCAGCACAAGCGAGACCGCCAATACCGCGATGAGTGACTTCGCCATCGTCAGTCCTCCCGAATGAAGGGTATGAATCAGACCGAAGCCTCGTGCGCCGGTCCGCTAGATGAAGCACCCCTCAGCGCGGAGGGGTACCTCACAAGTCAGCTACTTCCTATAGCCAGCCGGAACCTCCCAGTAGTAGATCGCTGGCTCTGGCTCTTCGCTATATCCATAGAGGTCCCCGCCGTCCTCGGAAACTGAGATCGTCGCAACCGATCGGTCGAGGGCGAAGGCGCCCCTGAATCCGCCGCTCCAACCAAAGACGTGTATCATGTTCGGGAACGGTGAGTCCTCCGGGCACCCTTTCCCACAAAACAATGCAAAGATGAGCTCCTCGGTGACATCCACTCCCACGTAGGCCCACTCGTTTTCTTCAGGATTCCATCTAAATGCTCGACCTTGTGGCTCTCCGGCCGCGTAATAGAAACTCCGGCGGATCGGAACAGGACCCTCGCGCGAGTGGGTCAACTCGCCCGACGCGTTCAGGAAATCGAGTCGGCTATTAGACTGGTATACAAGCACCACCCGATTGCCGCTCGGCGAGATCGCCATTCTGTTCCGATTGAAACTCATGGCCCCACGAATGTCCTCCATTCGAGCGCTCAAGGAAGGAGGAGAAACCGCGATGCGCCGGGTGGGTGAGCCAGAGCGGTCGAGCTCCATGAGTGTGAAGGATGGGAAGAACCCATTCGTAAGGATCCCCTTCTCGGTCCAAACGGGCTGCGCCGGAGGCAGGGGACTCTCAAGACGAACCTCCCTCGACCAGTCGTAGGTGCCGCGCGGGCTTCGCTCGAACTCCACGAACTTGCGGTTCCCTGAATCGAAGACCCAGACCCGTGCCCCCTCTCCGGCAGCACGAGTGATCCAACTCGCGTCGAGTACCTCCCCAGGCCCCCGTCCGGAGCGTCCAAATCCCCCTAGGTAGTCGCGGCTCTTTCGTTCGAATACATGCACGAGTGGTGATGCCCATTGATCGCCAACGAGCAGTTGATCGTCGACGACCCGCAACATCGTGACCCGCCGCCACGACATCGACTCGCCCATTTGCCCACTCGCGCGCACCGTATCGCGCGGTGCCTCTGGATCGCCCGAAGGAACGTCCAACCCTCTTGTTCCTGTAGCGGAATGCTGTGCGACATCCAGCTTGGGTATCTCTTCTGCCTCTGCGAGGTAATCTCTTTCCCCGGGTGAACAGCCCACCAGTAACAGGAGGAAGCAGGACGGCGACCACATAACGAGGAGGCGGAAACGTATCTTTTTTTTGCGGAGCCCCAACCACGACATGGGCACCCTTCCCGGTTCCCTTGCGATCATCCTTAGGTCACTCCGTTCGGGCCTATGGGAGCACACTCTCGCGTCGTCCGCCACGGTTCCTGTCCCCTTTCTGTTCCAATCAATTTAGGCGAGACGGATGTGAAGTGCGCCCTCGCGGTTCAGTGAATCACCCTCATCCTCCGGAAAAACAGACGATTTCTGAATTGGAGGGTAGGGCTGAGGACGCGGCTCGCGGGGTGCGGGGGCACGGCGGAACCTCGGCCTCTGTGATCGTGTCAACGAGGGACACTTGTGTCCTGCTCACGCCGGATCAGAACGCCCACTTCGAATGACGAGCCGATCTCGCCCCCACCTCTTTTTTTCTGGTAGTCCTTCATGCTGGCAACTCCGCGTTCGACGAACAGCTCAGCCAGGCCATGAACTCGGCGGCCGAGTTGTCTGACGACGAGCCCGATCTGGTGACAGGCGGCGACTGCAGCGGCCCGACCGCCACCCCGAAGGCCGGGGATCTGTAACAGGCGAGCCGACGCTGGATGAGCTCGGGGGTCTGCCCCGACTGCACACCGGCCTGATTCGGGGTCCTGCCCGCGGCTTCGAGGATTTCACCTTTCCGCGCTACAGGTCATTGCTGCTGGGCACCGAGGGTGGGCAGTTCATTCACGAGCGGCTTGCCCTCGGTGCCTGGCTCGATGAACGGCCGGTGGGGCTGGCCTTTTTCTCACGGCCATTCGGGGCGCTGCTCGCTGACAGTCGCGAATCGGTAGCAGGGGCGCTGGCAGGCCGGGAAGCCTCGGATGGTGCAGGCGTGCCTCCAGCGCCTGGCACACCCGACTCTCCTCGTCGACAACTTCTGTCAATCATGGTTCTGCCTCTGTTGAGGCGCTGCGGCATCGGGGGGCGTCTGCTTGCTCATGGCGAGCGACTGGCGCTGGCAAGTGGTACCCATTCCCTGCGCGCTGAGCACTCGAGCAGACTGGCCGCCCGCGTCGCGTTCGAGGCCCTGCTGGCTCGCGGCAAGTGGAGGGCCCCGGCCGAGCTTCATTTCCGCCTGGCAGGCCGTGCAAGCTGGGCGCTTCGGGCCGAGGTCGACTGGGCACCGTTCCTGAGCCGGCTTGCAGAGCGTGGGTTCACCACCACGGATTGGGTGGGTCTGGGCGAGTCCGAGCGCGCTCAAGTCCGGCACCTGGTTGAAAATGTCATGCCGGAGGAGCACCGGCAGTTCGATCCCTTTGGTCCTCACAACCAGATCGCCGCCGTGCCCGAGTTGTCAGTCATGCTGCGGCGACACGGACGGATCGTTGGTTGGATTCAGGCTTCGCAAGGCGCACTGACCGGCAGTTTTCATTACAGCTTCGGATACGTGCTTCCTGAAATGCAGCGGCTGGGCTGGATGGTGGCCGGCGTGTGGGACGTGTCTCGGCGCCAGGCTGAGCTCCACGGATCCAGATCGCTTTGCGTGTTCGAGACCGCGCACACCAACGTGAACATGCGGCGCTTCATGGAGAGCCGGTTGACCCCTTACTGCGAGTGGACGGACTTCCACTATCTCAGCGAGAAGGAACTGCATCCAGCCCTTTGAGCTTCCCCCCTTCCTCTCTAACTTGACGCCCATGAGCGAACAAGGCGCAGGATTCCGGATCTTCAGCGGCATGCAGCCTTCGGGGGAAGCCCATCTGGGCAATTACCTGGGTGCGCTCCGGCAGTGGGTCCGGATGCAGGAGGGAAACGAGTGCTTCTTCTGCGTTGTGGATCAGCATGCGATCGTGGGTGAATTCACCCCAGCCGATCTCCCGACGCGCGTGTACGACCTCGCGGTGAGCTTCCTGGCGGTCGGGCTGGATCCGGAGCGGAGCACCATCTTCGTGCAATCCGACGTTCCGGAGCACACCGAGCTGGCCTGGCTCTTCAACTCCGTGGCCCCAGTCGGGGATCTGGAGCGGATGACCCAGTACAAGGACAAGTCGGCGCGACTCGAATCGATCCCTGCCGGGCTCCTGAACTACCCGGTTCTCCAGGCCGCCGATATCCTCCTCTACCGGGCTTCACGGGTTCCCGTAGGGGAAGATCAGCTTCAGCATCTGGAGCTTACACGCGACGTCGCCCGAAAGTGGAACGCGCGATTCGGCGACTACTTCCCGGAGCCGGAAGCGATCCTGAGTGACGCCGGTCGGATCCTCGGGCTGGATGGCGATGCGAAGATGAGCAAGTCGCTCGGGAACACCGTGCGCGTGCTCGCTGAGCCAGACGAGATCTGGAGCCGTGTGCGCACCGCCATGACCGACCCGCAGCGCGTCCGGCGGGACGACCCGGGGCGTCCCGAGGTGTGCAACGTATACACTCTTCACCGGCACTTCACGGACCCGGCGCTCCTCCCCGATATCGCGGCGCAGTGCCGTGCGGGTACCCGCGGATGCGTGGACTGCAAACGGATCCTGGCCGAGTCGATCGGAGATCACTTCGCCGAAGTCCGGGAGCGAGCCGCCGAACTCACGGCCCACCCCGGCCGGGTGCGTGAGATCCTCGATGCAGGGGCCGCGCGCGCGCGTGCGGTTGCGAAGGAGACGATGGGCGAGGTGCGGGAGCGGATGGGTATGGACTGGCGGATTGGAACGCCTCACTGAGGCGGTAGCGGTGTCAAGGCGGGTAGCGGTATGTTGAGTCGATCCTCCTCTGTCCGCGGTTCCCCCCACCAGACCCGACACCCATGACCGAGATCTTCAAGGCCGCCATCGAGCGGGGTGCGAGCGACATCCACATCAAGTCCGGTGACGTGATCCGGGCGCGCGTGCATGGCCGACTCGCCGCTCTCACCCAGCAGCGCCTCAGCCAGGATCAGGTCCGGGGTCTCGCGCTCAAGCTCATGCCCAACGAGCACGACCGCGAACTGATCGACACGCTCACCGACTACGACTGCTCCTGGGGACTCCCCGGACTCGGCCGTTTCCGGGTGAACATCCTGCGCCAGCGCGGCTCCCTGATGATCGTGATGCGCGTGATTCCGATCGAGGTCCCGACCTTCGCCGATCTCCGGATGCCCGATGTGCTCGAGAAGATTGCGGAGAACGAGCGGGGGCTCATTCTCGTGACCGGGGTCACGGGTTCGGGAAAGAGCTCGACGATGGCTGCAATGGTTCAGCACATCAACATGAACTTCGACAAGCACATCGTGACGCTTGAGAACCCGATCGAGTTTCTCCATCGGGACCGGAAGTCGTCGATCACCCAGAGGGATATCGGGACCGACACGAAGTCCTTCGGCTCCGGCCTCCGCTCGGCGCTCCGTCAGGATCCCGATGTGATCATGATCGGGGAGATGCGAGACAGCGAGACCATCGACATCGCACTCAAGGCGGCCGAGACGGGGCACCTCGTGATCTCGACGGTCCATACGCAGGACGCGGTTCAGACGATCTCCCGCCTCGTGGCTGTCTTCGATCAGGCCGAGCAGGAGATGGTGCGAATCCGGCTTTCGGAGACGCTCCAGGCGGTGGTGTCGCAGCGTCTTCTTCCCAAGGCGCAGGGTGAGGGGCGGGTCGTGGCGTGCGAAGTCATGGTCGTGACGGGCACCATCCGCGACTGCATCAAGGATCCCAATCGGACCATGGAGATCCCCGACCTGATCGAAGAAGGTCGGGAACACTACGGCTCGCGGAGCTTCGACCAGCATCTGCTCGAGCTCGTCGCAGACAAGCAGGTGGCTTTCGATGTGGCGAAGGCGGCCGCAACGAACCCGTCGGACTTCGACCTGAAGGTCAATTTCCTCGGAAGGGGGTATCCACTTCGCTCCCCTTACCCCAAGATATAGGGGTGTCCGCTACGACATCCCATCCGATAGGCGGGGTGGACTACCCCCGAACTCTGGCGGAATTCGATGAGTGGTT
>JBGTMU010000219.1:0-1704 GCA_041743405.1 Longimicrobiales bacterium | reverse complement strand
ACCCGGGCGAGGAAAGACCCACCTCGCAGTGGCTATCGCCTACCGCGCCATCCAGAACGGGTTCGAGGCCCGGTTCACGACCGCCGACGAACTCATCGGAGTGCTTTCCAGAGCCGCCGCCGAGGCCAGGCTGGAAGAGGCACTCGAGCCCTACGTCCATCCGCACGTGCTCGTGCTCGACGAACTCGGGTACCAGAGCTATGCCCCGGACGCCGCCAACGTGCTCTACCGAGTGGTCAATGATCGCCACCTCAAGCGTCGCCCCATGATCGTAACCACGAACAAGCCTCTGGCCGCGCTCGGCCAGTTGCTCCATGATGGTGACCTCGCGGAAGCGATCCTCGACCGACTCCTGGAGCGCGGAACCCACTACCTACTTCGCGGCCGCTCCTACCGAACCCGCCACCTCAAACCGGAGGCCGACCCCGACATCGAAGCCGCGTAACCCAACCCTCCCAGGGGGGACAAACTTTAGAGAGAAACGGGGACAAAGTTTAGAGAACTCACAACAAGTACGGTAACCACCTGACACCCGTCCTGCAGGCGGGTGCACGCCTCCCATCGGGGACACTGCTACCGCTCTGGGCACGAAGTGCCAATGAGCCGGAAGTCCTAGTCAAATGGAGCGTTACCACCCCCCTCCGACTCCACCCCCTCACCTCACCCGCCCCACCCGCTCCAACTCCCCCACCCCCCCCGCCACAAACAGCGTATCACTCTCCTTGAGCGGCGCATCCGGATCCGGGACCGCGGACACCTCGTCCGTCAGCATGTCGTGCACCGCCACGATCGAGACCCGGTGCGATCTTCGGAGATCCAGCTCCCTCAGCGAGCGGCCCACCCACGCGTCCGGCACGGCCATCTCCTGGAGCGAGAACCCGGCGCTAAGCGGCACGTAGTTCAAGATCGACGCGGTTCCGAGCCTCTCGGCCAGCCGCTGCCCGGTGTCCCGTTCCGGAAAGATGGTCTCCGTCACCCCGAGCTTCTCGACGGCGCGCGCGTGCGGGGTCGAGATCACCTTCACGTGGATGCTCGGGATCTTCAGGTCCTGCACGGCGAGAATCGCCAAGATCGACGCGGTGATGTCGTCGCCGGTGCTGATCACGGCGACATCCGCCCGATCGGCTCCGACTTCCGACAGGATCGCGGCCTCCGTCCCGTCTCCGACTACCGCCCCGGGGGACCCGGTTCGCAATGCGATCCACCGCGACGGAATCCCGGTCCACGGCGATCACGTCATGCCCCTTCCCCGCCAGCGTGTCGGCCACGGCGGAGCCGAAGTTTCCGAGCCCGATCACGACGATCCTCTTCAGCTTCATCGCTTTCCATCCTCCTCGCGGGTCACCCGATCGAAACATCTTCCCGGGCAAAGTGATAGCGCCGGGAAGGGCCGCTCGCCTTCATGGCGATCGCAGCCGCGAACGACAGCGGTCCGATCCTTCCCAGGAACATGAGTACCGTTCCGCGTAAGGGACGCTGTTGAACCCGGCGGTGCGCGCGGTGGCGCTCATGAAGAGCGCGTTCTCCACGCGGCCTGGGATCGACATCCCCCCGAGCACCCCCTGCCACTCGAGCAGGGCATAGAGGAGCCATCCCCCGAGAAGGAGCCCCGCCGTCGACACGAGCACGATCCGGGAGTGGAGCGAGAGCCGGAAGCGGCGTTCCGTGTGCCGGGCCTTCCACCGGGCATTCATCTCTTCCAGG
>JBGTMU010000218.1:0-15155 GCA_041743405.1 Longimicrobiales bacterium | reverse complement strand
CAGGGCGAGGAGGAGCAACGACTCCCGAGCGGATGCGGCGGCGCTCGGATGCCGCGCCGCTCCCATGCCACGACGCTCGCATGCCACGGCGCTCGGATGCCGCGGCGCTCGAACGCCACAGAACTTCCACCGCACTACCCCCAGCCCCCGTAACAGCCCGCACCCCGGTGGCGTCCCACGCCGGCGTCGGATAAATTCGGACTGGATCCATTCCTTCCTCTCCCCCACTCCTTCCTCTTCCCCGAATCGGGATCCAGTGATGTCTTCGACCCCCGCGGCAGCTCCCGCCCCCCTCACGCTCTCTCCAGTCGGGGTGCGGGCCTTCGGACTGCAGATTGCCCTCCTGACCGTCGCCGTCGCCCTTCCGGCCGTCGCCCACACGGCGGGGCTTCCGGTTCGGCAGCTTCTCCCGATGCACTGGCCCGTCCTTCTGGCTGGGCTCGTCTACGGGTGGCGCACTGGAGCCGTGGTGGGGGTCGGCGCCCCGCTCGTGAGCCATCTCCTTACCGGATTCCCACTCACTCCGGTGCTCCCGGCGATGGTGCTGGAGCTCGGCCTCTACGGCGGGATCGCGGGAGCGCTGCGAGGGCAGCTTCGCTGGAATCCGTTCATTGCCATGGCGGGGGCGGTCCTCGCGGGGCGCATCGGCTTCATCCTTGCCGCTCTTCTCGGCGGTGCCACAGCACGCGACGGAGGCTACCTCATGGCCGCGCTCCTTCCCGGAATCGGAGCGGCGCTCGCCCAGATCGCGGTTCTTCCCCCCCTTGCGGCCCTCTGGGTAAGGGCTGGCCGCGACCCGGCCCACGGGGGAGGCCCCGAATGAGCACCGGCGCCCCCGGCGAAGTGCGCACCCTCCTCCTCCTCGGTGCCGGGGAACTGGCCCGCGAGCTCGCCATCTCGGCTCGACGGATGGGAATTCACGTCGTGGTGGCCGATCGCTACGCAGGCGCCCCGGCGATGGCCGTGGCCCAGGCGGTCGAGGTCATCTCGCTGAGAGACGGGACCGCGCTCGAGGGAGTCATCCGCACGTACCGCCCCGACCTCATCCTCCCGGAAGTCGAAGGCGTTCGCACCGAAACGCTCAAGACCCTCGAAGCCGAAGGGTTCCGGGTGGCTCCGGGCTCGGGGCCTGTGCACCTGGCTCGAAACCGGTCGGGGCTCCGCGAGGTGGTAGACCGGGAACTGGGACTCAGGACGCCCGCCTGGGCCACCGCCTCGACGGAAGACGAGCTGCAGCGCGCCTGTGACCGCATCGGGTATCCCTGCGTCGTCAAGCCAGGAGACTCGACGCTCGGCCGCGGGCTCTCCGTGGTGAGCGGCCCGGCCCGGGTGGACTATGCCTGGGCCTTCGCGAAGGAGGGAGGGGAAGGGGATGCAAAGGGGGTGATCGTCGAGGAGTTCATCGACTTCCACACCGAGATCACTCTTCTCACCCTCCGCGAATGGACCGGGGAACTCCATTTCCTCGAACCGATCGCACACCGCCAGGAGCGGGGCGACTACAGGGAGTCCTGGGCTCCCGCCGGAGTCACCGAGGAACAGCGCATCGAAATGGAGCGGATGGCCCGGATCGCGGTCGAGAGGATGGGGGGAGCGGGCATCTACGGCGTCGAGTTCTTCCTGACTGAGGATGAGGTCATCTTCTCGGAGCTCTCGCCCGGGCCGCACGATACCGGGATGCTCACCCTGGCCTCCCAGGACCCCTCCCAGTTTGACCTGCACCTGAGGGCCGTGCTCGGGCACTCCGTGCCTCCCATCCGGAATTCCATTCCCGCCGCCTCCGCGGTGATCCTGGCGGACCGCGACGGTAAGGTGAAGGGGTACCGCGGGCTCTCACGCGCGCTCCAGGTGGAAGGGGCGCGGATCCACCTGTTCGGGAAACCCGAGGCCCATCCGTTTCGACGAATGGGGGTGGCCCTCGCCCATGCGGATTCGGTTACGGAGGCGAGGGCTAGGGCGCTGGAGGCCGCGGCCCGGGTCCAGCTCGAGCTGGAATAGCGCGGAAACCGATGGGAAAACCCCGATACACTCTCATCTTCGACGGCGAATGCGGGATCTGCTCCCGGTCCGTCGCGTGGCTGAACGAGAGAGACCGGGACCACCGCTTCGAATTCATCCCCTTCCAGGAACCCGCCGTACCGGCGCGATTCCCGCAGATCTCCCGGGAGGAGTTCGAAAGCGCGATGCAGCTCGTTTCCCCCGATGGAGCCCGGTGGCAGGGGGCGCTCGCTGTGGAGGAAATCCTCAAGCTCCTTCCCCGGTGGCGGATCCTCGGGCCCTTTTTCCGAGTCCCCGGCATCCGCAGGCTGGCCGACTTCATCTACCGGGCCGTTGCCCGCAACCGGTCACGGCTTGGGTGTGGGGACCATTGTGCGGTGCGCCCTCCCTCCGGTCCGATTTGACGTGGAGGCTTCGGCTCGTAAACTAGACATACACTTTCCCATTCAAGCACCACACTAGAACCGCCGAGAGGGGGGCCTGTGCCACGACGTGAAGTGATTTTCACCAACCGGGAACTGGACGTAATGGACGTCCTTTGGGAGCGAGGGTCGGGGACCGTCCTCGAGGTGCGCGAGCGCATCATCGACGAGCTGGCCTACACCACGGTCCTGACGATCCTGCGTACCCTCGAGGAGAAGGGGTACGTGGGGCACGAAGCGGAAGGAAGGGCGTATCGCTACTATCCTCTCGTGGAGCGTGTCCAGGCCCAGGAGAGCCATCTCCGCCGGCTGCTGAAGAAGCTCTTCTCGGGCTCCCCGGAGCTACTCGTCACGCAGCTTGTCTCCGACAGGGATCTGCCGCGCGAAGAGATCGAACGGCTTCGGAAGCTCCTGGACGAGCGGCTGGACTGACCGAAGAGAACCTTCCGAGTCAGGGGTTCTCCGCGCCCTCCTCGCCTCCGCCATCGCCCTTGAGAATCCAGCCTGCGGCGGCGGCAAGGGGGAGGAGGGCGAGGAGAATCACGATCATCGGGTTCCCGAGAAGTCCGGCTTCGCGGGCCCGGATCTCGAACACCGCGGATCCCTGGCCCTGCGGCCCCTCCACCTCGAGGGCGATCCTCCACATCCCCTCCATTCCCAGGGCGAACTTGGCGGCATAGTAGCGCGGGTCGTCCGCCTGCTCCCGCGTGGCCATCCGCACCTGCACGAGCCCGCTGTGATCGAGCGGTTCCGCGCGCACGACGACCTGCACATCCTCAGGGATTGCATTCAGTCCCTCCTGCACGATCAGCACGCTCACATCGAGCGAGTCGGGACGCACCGGCGTGGGGTCGGTGTAGACCGACACGCGGTAGTCGCCCATCGGAAGGTTGGCCAGGCGGAGCGTCCCGCCATTCGCGAACACGGGTCCGGACGGCGCGAAGAGAACCGCGACCAGCAGCGCTCCGGCGAATACGGTCGGAAGAAGCGCCCGGAGGGGTCGTGCCCACAGGGGTCGTTGCTCCACCTCGGTTTTCATCAAC
This sequence comes from Longimicrobiales bacterium, assembly GCA_041743405.1. GTDB lineage: Bacteria > Gemmatimonadota > Gemmatimonadetes > Longimicrobiales > Gaopeijiaceae > JBGTMU01. The sequence goes on along the minus strand of JBGTMU010000218.1, from coordinate 11,692 downwards.
GTGGATCCCGGTTGCAGGTCAGATGGCCTGGAAAGTGCCCCGCATTTCCATGGGCTGGAAGAAGAGCCAGATCCCAGCCAGTGCGAGGAATGTGGCGAGAACCGCCCAGGGGGCGAAGGCCCTGAGCGCCCGGCTCCGCGCCCCTTCCTCCCGCAGCGCGATCCTGTGGCCCGCGAGGAGCGTCAGGAAAAGCCCGAGCTGGAGCAGGATCAACTGTATCGGGAAGAGCCAGGACTCCGGAACGAGCGAGCCCATCCCCCAGCGGGGAGAGCCGGCGGAGACAACGCCCAGATCGGACAGATACTCGTGCACGACCGGTACGATTGTGAGCCCGCCCGTGAGGAAGTGATACAGATAGTGCGCGGCCCACATCCCCAACCCGAGGGGGACGAGCGACCACGCGTACGCCGTGACCCCTCGCCAGAGCGGTGCGGAACTACCCGCGAGCCGTCCGCTCGCCCAGGCAGCGGCGGAAGTGAGCGCGAGAGGAATGATCCCGAGCCCCGCCACGAAGAAGAGAGCGAGCAGCAGCGGCTCCGAAGCCGTGCCGAGGATGCGGCCCACCCACGACTGCAGGGCGTACACGGGTTCGACCATCCCGAAGGCATTCAGGAAAGCGCCGAAGGTGAGAAGGAGGGCGAGGGCTGCGAAATCCGGGCGTCGGCTGATGCGCCCGACACCGGATCGCACGGGGTCTGAGGCGAATTCGCGGATCGGCGAACGCAGCAGGATCCCGACGTTGTCGTGGGGGCAGGCGTGAATGCACTCCATGCAGAAAGTACAGTCGAGATTTCCCTCCTTGCGGGGCTGAAAAAGCGCTAGCTCGCACCCGCTCTGAATCAGCCCATCGAGGCCGAGCGCCTGGCCCGGGGTCCCGATCGGATGGGGTTCGGAGAGGGGGCTCGCCGGAGCGTACCGTCCTCGAATGCAGTCCTTGGTACTGCAGTTCGCACAGGTGTCCAGGTTCCGCACCCGGACCTCCAGGGGAGAGACCATCGCATTCACGAAATGGAACTGACCGATCGGGCAGACATGCTTGCAGAACGCTGCTCCGCGAAAGAACGCATCCACCGCGAAGGCGAGGGCGAAGTAGGTCATGACCACCCAGGCGGTGAGCCAGGGGCTCGCCCAGACGTCGAAGGCCTCGTATGCCCAGAAGAACGCGAAAAGGAGCGCGACGGCGAGCCACTTCCCCCTGAGCACGCGCGGCACGGGTCGATTCCCGGGGAAGAGCCGCTTCGCGAGGCGCCGGGGAAGCATGAAGGGGCACGCCGCACAGAACAGATTCCCCGCCACGAGGAGGGCGAGTACGACGAACCCGCGCCAGTGCACCCAGGGGAGCACTCCGGCCAGGTTGCGGGGCGCGATCTGGGGTCCGAAAAGCCCGTCCAGGATGATCAGGGCTGCGAGGGCGAGCATGATCGACTGGAGAGTCGTGCGCGCATGTCTCCAGCGAAGGAAGCGGCCCAGGACCGGGGCGTGCAGAAGATCGGCGGCCGGCCTCACGGAAGGCTCCTCAGCGCGCAGGCCCCGCCGGCCCGCCTGATACCACGCGGACCCGGTGTTCGTGCGTGCCCCGGGCTCCGTCAGGAAAGGTGATTCGGATGAAAAGGATCCAGTCACCCCCCATCGTGAACTCGAAGTCGGAAATGACGTGCTGGCCACCCGGAAGAGCCTCCGCGTCACGGAGCACCGAAACCATCCCGGCATGGTCCATCGTCCCCTCGATCCGGAGCTCTGCTCCTTCCACCGGATCTCCTGCTTCATCGCTCAGCGTCACGATGATCCGGTTCGGCCCCACGATGGGCGGGGTGGGCGCGATGGAGAGCTGGGTCGAGACGGGGAAATCGTCCGGAGCGCCTCCTCCGCGACACCCGGCCGGCAGAAGCCCCACCATGAGGAGCAGCCATGCGAGGCCGCGCCCCGCTCCCCGGACAGGCACCCGGCTACCTGAGGTAGGGTCGAAGGGCCTCGACGATCGATTCAGCATCGAGGAACGGGGCGAGCGTCCGCACGATCCGCCCTCTCCCGTCGACGACGAAGGTCCGGCTCGAGTGGTCCACGGCGTAACCGTCGGGGTCGCTCACCGCGGGCAGGCTGTCGGGCGGTGCGGGGGAGATCCCGTGTCCGGCGTGCGGACCCACAGCCGCGCGTTCCGCTCCTTCCCCCGATTCCCCCTCTCCCCCTTCCCCCTCTCCCGCACCGGATCCGCCCGAACCCAATCCGCCCGCCTCGACTCCACTCCCGGTCGCCCCGTCGTGGACGAGCGCGAGCACGCCCCAGGCATCCGCCGTGGCCTGGAGCTCCGCCCGCGTTCCCGTGAGCGCCACCAGCGACGGATGGAAGTTCGCCATGTAGCGATCCAGAACCTCCGGGGTGTCCCGCCCGGGGTCGATGGAGACGAGGATCCCCTGGAAGGAGGCATGTTCTTCCTCGAGAAGGGAGAGGGCCCGGGTCCAGTTCAGCATCGTGATCGGGCACACGTCCGGGCAGTTGGTGAAGCCGAAGAAGACGAGCCTCAGCTCCCCCGCGAAGTCGTCCAGGGATACCGGTCGGGCCCCGCTGTCCCTCAGCGAGAGGGGGGGCGCCGGATACGGATCGGGGTGCACCTCGGACCCGTCCCAGGCGGGAGGGCCTGCCGAGGGCGGATTCATCATGAAGACGAGGGCCACGACGGCCAGACCGGTGAGGATCCCGGTCGTGATCTGCAGGATTCGGAGGCGCATGGGCGGCGGCTCGGGGTAGCAGGGGCGGACTTGCGGCAAAAGATAACCATGGATAAATTAGGCACACCTAACTTACGTTTTAGGGCGAACTAAATTCCTTGATATCACTGGAATCTTCCATGAAGTCTCGTTTTCCCCGGAAAGGCCGTTGGACCCGCCAGTCCATCCACGGCCTTCTGACAGCCCTCCTTGTTCTGCTTCCCGCGTGCGGAGCCGGCCCGGATGCCCCGGACGACGGTCGACTCCGGGTGGTCGCGACGGTCGGAATGGTGACCGACGCCGCCGAGCGAATCGGCGGCGACCGGGTGAGCGTAACGGGGCTCATGGGCCCGGGCATCGATCCCCATCTCTACAAGGCCAGCGCCGGCGATGTGCGAACTCTCGCCTCGGCTGATCTCATCCTCTACGTGGGGCTGCACCTCGAGGCGGCGATGGCCGAGGTCCTGAGCGAGATGGACGGCCGCATCCGCACGAAGGCGGTCACAGACGATATCCCCCGTGAACGGCTCCTCACGCCCGCGGAATTCGCCGGCGCATTCGACCCGCACGTCTGGTCCGACGTGGGCCTGTGGATGACGGTCGTCGAAACGGTGGCCGCGACGCTGGCCGAGGTGGATCCGGAGGGCGCCGAGCACTACCGGGAGCGGGCCGACGCCTACCGCGTCGAGCTGGAAGCGCTCGATTCCTGGGTGCGCGAGCAGGTGGAACGGGTTCCGCCCGAATTCCGCGTGCTCGTCACCGCACACGATGCCTTCCACTACCTGGGGCGCGCGTACGGATTCCGGGTGGTCGGGCTGCAGGGGCTTTCGACGGCGGTGGAGGCCGGAACCGGAGATGTCCAGCGCGTGGCGAGCCTTCTGGCCGAAGAGAGGATTCCCGCAATCTTCGTGGAGACCTCGATCCCGCGTCGAACCGTCGAGGCTGTGCAGGCGGCGGTCCGCGCCCGGGGCTTCGACGTGGAGATCGGAGGCACGCTCTTCTCCGATGCGATGGGAGACCCGGATACTCCGGAGGGGAGCTACATCGGGATGATTCGCCATAATATCGGCACGATCGTGAACGCCCTCGCTGCGGACGGGGAGGGCCCTGCGACGACGGAGACGGGCTCATGACGCCGGACAGTCCCCCGGCCATCGAGGTGAACGACCTCACCGTGGCCTACCGCGAGCGCCCCGTCCTCTGGGACATCGACTTTACCGTCCGTCAGGGCACGCTCACGGCCATCGTCGGCCCGAACGGAGCCGGGAAGACCACCCTGATCAAGGCGGTCCTCGGACTCGTGAGACCGGCCGCTGGCGTGATCCGGGTTCTCGGCCAACCCTACCGCGACGCTCGAACCGAGGTCGCCTACGTGCCCCAGCGGGGGAGCGTGGACTGGGACTTTCCGACTTCCGCCCTCGATGTCGTGCTCATGGGCACCTACGCGAACCTCGGGTGGATCCGCCGCCCCGGAAAGCGCGAGCGCCAGCAGGCCGAGGAAGCGCTCGAGAAGGTGGGGATGTCGGCCTACGCCGACCGCCAGATCAGTCAGCTCTCGGGGGGGCAGCAGCAGCGCGTCTTCCTGGCACGCGCGCTCGTCCAGGGGGCCCGCATCCACATCATGGATGAGCCGTTCCAGGGAGTTGATGCGCGCACAGAACGGGCCATCGTCGAGGTCCTGCGCGAACTGCGGGCCCGCGGCGATACCGTGGTGGCGGTCCACCACGCGCTCCAGACGGTGCCCGAATACTTCGATGATGTCGCGCTCCTGAACGTCCGGATGATCGCGTCGGGGCCGGTGGACCAGGTGTTCACCGAAGAAAATCTTCGTGTGGCCTACGGGGGGCGCGTCCCCTTCCTCCAGGGAGTCACGGGAGGAAGGGCTCCTTGATCTTCGACTACACCCTGCGGACGGTGGCGCTGGGGGCCGGGACGCTCGGGGCGGTGGCCGGAGCGCTCGGGTGCTTCGCCATGCTCCGGCGTCAGAGCCTCCTCGGGGACGCGATCTCTCATGCGGCGCTCCCCGGGATCGGACTCGCCTTCCTCCTCACCGGCTCGCGGGCTACCCCTATCCTCGTCCTAGGGGCGGCGCTCGCCGGATGGGTCGGTACGCTCTTCGTGCTCTGGATCGTGAAGCAGACCCGGATCCCGGAAGACTCGGCCCTCGGGATCGTCCTCTCCGTCTTCTTCGGAATCGGACTCGTGATCCTGACCTGGGTGCAGCGCCAGCCGAACGCGGCGCAGGCCGGACTCGAAACCTTCCTCTGGGGTCAGGCCGCGACGCTCCTCACCCGCGATGTCTGGCTCATCGCGGGGGTCGGGGTGGTCGCCCTTTCACTCCTCGCCCTCTTCTGGAAGGAGTTCAAGCTCCTCTCCTTCGACCCGGAGTTCGGGGCGTCCCTCGGGCTCCCGATGCTCCGGATCGACATCCTCCTGACGAGCCTGCTCGTCGTGGCGATCGTGCTTGGCCTCCAGACCGTCGGGGTGGTTCTCATGAGCGCCCTCGTGGTCGCCCCGGCCGCCGCGGCCCGTCAGTGGACCGATTCGCTGCGGGTGATGGTGGTGCTCGCCGGAGTTCTGGGAGGGGGGGCGGGGGCTGCGGGAGCCGTCGTGAGCTCCACGGGATCGGGCATTCCCACGGGTCCGACGATCGTTCTGATTGCCTCGGCGGCGGTGGTGTTCTCCCTTCTCGCGTCACCCAGACGGGGTGTGGCCGCCGAGCTTCTCCGGGCTGCGCGGACACGGAAGCGCGTGCGAACGGATGCCGTCCTCGCCGACCTGTACGCACTGGCTGCCCAGCACGGGGAGGCCGCCGAGCACCCCCATTCGATGGCCGTGCTCCGGACGATGCGGGACCGTGAGGGATCGCTCGATCGGACGCTGGCGGCGCTCGCTCGCCGCGGATGGGCGTCGGAGACCTCGCGCGGAGAGTGGGCGCTCACCCCCGCCGGGATCGAGCGGGCGCGGGATCTCTTCCTCGGAAATGGGGACGTGGGAGAGGCCGAATGACCACCCTCGATCTGGAGATCCAGCTCCTCGCCGTGGTGACCGCGGTCGCCTGCGCCCTCCCGGGGGTGTTCCTGGTACTCCGCCGGATGGCGCTCATGAGCGACGCCATCTCGCACTCGATCCTCCTCGGGATCGTGCTCGCCTTCTTCGTGGTCGAGGACATCAACCACCCGCTCCTCATCGTGGCCGCGGCGGGAGTGGGCGTTCTGACCGTGGCGCTCGTGGAGATCCTCCATCGCACCCGGCGGGTGAAGGAAGATGCGGCGATCGCCCTCGTCTTTCCTGCGCTCTTCTCCCTCGCGGTGATCCTCATCGCCCGGCATGCAGGGAATGTCCATCTCGACGTGGATGCGGTTCTCCTCGGGGAAATCGCATTCGCCCCCTTCCGGCGGCTGAATGTGGGGGGAATGGATCTCGGCCCCCGGAGCCTCTGGATGATGGGGGCGATTCTCGTGGTCAACGTGGGTGTGATCCTCCTCTTCTACAAGGAACTGAAGCTCTCCACCTTCGACCCGGGTCTCGCGGCGGCGCTCGGCTTCTCGCCGGTTCTTCTCCACTACGCGTTCATGTCGCTGGTGTCGGTCACGGCGGTCGGTGCCTTCGATGCCGTCGGCTCGATCCTGGTGGTCGCGCTCATGATCGCGCCCCCGGCGGCCGCATGGCTCCTCACGGATCGACTTCCCCTGCTCCTCGGCTGGAGTGCCGGGATCGCGGCGGTCGCGGCGGTCGCGGGATACTGGGTGGCGCACGCCCTCGATGTATCGATTGCGGGGTCGATGGCGGGGATGGCCGGGTTCCTCTTCCTCCTCGTTCTACTGTTTGCACCCGAGCGCGGCGCCGTGGCAGGGCTCAGGAGAAGGGCCCGTCAGCGGGTGGAGTTCGCGGGCCGCATGCTCGCCATTCACCTCCTCAATCACGAGGGAACCGCAGGTGCACGGGAGGAGAACCGGGTTGGACATCTCCAGGAACACCTGCGCTGGTCCCCCGATTTCGCGCGGCGCGTGGTTCGACGGGCTGAACGCGAAGGCTGGATCCTGCGCGGCCCGCACGACTCCCTCCGCCTGACCCCGCTTGGGAGAGAGGCCGCGCGGTACGACATGGTGCGGTAGTCGCCAACACGCCTCGTCCAATTGCTCGGGCACGCTCCTGGCCCACTTCTGGCCCACTCCTGGCCTACTCCAGGCCCACTCCGGGCCCACTCCGGGCCCACTCCGGGCCCTCTCCGGGCCCACTCCGGGCATCACGAAATGCGGCTCCTCACCGCTTCTTCGAGTGGGTAGCCTCTCCCGTGTCTGCAGGGGCGTGGCGCTGAGGTGTGCGCTGCCACGGCCGCGCCGCAACCTGCATGGCCCGGCGGTGAACAAGGGCCATGCAGCGTGGGGTTCAATCTCCAGCCTCGTCCGACCCGGATCCGCGCAGCGCCCGTCGATCGTCCACTCGTGACGTCTTGCGGCCACCAGCGGAAGATCGACCGTCGTGGGGACAGTGGATGTACCAACGGTGGATCAAGCCGGGCGCAGCAACGGAAGATCGACCGTCGTGGGGACGGTGGATGTTCCGCTCGCGACGGAATGCGGGCACGAACGGAAGATCGACGGCACGAGCCTGGGACGCGGGCCTCGCGAAGAAGGCGGATTGCGCACCCGTCAACGAACCGAGATCTCGTCTACCTGTCGAGCTGGCGCGGCCCGGGTTCACTCTCGACGAGGGCGGCCTTTACGCTGAGGGGGCGAGAGTCTCCGCGCCTGCCAGGAAGCGATCGCTCCGACCCTTCACCCAGGCAGGCTCGTCGCAGCGCGTATGATGGGACCGGTCAACAGAGCTATTTGGACTGTTCCCTGCAGCGGACGGCCTCCCCGGGCGCCCCGAAACGCCCCCCGGGTTGATTGACACCCCCGGAAGCGCCTGCGAAGTTAAGTGGCTCAACTCTCGGCACCCTGCCGGGGCCCCTCTCCACACGCACTCCGACGCCATGTTCAAGTCGCTCCAAGCGCGGGTCATCTTCATCCTGGTCCTGGCCGGGATCTGCGGATGGTCCCTCTACTCGAATCATGCCGAGACCGGTTCGGTCATCAAGCTCGGGCTGGATCTCCAGGGGGGGATGCACCTCGTCCTCGAGATCGACGATCCCGAAAACACGATGTCGCTCGAAGCCCGGTCCGAGGCCATCGACCGTGCACAGCTCGTCATCCGGAACCGGATCGACGAACTCGGAGTGGAAGAGCCGATCATCCAGAAGGTGGGGCAGGATCGCCTCATCATCGAGCTCGCGGGGATCACCGACGAAAATCGGGCGAAGGAGCTGATCGGAACGACCGCGCTTCTCGAGTGGAAGCTCGTGCGCTCCGTGGCCGAAGTGGAATCGTCGCTCCCCCGGATCGACCGGGCGATCGTGGCCGCACTCGGGCCGGACTCGCTGCGCGCGCTCGGCCGGGCCGTGGAGTCCGCCGAAGCGATGGACACCTCGGTCGAGGACATCCTCTTCGGTGGGGCCGACACCGCCGCGGCCGACACCGCCGCGGCGGACACTGCCGCCGCGGACACCACGCTTTCCGTTCCCGCCGGAGAAGCAGAGGCCGAGGAGCCCGAGGTGGATCTGGAGCGCGAACTCCGCCCCTTCTCGTCGCTGCTCCTGAGCGGGCAGGATGCCGGTGAGTTCCTGGTCGCCGCCGAAGACCATGCGATCGCCCGCATGTTCCTGGAGCTTCCCGAGGTTCAGGCTGCGCTTCCGCGCGGGATCAGCCTCCAGTTCGGGTGGCAGCCGGTCGGAGTCGGGGCGCGCACCTACCGTGCGCTCTATGTGCTGGAGCGCGAGGCGTTCCTGACCGGTGACATGCTGGAAGACGCGATGGCGAGCCGCGATCAGCAGTTCAACCAGGCGATCGTGAGCTTCGAGCTCTCGAGGATCGGGGGGCGGCGTTTCTCCGACGTGACCGGGCGCAACATCAATGAGCGGATTGCAATCCTGCTCGATCGGGAGGTCGTGAGTGCGCCCGTGGTCCGCTCTCGTATCGGCGCCCGGGGACAGATCGAGCTGGGTCAGTCCCCGATGGAAGAGGCCAGCGACCTCGCGCTCGTGCTGCGCGCAGGTGCGCTCCCCGCGCCCCTCGTCATCATGGAAGAGCGTACGGTCGGGCCCTCTCTCGGGCAGGACTCGATCGATCAGGGCATCGTGGCCGGACTCCTCGGCCTCCTGCTCGTGATCGCGATCATGATTGCGTATTACCGCGTCGCCGGGGTGCTCGCGATCGCGGCCCTGTCCATTTACGTGCTCCTCGTGATGGGCGGACTCGCCGGGATCAACGCGACGCTCACGGTTCCGGGGATCGCGGGACTCATCCTCTCGATCGGGATGGCGGTGGATGCCAACGTCCTGATCTTCGAACGAATACGAGAGGAACTCGATGCGGGGCGAGCGGTGCGAACCGCGGTAGATGAAGGCTTTGGCCACGCGCTTTCGGCCATCGTGGACGCCAACATCACGACACTCATCACCGCCCTCATCCTCTTCCAGTTCGGCACGGGACCGGTGCGCGGCTTCGCGGTGACCCTCTCCATAGGGATCATCGCCTCCTTCTTCACGGCCCTTTACGTGACACGGACCCTCTTCCTCTTCTATCTGAAGGGGAAGAAGACCACCGACACGATCAGCATCTGAGGATCTGAAACGGCGATGAGATTTTTCACGAACGCGAACTACGACTTCATCGAGAAGCGGCAGAAGGCCTACATGGCCTCCGGGGGAATCATCATCCTCGGAGTCCTGGCCATGCTCTTCAACGTCTTCTCCACCGGAAGCTGGCTGAACTACGGCGTCGACTTCACCGGCGGGACGCTGGTGCAGGTGCGCACCGAAGCGGGTGTGACGGATGCCGATCTCCGCAGCGCCCTTGGCGGCGTGCAGTCGCCGCCAGTCACCCGGTTCGGCGCCGACAACGAGTTCGTCATCCGCGCCCCGGTCGAGCCTGGCGCCGAGACGGATGCGGTGGCGGAGCGGATCCGCGGGGAACTGGCCGCCTCATCCATCGGCGAGTTCGAGATCGTCCGGACGGAGAGCGTGGGGCCGCAGATCGGAGCCGAGCTTCAGACGAAGGCGGCGATGGCGATCCTGATTTCCTTCTTCCTGACCCTGATCTACATCGGGATCCGCTTCGAATTCCGCTTCGGGCTGGCCTCGATCATCGCGACCGCCCATGACATCCTCGTGACTCTGGGCTTCCTCGCGCTCTTCAGAATCGAGATCTCTCTTCCGACGATCGCGGCGATCCTGACCGTGGTCGGGTACTCCCTGAACGACACGATCGTGGTGTTCGATCGGATCCGGGAGAACCTCAACAAGAAGGGTGGGCGCCGCGAAGACCCCGTCCGGCTGATCGATCGGTCGATCAATGAAGTGCTCCCGCGGACGGTCATGACTTCCGTTACGACCCTCGCAGTGCTCTCCACCCTGCTGGTTCTCGGCGGAGCGGTCATCCGTGACTTCACGATCGTGCTGATCCTCGGGGTCGTGGTGGGAACCTACTCGTCGATCTTCGTGGCCTCGCCCGCGCTTCTGGAGATCCAGAAGCGTATGGGGACGAAGGAAGAAGCCGAAAAGAAGAAGCGCCAGAGGCCGGGGGCGAAGCGGGACAAGGCGATCCCGGTCTGATCGATTCGCACTGCCACCTGACCCACGAGAAGTACGCGGGAGAGCTGGATCCCGTCCTCGTGCGTGCCCGTGAGGCCGGGGTCAGTCAGACCCTCTGCATCGCTTCGGAGCTGGATGATGCGCGGCAGGTGGCCCGGCTGGTGGCGGATCGCCCGACTCTCTTCGGGACCGCGGGCGTTCATCCCCACGACGCGGCCCATGCTCCGTCCGATCTTCGGGAGCCCCTCGTCGAAGCGCTCGGCAGCCACCCCCGCATCGTGGCGATCGGTGAGTGCGGACTCGATTTCCACTACGACTTCTCCCCGCGCGATGTCCAGCGAAGGGTATTCGATCTGCAACTCGGCGTGGCCGGGGAGCTCGGGCTTCCGGTGGTCGTGCACTGCCGCGAGGCGGAGGCGGAGATGATCCCGATCGTCCGCGAGGCGGGCGTGGCCGGGATCCGGGGCGTCCTGCACTGCTTCCCCGGCGACCTGGAGCTTCTCGCGACCGCGATGGAAGCGGGGTGGATGGTGTCCTTCACCGGGAACGTTACCTTCAGGAACTTCACGGGAATGGACGCGGTGAAGACGGTTCCTGCGGACCGCTACATGCTTGAGACCGATGGCCCCTGGATGGCACCGGTGCCTCACCGCGGATCGCGCAATGAACCCGCGCTGATTCCCCTGATCCGCAACAGGATCGCGGAGCTTCGCGGGGAAACCCCGGAAGCGGTCGAGGCCGCTACCGACCGGAACGCCCGACGGTTCTTCAGCCTGCCGGAACCCGGATAGGCCCTCACAGGTAGCTCGGTCCAGCTTCCCGTCGGGACGCGCACAGCAGAATCCCCGTTCTCCCGGACCCATTTCCGAATGCCACGTACCGTTCACATTCTTCCGGACCAGGTCGCGAACCAGATCGCGGCCGGCGAGGTCGTGGAGCGTCCCGCTTCGGTCGTCAAGGAACTCCTGGAAAACGCGATTGACGCAGGCGCGCGGCGCGTGGAGATCCGGATCGAGTCCGGCGGGAAGCGAAGAATCCGGGTGGCTGACGACGGATCGGGAATGGGAAGGGAAGATGCCCTCCTGTGCCTCGACCGACACGCGACCTCGAAGATCCGGGGTGCCGACGACCTGAGGGGCGTCCAGAGCTTCGGCTTCCGGGGCGAGGCCCTCCCCTCGATTGCCTCGGTCTCGCGCTTCACGCTGGAGACGTCCACCCGGGGCGAGGCGGCGGGCACGCGGATCACCGTGCGCGGGGGCACGATCACCGCGGTCGAGGAGATGGCGCGGACCCAGGGGACCACGGTGCAGGTCGATGCCCTCTTCTTCAACGCCCCTGCGCGCGGGAAATT
>JBGTMU010000217.1:0-6209 GCA_041743405.1 Longimicrobiales bacterium | reverse complement strand
TGCCGCCCCCGGCACTGAGCTCCCTCCACCGCCGCCACCGCCACCCCACTCCCTCTACCGTCGTCGCCGCTCGCTGCCACTCCGCCCTGGCCTGCGCCCGGGTGAGCGCCTGACCCGACAGTACGGCGGTCCAGATCCCCCCCCCCTTGCCCCCGAATCCCGCTACCTTTTCCGACCATGACTTTCGACCCTGGTTTCCGCTACGACCTCCATGCCGAGGAGGGCGCCGCCCGCTCGGGCACCTTCCACACGCCGCATGGCCCCGTGGCGACCCCGGCCTTCATGCCGGTGGGGACGGTCGGTGCGGTGAAGACGCTCTCCCCCGCCGAAGTGGCCGAAGTCGGCTCTTCCATGATCCTCGCCAACACCTACCACCTTTACCTGCGACCGGGCCACGCCGATGTCGGCGAACTGGGGGGACTCCACGCCTTCATGCGGTGGGAGGGGCCGATCCTCACCGATTCGGGCGGATTCCAGGTCTTCTCGCTGGAAGGAATCCGGGAGATCCGGGACGAGGGCGTCGTCTTCCGGAGCCATCTGGACGGGTCCACCCACTTCTTCACCCCCGAGAGCGTGATGGAAATCCAGCGCACACTCGGGGCCGACGTGATCATGGCCTTCGACGAATGCCCGCCCGGCGGGTGTGACCGGGCCGTGGCCGAGTCGGCGAATCGACGAACTCTGGGCTGGCTGGAGCGGTGCGTCACACGGTTCGAGGCTCTCGGACAGGAAGGCGGTGCCCCGGCGCAGGCCCTCTTCCCCGTGCTTCAGGGGAATGTCTACCAGGACCTGAGGAAGGCGCAGGTCAGGGATGTGACCGGAATGGGAGACTGGGCCGGCTTCGGCATCGGCGGCCTCTCCGTGGGAGAAGCGAAGCCCCGCATGTGGGAAACGCTCGAAACCTTGGACTCCGCCCTTCCTCGGGATCGTCCGCGGTACCTGATGGGAGTGGGCTACCCGGACGATCTTCTCGAGTCCATTGCGCGGGGGTTCGAGCTCTTCGATTGTGTGGCTCCGACCCGGAACGCCCGGCATGGCACCGCCTGGACCTCGACCGAGGGGCAGGTCAACTTGAAGGCGTCCCGTTTCCGGCTGGACCGGAAACCGCTCGACCCGGAGTGCGACTGTTACGCATGCCGTACCTTCGATCGGGCCTACCTGCGGCACATGGCGCGCTCCGGGGAGGCGTTTGCGCATCGCCTTCTTTCGATACACAATCTCCGGTTCCTCATCAGACTTGCGGAGGAAGCGCGGAGGAGGATTCCCGAGGGGACTTTCGGGGCGTGGAGCCGGGACTGGCTCGAGCGCTACCGCGGCCGCAGGACCGACAACTGAATTCAGACTTCGAAACTGGAGAATGTGGTGATCGATCCGTTTGCTGGACTCCTGATGGCTCCTGCGGAAGGCGGGGGCGGGCTGGGCGTGATCCTCTTTCAGCTCTCCCTCATCTTCCTGATTTTCTACTGGCTCCTGATCCGGCCGCAGAAGAAGGAGCGCGAGCGCCACGACGCCATGATCGGCGCCCTGAAGAAGGGCGATGAGATCGTGACGGCGGGGGGGATCATCGCGACAATCGTGCACGCCGACTCGGATCGCCTCACCGTGAAGACCGGCGAGAATACCCGCCTGATCATCGAGCGCAGCAAGGTGAGCCGGCTCGTCGCCGATGAGCTCGGACCGGATTCGAGGTAGGAGGGCCGAAAGTGGCCATCCGTGAGATCGTTCTGCTCGGCGATCCCGTGCTGAGGGAACCGGCCCGGGAGGTGGAGCGCTTCGATGAGGAGCTGGAGCGCCTCGTGAAGGACCTCTTCCAGACCATGGTTCATGCCGAGGGTGCGGGACTTGCTGCACCCCAGGTCGGGGTGTCGCTCCGCGTTCTCGTCGTGGATGTGCCGGACGACCATGAGGGACGCCAGCGGGTGGCGCTCGTGAACCCCCGGATCGTCGAGACGAGCTCCGACGACGACCGGGACCTTGAAGGGTGCCTGAGCATCCCCGGGGTGAGCGAAGTCGTGCGCCGTCCTGAGAGCGTCACCGTCCGGGGGATGGACCCGAAGGGCGACACGATCGAGGTCACCGGTTCCGGTCTCTTCGCCCGTGCCCTCCAGCACGAAATCGATCACCTGGACGGGATCCTCTTCATCGATCACCTCACCCCGCTCAAGCGTCGCATGCTTCTCAAGAAATACAGGAAGCTTCAGGAGGAAGGGTGAGGGTCGTCTTCTGGGGAACGCCTGAGTTTGCCGCACCCTCGCTCCGGGCCCTGGTGGGCGAGGGACACGAGGTGGTAGGAGTGGTGACCCAGCCCGATCGTCCGGCGGGGCGGGGCAGGAAGCTGACCCCTTCGCCCATCCGGCGAATTGCGGAAGTCGAAGGGATTCCGGTTCTCACCCCGGACCGACCGAAGGGCGAGCCCTTCATGACGGAGCTCCGGGCGCTCGACCCGGAGATCTCGGTGGTGGTGGCCTACGGGCACATCCTGCGCGCCGAGGTTCTCGATCTCCCGCCCCGAGGCTCGATCAACGTGCACGCATCCCTCCTCCCCGAGCTGCGGGGTGCCGCGCCGATCAACTGGGCGATCCTCCGTGGCCACGAGGAAACCGGGGTCACGATCATGCAGATGGATGAAGGGATGGACTCCGGGCCCATCCTTCTCCAGAGGCCCCTTCCGATCGGACCGGACGACACCGCGTCGGGGCTCTTCCTGAAACTTTCGGAACTCGGGGCAGAAGCGCTGATCGAGGCCCTCGCGCGCCTCGCCCTCGACCTGGGAGCGGCGCAGGAGCAGGATGGGGACCGGGCCACCTATGCGCCCAAGCTCGATCGGGAGATGGCGCGGATCTCGTGGAGTGCGGCGGCTCAAGAGATCTCATGGCACATCCGCGGCATGGACTCCGTCCCCGGGGCGTGGTCGATGTTGAAGGGCGAGCCGGTCAAACTCTTCTCGCCGGTGCCGTTGGGGAAGGGTGTGCCGCAGGGGGAAGAGGTGCCGCCGGAGGAACGGGTGCCCCCGGGGGAACCGATGCGGCTGGGGGAGGGGGTGCCGCGGGTGGAACCGGTGCCCATGGTGGAACCGGCGCCGCCGGGGGAATGGCAGGAGAGCGGCGATCCCGCGGGCGATTCCGAGCAGGTCAGGACAGCCCCCGGAACCGTCATCTCGACCGACCCGGATCGGGGGATCGAGGTGGCGGCCGGAGTCGGCTCCGTTCTGATCCGGGAGGTGCAGCCCCCGGGGAAGCGGAGGATGGCCGCAGGAGACTGGCTTCGGGGCGGAGGGCCACAGCCGGGAGACCGATTCGACAAGGAGCCCCCCCAAGGGTGAGCGCTGACGCGGGTTGCTTCGGGGAGGCGGATTCGGACCTGCGATCGCGGATCCCCGGTTCTTCCGAGCCAGCGCCTCCCGGCTCCCCCAAGCGCCCGAATCCCGGCGCCTCTGCAGGCGCGCGCCCGGGGTCTCCCGAGGGGGCACTCCCCCGCCTCCACCTGATCACCGATGATCGCATCCTGTCGCTCCCCGAGTTCCCGACGATGGTGCGCGCGGTGATCGAGGCTGCGGGAGGCGGGATCGCGCTCCACCTTCGGGGGCCCACTACCTCGGGGCGCACCCTCCACCGCCTCGCCGTCGTGGTGGAGGAGGGGGTGCGGACTGCGCCCGCCACCCGCCTCTTCATCAACGACCGCGTGGATCTGGCACTCCTCGTTGCCGCCGACGGGGTCCACCTCCCGGCCGCCGGGCTCCCCCCGGCCGAGGCCCGTCGCATCCTCGGAGCCGAACCGACCCTAGGACTCTCCACCCACGCGGCCGATGAAATCCTCCGGCTCGACCCCCCCGACCGCCGGGCGATCGAGTATCTTCTTGTGGGCACGCTCTTCCCCAGCCGCTCCCATCCGGGGCGCGGGGGTGCGGGAGTGGGCCTCCTCCGGGAAGTGGCGGCGGTGGCCGGGGGCCTTCCCCTGATCGGGATCGGGGGGATCACCCCCGCGAGAGTGGCGGAAGCAACCCTGGAGGGAGCGGCGGGAGTGGCGGTTCTGGGCGGGGTCTGGGACGCACCCGATCCCGCCCGGGCTGTCCGCGAGTATCTGGCGGCGTTGCCGGAACCTCCCGCGCCACCGCCAGCCCTCGCGCGCGCGCCCAAAGGCCAGCCTCGCTGACCTTTTTCACCGGCCGCGGGGTACAAAACGGCTGTGGGGGAACGAGGGGTTCCCTCCGGCGGAAAGAACTCAGCCCACGCGGAGCAGGAGCCAGACCGAATGTCGATTTCCGGATCCTCGATCGAGCGCACCGTCGCCCTCGAAGTGAACGGGAAGCCGAGGCGGCTCCCGGCCGGAACCTCCGTGACCGGCCTGCTCGAATCCGTCGACCTCCTCCCGGGAACGGTCGTGGTCGAGCTGAACCGGACGATCCTCCGGAGGCCGCAGTATGACGAAGCGATCCTCTCCGACGGGGATCAGATCGAGATCGTGCACTTTGTGGGAGGCGGTTGATGAATCCGGCAGCGGTAGACGGTCCCCTCCTCATCGGGGGGCATGAGTTCGAATCCCGCCTCATCGTGGGTACGGGGAAGTACAGCTCGAATGAAGAAATGGTGGGCGCTCTCCGCGCATCGGGAGCGGAGATGGTCACGGTGTCCGTCCGCCGCGTCGACCTGGACCGCACCCGGAGCGAGGCGATCCTCCATCACCTCGACCCGAACGAGTTCTTCCTCCTGGCGAACACGGCCGGATGCTACACTGCCGAGGACGCCGTCCGGTACGCGCGTCTCGCGAGGGCCGCAGGCTTCAACGAGTGGGTCAAGCTGGAGGTCATCGGCGACGAGAAGACCCTTCTCCCCGATGTGTACGCGACCCTCGAGGCCGCGAAGATCCTCGTCGACGAAGGCTTCAAGGTGATGGCCTACACGAACGAGGACCTGATCACCGCTCTCCGCCTGGAAGACGCAGGCTGCGTAGCGGTCATGCCGCTCGCGAGCCCCATCGGGAGCGGGCTGGGGCTCGTGAACCCCTACCACATCCGCGAAATCAAGGCTCGACTCCAGGTCCCGGTGATCGTGGATGCAGGGGTCGGGACCGCTTCCGACGCCTGCGCGACGATGGAGCAGGGCGTGGACGGCGTGCTCATGAACACGGCGATCGCGGCGGCGGACGACCCTGTCTCCATGGCCCGGGCCATGCGCCTCGGAGTGCAGGCGGGAAGGCTCGCGTATCTGGCCGGGCGCATGCCCCGCCGTGAGATCGCAGTCCCCTCGTCTCCCACACGGGGGATGCTCGACTGACGCCGTCACCCGGACCTAAAACCCGCCCCCAGCCCATCAGCGCGGGCCGGAAGGCTGTCCTGAAGCTGCTCGGTGCCGTCGAGAAGGGGCAGCGGCTGGATATCGCGTGGGAAGCGCTCGCAACCGAGCTCGATCCGAGGGACCGGGGCTGGGTTCAGGAAGTGGCATTCGGAACGCTCCGATTCCGGGGCCGGATCGACCATCTCCTCGAGCTCCACCTGCGTCAGGGGATCGACCGGACCCCGCTCGCCATCCTGAACGTGCTGCGTCCGGCGGTCTACCAGATGACTCAGATGGATGGGGTTCCGGCCTATGCGGCCGTCTCGCAGGCGGTGGAACAGGCGCGACTGGCTGGCGGGCGCGGCGCGGGCGGGGTGGTGAATGGCGTACTTCGTGCAGTGGGGAGAGAGGGCGCCGACGAGGGGCGGTTTCCGCAGTTCCTTGACCACCCGATCGACCATCTCTCGACCTGGGGGTCACACCCTCGCTGGCTGGTCGAACGATGGGTCGCTGCCCGGGGTGCGAATTGGGCGCGGACTGTGGTCGAGGCGGGGAACCGGATTCCCACGCTTCACCTTCGCCCGATCGGGGTTCCTCTCGACGAAGCGGTCGAGCGGCTGGGTCGCGTCGGAATCCAGGCCACCCCGGGTTCGGAGGGGAGCGGCACGCTCCGACTGGAAGCCGGGAGTTCCCCGGAAGCGGCCCTCGAGGCGCTTCCGGCGATCATCCAGGATCCGGCAGCGGGTTGGATCGTGAGCTGGGTGGGAGAGGTGTCGGGGCAGCGCGTCGCGGACCTATGCGCGGCCCCGGGAGGTAAGGGGATGGCGCTTGCCGGACTGGGGGCCACGCTGTTTGCCGCCGATCCCTCGCGCCGAAGGCTCCGGCGAATGAGCGGCGCACTCGACCGCCTCGCCCTCCCCGGTCGCCTGCATGTGG
>JBGTMU010000216.1:0-6073 GCA_041743405.1 Longimicrobiales bacterium | reverse complement strand
GAGCGCGGCGGCCACCCAGCCGTCACCCGCGTCGGGCGAGCGGCCGATGACCACCGCGCCGAGAGTGAACGCGCCCGTGAAGAGCAGCGCCATCACGGCGCCCGCAACCCGGTGTGCCGCAAAGAGCACACGCCGTCTGGCGAGAACCCAGCCCGCAAACCCGGCCCATGCCAGACCGATCACGGTCAGGGCCGCAAATGAAACGAAGGTCCGGGTCGGAAGCCCGACCTCCGTCAGAAGGAGCGCGGCCGTCACACCCGCCATGAGCAGTCCGGTGAGGAGCAGCGCCGTGTATCCGAGTCGCGAGGGGAGGCCGACTTCGCGTCGGATCAGCGCCTGGATCTCGGCCGCGCCCGGCATCGGATCCCCTGCCATCTCTACGCCATCATGTCCGGTCATTCGTAGCCTCTTTCAGTGAGTCGCTCACGAAGCATCCGCCGTGCGCGATTTAGTCTTGATTTCACCGTGCCAGTCGGCACCGCCTGGATCTCGGCAACCTCGGTGAGGCTCAACTCGTGCAGGTAGAAGAGCGTCAGCGTTTCACGCTCCGTGACCGGCAGCGCCCCCAGCTCACCGCGCATCGCCTCGATCTCCTGTGTGAGCCCGGTGGTATCGATCGCCGCCGTGGGGTCGATCATTTCGTCGGGCGTCCGCGCAGGCGATTCAGCCGTCGCATCGAGCGACAGGTTTCGCGAACCATCCCCACCCTGCGTCGCATACCGCTCCCGCAGGCGGTCCATCACCACGCGCCGCGCGATGCCGAACAGCCACGGGCGCAGGCGCGCCGGGTTCCGCAGCCGAGGCAGGCCGCGAAGGACGCGCAGCCATGTCTCCTGCACCAGCTCCGCGGCGGCTTCCTCATCGCCCGTCATCTTCCGCAGATACGACCGCAGCGCTGGGTGCCAGCGCTCCACCAGCGCGTCGAAGGCCTCCATTTCACCGAGCTGACAACGCACGGCCAGCAGTTCGTCCTCGCGGTTGCCTACCTCATCAGGTGTTTCGTTCGTCACTATTCCTCCCCTGGTGGCATTCATCATAGGGGGAGTCGGAGGGAGCGGAAAAAGGTTCACGGCACCGGCTCAGGGCTCGTTGTTCCCGGAACGAAAGCTCCAGCGCGGGGTTGCCTCGCGGCAGGGCGATCGGCAGGGCAGAATGCCCCTGATTGTTATCCGCACGGAGGCTTCGGCCCGGGAGGCACGCCTGCGACTGAACCGAGCAAACCACCATCTCGCGCGCGTCCTGCCCGCCCTGCTTGCGGCGGCATTCCTCCCTGGGTGTGAAGCGGAATCCCGCGGTGACCTGGTCTCCGAGGCCCCCCGGCCTCCGGAGCTTCGGGAGTGGGTCCCCGACCCCGCTGCTCGACCGGAGGCGCCCCCCGACACGCTCCTCGTGGCCGACGGCCTCCGCAGCCGTTTCGAGGGATGGAGCCCCGACACCCGCATCCACGCAGGCGCCCATCCCATCCACTCTGCCGAGCTCCTCTACTCCCTCTTCGAGGAACGCGAGTTCGATCCCATCTGGCTGGATGGACCCCGCCTGACCCCTGAGGGAGAGCGGCTGACGTCGATACTGGCATACGCGCACGTTGATGGGCTGCGCCCGTCCGACTACCACCTCCCGGAAATCGATTCCGTGGCCGCGCTCCTTGGCGCCGGGGGAGAGGACGAACTCCGGCACCGGGTCGATCTGGACCTCCTGCTCACCGACGCCTTCCTCCTCTTCGGAACCCATCTGGCCCGGGGTCGCCTCAGCCCGACCACTCTGGAGCCGACCTGGAGGGTCGACCTTGAAGCTCTGGACATGGTGGGGATCCTCAAGAGGGCGCTGGATGAAGAAGACGTGGATGCGGCGATCGCCGGACTGCGACCTGCCCGCGCCGAGTACCGTCGGATGCGCGAAGGTCTCGCCACTCTCCGGGCGCTCGCCGCCCAGGGAGGATGGGGTAGCGTACCACCGGGGGAAAGACTCGAGGAAGGGGATCGGAACGTGCGCGTGGTGGCGCTCCGCTCCCGCCTCCAGGCCACCGGGGAGCTTGGCGGCAGGAGTTCACCCAGCGGGGATCCGCTCGTCGGGGATCCGCCCGGCGGGGACGCGTCCGGCGAGGACGCGTCTGCCAGCGATCCCGAGATCTTCGACGCGGCGGTCACCCGGGCCGTTCGTGTCTTCCAGATGCGCCACGGACTCGAAGTAGACGGAACGGTGGGTCCCGCCACCCTGGGTGCGATTAACGTCCCGGTGGAGGAACGGATCCGGCAGATCGAGCTCAACATGGAGAGGCAGCGGTGGCTCCCCGCCGACCTCGGAGATCGCCATCTCATCGTGAACATCGCCGGGTTCACCCTCGACCTCTGGGAAGAGGGTGAGAGGGTTCGCCACCACCGGGTGATCGTCGGTCGGGATTACCGGCAGACCCCCGTCTTCTCCGCCACAATCACCTACCTGGTGTTCGCTCCCTACTGGCACATTCCTCCGGGGATCGCAGCCAACGACATGCTCCCCCGGATTCGCGAGAACCCCGGGTACGTCGCCGAGCAGCGGATGGTCCTCTTCGATGCCGTGACCAACCAGAGGGTGGATCCGCATTCGGTGAACTGGACGGGGATGCGGGGCACCGAGTTCAACCGCCGCTTCAGGCTGCGCCAGGAGCCGGGACCCGAGAACGCGCTCGGTCGGGTGAAGTTCATGTTCCCGAACGAACACAGCGTCTATCTCCACGATACTCCCGCCCAGGCGCTGTTCGAGCGCGCGGTGCGTGATTTCAGCTCGGGATGCATCCGGGTCGAGGACCCGCTCGAACTCGCCGAGCACCTGCTCCGGGCTGACCCTTCGTGGAGCCGCACCCGCATGGAAGAGGTGATCGCCGGCGGAAGGGAACGGAATGTGATGTTGCCACACCCCTGGCAGATCCACATGCAGTACTGGACGAGCTGGGTGGACGAGGAAGGCACCATCCACTTCCGTGACGACATCTATTCCCGTGACGGGAGAGTGCTGGCGGCGCTGGGGCGACCCCACTCCCCTGGCTGACGAGGCGGCCTCCCGTTCCGATCCTTCGTATTGCCCTCGCACGCCCCGCGCACGATCGTTGAATGTCGCACCGATGGAACATACGGCTCACCGGGGCAGTCTCACGAGCGGCACTTGTGGCGGCGAGGCAAAAGCCCCCTCTCCTCCCCGAACTCACTCCGATCCGGACCCACAGCACGGTGACGCGCATGAAAAAGGCAGGATCACGCATCGGATGGTTCCTCTCGACCACGGTCGGCGCAGGGGCATTTCTCACATTTTCGGTTCCGGCCCTCTCGGGGTTCGGCTTCCTCCCGACCCCTGCCCTGGGAGAAGTCGAGGCAGTCGGCGTCGGTGAAAGCGAAGCGATCCCGGATCTCCTCGCCGCACTTCCCGTGGAGCTGGTCTTCGCAGGGGATCCTCTTCCCTGGGCTGCGGAAGGACTTTCGGAGCGCGCATCATTTCAACTCCGGGTGCGTGATGTAGTGATCCCATTCTCCCTTCTGGCCGTGACGGCCCTGCCGGGGGAAGTCGTGGAACTCGAAGTGCAGGAGATCATGGGGGAAGGTGACCTTGCCTCCTTCCGCCTTCGTGAGGGCGAGTCCGAGGTGGCCCCGATCGCCGCGGGGCGATGGAACTGGACCGCGCCGCTGGAGCCGGGCGCCTACCCCATCCGGATCGAGTCTCCGATGGACGGAAGTGCCATCCACCTGAACGTGATCGTTCTCCATCCCTTCGAAAGCATCCGCAACGGATCGCTCAACGGGTTCCGGATCGGGGAGTACCGCCTCGGGGCCGGGCGCACGACGCCCCCCAGCGGCTTCATCCGCGGGGACTCCGACATGCTGGACCTCCGGGTGGCACCCGGGTTCACCCTGCGCCAGTTCCTGTGCAAGCAGGGAGGAGCCCCGCCCTATCTGGCCCTGTCCGAGCCGCTCCTCCTCAAGCTCGAAACGATTCTGGAAGCGGTGCGGGACGCGGGTATCGAGGCCCCGACTCTCCACATCATGTCGGGATTCCGCACGCCCTACTACAACCGGGCCATCGGAAACACGACCGATCTGAGCCGGCACCTGTGGGGAGATGCGGCGGACATCTTCATCGATACCGACGGGAATGGTCGGATGGATGACCTGAACGGGGACGGGCGCTCCGACGATGCCGATGCCCGGCTGCTGGTCCGGATCGTGGAGGAGGTCGAAGCACGCGGAGAGCCGCAGGTGCGCGCTGGCGGACTCTCCATCTACCGGTCGAACGCGGTGCGGGGCGCGTTCGTGCATGTGGACGCCCGAGGGGCTCCGGCCCGCTGGTAGGCGCCAGGGGCTCCTTGCGCCGCGTTGCATTTCGCGACACACGGATCTCGTTGACCCCGCACGGTGCGCGGGCGAGCTTCCACCCATGAAAACACCCGCACTCTCGGCCCGCCGTATGGGGGTCGGTGTCGCCCTCGTTATGGGCGCAACGGCCTGCCTGAATGCTCCCGGATCGCCCCCCGCGAACGAGAGTTTCCCGGGCGACGAACCCGCAGTCGAGGGTTCTCCCACCGAGGCGCTCCCGATCGAAGCGGTCCGACCCGGGATCGATGTCCTCCTCACCGACTCCCTGCACCTGGTCGAGGGGATGCGGGTCGGGCTCATCACCAATCACACCGGTCTGGACCGAAGCGGGATCCTCTCCATGGATCGGCTCCACGATCACCCCGCAGTGGAGCTCGTGGCGCTCTTTTCCCCGGAACACGGAATCCGGGGGACGGCGGGTGAGGGGGAAGCCATAGCGAGCGGGGTCGATCCCCGCACCGAGGTGACCATCCACTCCCTGTACGGTCAGACCGTGAGGCCGACCCCGGAGATGCTCGAGGGAATCGATGTTCTTCTCTTCGACATCCAGGACATCGGCACCCGCTACTACACCTACATCTACACGATGGCGCATGCGATGGAGGCCGCGGGCGAAGCGGGGATTCCCTTCGTGGTGCTGGATCGCCCGAACCCCGTGGGGGGGGAACTCGTTCAGGGGAACCGGCTCGATCCTGCATTCGCCTCCTTCGTGGGCCGCTACCCGATCCCGATGCGGCACGGAATGACGACGGCCGAGCTGGCCCGCCTCTTCCGCGGGGAATTCGGGGTGGAGGTGGAGCTCCACGTCGTCCCGATGACGGGGTGGAAGAGGGAGGCGCTCTTTCCGGCGACCGAGCTTCCCTGGCGCGCGCCGTCGCTCAACATGCCCGATCTGGAGTCCGCGCTTCACTATCCGGGGACCTGCCTCTTCGAAGGCACGAACCTGTCGGTGGGTCGGGGAACTCAGCGCGCCTTCCAGTGGGTGGGGGCGCCCTGGCTCGACGGGGATGACCTCGCCGCGCGGATGGAGAGCCTCGCCCTCCCCGGCGTGCGTTTCGAAGCGGCTCGATTCACCCCTGAGCGCCCCAGCGACGGGAAGTTCGCCGGGGTGGAGCTCGGGGGGGTCCGGCTCGTGGTGACCGATCCGGCCGTGTATGACCCGACGCTGGCCGGGGTGGCCCTCCTGATCGAAGCCCGTGCCCTCTCGGGGGATCGGTGGGAGTGGAACCGTTCGCACTTCGATCGGCTCGCGGGGACGGACCGCCTTCGGCTGGGGATCGAGGCCGGGCTGGACCTCGCGGGGCTCCGCGCGGAATGGGAAGAAGAATCAGGGGCGTTCCGGCTGCTTCGGGACCCCTACCTGCTTTATCGTTGATCGGAGGCCGACGGAACGCCGTCCGCCTCCATCCCCCCCGCGTCGTCCGCGGCGGAAAGCTGTGTGCCCTCCGCGTCCTCCGCAGCGGAAAGCTGTGTTTCCCGCGCGCCCACCGCGGCGGAAAGCTCGGTGCCCTCCGCGCACTTTGGGGCGAAATATCTCCGACCCCTCTGTCTGTCCCGCGATCATCGAGTTACTGTGGCATACGTGGCTGGCCTCAGCGCATCCCGGCTGATCTACGAATCCTGAAGGAGCCACATGCACCGATCCCGATCGCGTACCCGCCGTTGCGCACTCGCGCTGGTATTGCTCCTGTGCGCGGCGTGCGGGCTTCGCGGCGGCCCGGGCGAGGACG
>JBGTMU010000215.1:0-11733 GCA_041743405.1 Longimicrobiales bacterium | reverse complement strand
CTGAGCAGCGCCGCCGTTGTACCGCTGGCCACCCACATCCGCTGACCCGGGCGCTTTTCAAGGCGCGCCATCGTGGGCGGCGAGCCAGCGGCGGAAGTGGCGTTTCCGCGCCGCCGAAACCTCTTTGGCGCAGCCGCCGTACGGCGCCTCATGGTCATCTCGGAGCACCGCTACCCGCCCGGCACGTCCCAGCCTCGCCAATGAATAGGAATTCCAAGGCCCCTCCGAGCGTGGGATCGATAGTCTTGCACCTCCAACCCTTCCAACACCGAGGTCGTGGTCAGGAGAATTCCGGGCTTTGGAGGCATCGATTCGCTCGTCAGTCGGGCGCCAAGGGCGATCCTTCAGTTCTCCCGTTGCTCGCAACCGCGTGCGCATCCACGTAGCGCCGCATCACTGCCGGAGCCGTGCTCGCTGAGGTACCATCAGTCGGTACCGAAGCCGAGCCGGCTTCTCCCGTGAAAGATTGTCCGCGTTCGCTGCAACGAACGCTGTCGGTGGGGTTATCCAGACCGCAATTCGGGCAGAAAATGACCTGGTTCGCCATAACTCTCCCTCCCGTTGTGAGGTCTTCTGGCCCATCCTCCAAGAACTCCAGTGAGAGTGTCCCTACCAGGTGTCCAGGCTCGACGCGCTCTCGGTCACGAGGAGCCTTCCGCCGCTTCCGAGACCGGCGCCACCGAGCCTCCCCTATCCCACCGCGGCTGGCGGGAGCGCAGGCAGGCCGAGACCGGCAGCGACCCCCTTTGCTGCTCGCATTGTGGCCGCGCCATGGTCCTCACCGACGTGGCCTTCGGTCCCCATCCCAGGATCGCGGAGCTCTTCCGGCAGGCGGGCTATCCCACTCGCCTCGCTCATCCCGCTCTCGCCATGCCCCCGTGAGGAGGACGACCATGCTCCGTTGGCTCTTCTCCAAAGTCACCTTCACCTGCGACCCCTGCGGCGCCAGGCAACGCATCCCTCTGCGCTGCGTCCATTACTTCGAGCGCTTCCATGGCCTCACCAAGGGCCAAGTCATCCTCATCGCATGCCCCACCTGCGGCGATCGCCTTCAGATCCCCTCTCCCTATCGCACCCACACCGGTCAGGAGGTCCGCTTCGACCCCCACAACCCCAAGAACGCCGTCGTCCACGCCACCTGATCCGCTCCGCTCTCCGAGGGCTCCTTAACTCCGCGCATACCAATGCTTTGTGGAATGTCAACGTTTAGGGGTGGAAGGGGGGTAATCAAAACTGCGCGAGCAGCACCTCGACGCTGTTCTTTGCCCTGCCCGTGAGACCGGCCGAGTCGAAATGGTCTCGAGCTTTCTGCCGGTAGCCCTCCTCCCCGCACACGAGAAACGCGCGACGCAGATAATCGATGGACAGGAGCGGGTTGTTCTCGAGCTGCTCGGCCATGTTGGCGTAGTATTCGGGGCGACCGGCCACGTCGTCCATGAACTGGTCGAGCCGATCCTCCGCCCGCACGTCGAACTCGACATACTCGGTCCGGACGAAGTCAGACGGCACGCCTGCGCCTGGGCTCTTGAGGATGAGTGTCTCCTTGCCGTAGGCGTGCATCAGGCCCAACTCGTAGAAGATGTTGGTGAGCGTGCGATGCGACATGGATTCGTGGATCAGCGCAATGCCCATGGGGACGCCCAGGACCAACTCCCAGATCTTCAGCAGAAAATCGCGCCCCGTCGTCCGGCTATCCGCATCGACCACGTCGAAGCGATGCCGTGCAAGGACGGTTTCGACCGAGTGACGCATCGCGGCCAGCTCCGGATCGATATCTCCACCGAGCTGGGTCATGAGGAAGCAATGGCGGGGGCGGATCGCAATTCGGCCGGTGTGAGGATCTCCGCTGGTCGGCTGGTAGTAGATCATCCGTCTGGCGACGCCGTTACTTTCTCTTCCTTGCGACCGGCACGCCTTTGTACGGCCCCTCCGACTTCTTGTGGCTGATGATCTTCCCCTTGGTCCTATCGATTTTCACGTAGTGACCCGTCCGCGGGTTCTTGACCTGGACGATGTCGGGTTTTGCGGGCTTGCTCGTGGACATCCGGTGCTCCGGGCCGAGGGTTTGTACATCCAAATATACCGCGAGCCCAGGGGCTGTACATAGCGGGCTGGGACGGCTCTCGGCCGGGGAACCGCTATCTGACACAGCCGCCCTCCCGCTCAATTCAAGCGCTCAATACAGTAGCTGCAATCACGCGGCGTGCTCCATCCAGATCGAGCCGTGATGCGGCGTAGTCCAGGATGAGACGATCCTCTCCGAGGTACATGTGGTGCTTTTCGACATTCTTGTTCTGGACCGTCGCGGCGAGGCGCAGCGCCGTGAGGTCAGGATCGGAGCCGATCGCCCGGAGCAGGCCCGCTGCGTCGGCTGGCGACACGCCCCGGAGGAGGAGCGCCACGCCTTCGTTCGATGTCTGAACGCCACGGCCGATCAGGGCGACCTGGATTGTCCAGAGAACCTGGTCGCCCGCCCAGGGAAAGTAGAGCACGTCCTCGCCATAGCGGACAAACGCCTTGCGCCCTAGCTCCATGCGGCGGTAAGCGTCTCGCCCCTCACGGAGCAGTTCGACCCCCGGCTGGTTGAGAAACGCAGGAACCGCGTCGTCCTCATACACTCGCGCCATCTCCCGTCTGACCTCCTCATGCAACTGGGCGCCAGAGCCCCCGAACGTGGGGGCGCGACCACCCCCCGCGGGCACGAGTTCGGCGACCTTCTTCTCCACATCCACCGCGACGACCCTCCAACGCCGGCCCCCAAAGATGAGGTGCATGTCCAACACGAGTGGGTACGTTACAGGAATCGAACCCAGCGTCCGAGATCCAGTGACCAGCCGAAATTCCTCTGGTGTCATGAAGGCCGAATAGAACTCGTAGTGATTCACAAGCCGCTCACCGGACAGCCCGAGGACCAGGTCCCCATCATGGGTCTGCGCCACCAGGTCATTGTCACCCAGATCCCTGAGGAGTTCCAGGAATACCTGAGAGCTTACGAGCTGAAAGGGACCTCCCCCGCAAAGTCCTCGGAATAGGGCTTCCGCCCGAGTCCCACCGAACTGGGCTATCGTGGACAGGACCTGCTGGACCAGTGTCGACAGGTGCAACGCGGTGGGTTTCGGTGGCTCGTACCAACCCCTCGCCAGTAAATGCACCATGGCCACGGACTGAATCAGTTCCGGTCTGAGCTGATCCGGAGGAGGCGTCTTCTCCGTGAGTTCCGGCTCCCGGACGAAGACCCGTAGCACTGCCGCATCGCCCCGACGTCCGCTCCGTCCGAGTCGCTGTCTCAGACTTGCGACTGAGTGCGGAGCGCCGACCTGGGCAATGCTTTCGACCGAACCCACATCGATACCCAGCTCGAGCGTGGTCGTCGCGATGACCGTCGTTGGCTTGGTGCCATCTCTCAGGGCAGCCTCCGCGTCCTCCCGGAGTTCCTTGGAGAGACTTCCATGATGTGCCCAGAACTCGTT
Source organism: Longimicrobiales bacterium (assembly GCA_041743405.1). Lineage (GTDB taxonomy): Bacteria > Gemmatimonadota > Gemmatimonadetes > Longimicrobiales > Gaopeijiaceae > JBGTMU01. The sequence goes on along the minus strand of JBGTMU010000215.1, from coordinate 8,263 downwards.
CGGAACCCGTGCATCTTCCGCTGCACGACGGAGCAGATCCGCATACGTCTCAACGTCTGCTCGCCGGTTCGCGAATACGAGATGGCGCCCGCCACGCAGAAGTCGAAATAGATCCTGGCTCACGTCGATAGCATCCCCCGGGACACCACCGTCCTCCTCGTGTCCGGATGGGCGTGCCCTCGCTTCATATCCCCGGAGCTGGATCTTGACCTCCTGCCTCTGTTGATCCGAGCGCACGAGGCGGACGTCTTCCCCGGCTCCAGGTCTAAGGAAATCGCAGGCGAGCCCCATGTCACCCAGAGTCGCGGAGAGGGCCACGCGGGGAATCTTTCCGCCGGCCGCGACTTCGAGCCGGTGCAGAAGACTCTGAAGTTGACGGCCACGTTCCGCCCCGATGAAAGCATGGAGTTCGTCCACGACCACAAACGCGAGTGACCGCGCGAGCGCGGGGATCCTCGGGCCCTGCCTGATGAACAGGGCCTCCAGAGACTCTGGCGTTATGAGCAGCACGCCCCTGGGGTTCTCCAGGACCTTCCGCTTTGCGCTGGCACTCACGTCTCCGTGCCATCGGTGGACTGGGACCTGCATGGGCTCGAAAAGCGCTTCCAGCCTCCGGTGCTGGTCGTTGATCAGTGCCTTGAGCGGGCTTACATAGATGACTCTGAGGCCGGGGAGGCCATCTTCAAGAATTCGAGACGCAATCGGAAGGAACGCAGCTTCGGTCTTTCCGCTCGCGGTGGCGGAGCTGATGACCAAGTCGGTCTCACTGCTCCCGAGGAGCACCTGGATCGCCTCCTCCTGGATGTCTCTGAGCGAGGTCCACCCCTCGCGCCAGATCCATTCACGGACCTTCTCGTGAAGAGCATCGAAGCCGGAAGGACTCACCCTGGTCAGAGCTTGAACGTGGTGAGCTCGTCGTCATCCTCAGCCTTCGAGCTCTCGCTTGGGGAGGACTCGTCCCCCTCGTCCTCCGGGACCTCGAGCATCGATGCGTCGTGGTCGGCCCCGATCTCCACCCCCCCGACGAGTTCGCGCCAGGAGGCATCGGGGTTTTGTTCCAGGATCATCAGGAGGTCCACGAATGCCTTGATCGTGTTGCGAGGCGTCTGAAAATACGCCGCACCAATTCGGTTCTGGCAGTGGGAAAGGAAGGCCTCGATTCCCGCGTCGGGGAGGACCGCCGCGTCGACGTCTCCACCGGCGTGTACCACGCGCAACTTGTCGAGAAGGACGTACAACTCCTCCACGGTGAGGTTCGGCAGGTTGATCACCGGCCCGCTCAAATCCTTCAATCCATCGCGTGCGAAGGTGTTCTGCGCCAACCTGGTCTGTAGCGCCTCATAGCTGTAGAGCCCGCGCCGCGTGTCCAGGAGAAATTCCGGTGTGCCTCCCAACACGAAGCCTAGCCCTTCCGCTCGCCCTTGGAGGCAATCGTTTACGATGGCGAGGATCTGCTCGTAGTTGGCGGTGCGCGACTGGGTATGCGCGATCTTGTACAGATTCACCATTTCGTCGAGGCCCACGAAAAGCCCATTGTAGCCGGCGATCTGCACGAACTTCGCGATGAGTTTCAGTTGGTCATAGAAGTTCTGGTCGTCGATGATCTCCCGGACCCCGAGGTCCCGGCGCGCATCAGTGCGTGTGGTGTATTCCGCCCTGAGCCACCGTGTTACCGCGATCTTCAGACCTTGGTCGCCCGTCTCAAAGGCCTTCCAATACGCACCTACCACCTCTGCGAAAGTGAACCCGCCCGCCATTTCGCGAAGCGACGAGAGCCCTTCCTCGATCAGGTCGTGTGTGTCCGTGTCGTCTCCTTTCGCCTGAGTCCGCGCATTGCTGATGAAGCGCTCGACGATGCTCTCCAGGGCACCACCGTCTGGTTTGGACCGGGTCGCGGTGTTCTTCGACAGTTCCGCAAAGAGGCTCCTCGCCTGGCCGCCACTCGCATGGAGACGGCGGGAAGGCGTCAGGTCCGCATGCATCGTCACAAGGTTCCTCTCGTGCGAAATAGAACGCACGAGATGCAGGAAGAAGGTCTTCCCCGACCCGTACCGGCCGATCACGAATCGGATGGCGGACCCACCCGTGCGGATTCGCTCAATGTCACGAAGGAGGGCTTGGACCTCGTCGGATCGCCCGACCTGGATATGCTGCTGACCCCTCGAGGGAACAACCCCGGCAGAAAGGGACTGGAGGATGGCGTCTCGAACGACAGGGCGGATGCGGGGGGTCATGCGCTCAGAATCTCCAATGCATGTGAGTTGACTTGGAGAGGGTCCTCGCCCTCCAGAAGGGGTTCGTCGCACGCGCTAAACGCGGCGTCGTTCAGTGTCTCGATGGATCCCGAAGGCATGAGGCCGAATTCTCCGGCCATCATCTCAAACTCGGCCCAGCTCCATTCCGACCGTGTGGACAGTGCCCCGACGAATCTGGAGTGCGGGAGATCGAGGCCACGAAGGGTCTTGTCGGCGGCATCTATCTCACCGTCCACCTCGCTCGCCGCATCTTCCGGCCCCTCTTCTGGCCCCTGAGACTCCCCGAATACCTTGCCGAGGAGTTCCGACACCTCTCTCGTGTCGGCCCGAATGCGGCGAATCCGCTCGAGATCAAGAACCGCACCTCCTGCCGGGTTGGGCGGAGCCGGTATCGGGATATCCCGGTTAGTTGGGTCCCCGCGGATCACGGTCACGGGCTCACCTTCGTGGTCCGGCCTACGGCCGGCGTCAGGAGCCAGGACGAGGCTGTGGAGATCAGAAAACAACTCATCCGGGTCCAGACCGAGGATCGGATAGATGCGTGTAAGCACCTTGATCTCCTCGGGACTCACATATCCGTCCGCTCCCGCCAGGCTCAGCAAGAAGCGCCCGATCCTGGACCGGTCTTGGGCTGCGGTGCCCTCGAGCTTCTTCCGCAGAAAGGCATTGGAAGGGGGTGAATCGAGAAGCCACAGGAGATGGGCTCGAAGACGCAGCCGTTCTTGGTCGGAGACCGCGAGCCCCTCCTCCAGGTGGGCTTCCATATGCCGCCCGGTAGCCTCGTTGACATCATCGTCAGCGAGTGCAACGGAAACCGCGAGGCTCATCAGGACGGTTGCGCCCTGGTATTCGGGTGATGGCTCGAAACGGGATCCATTCGTGCGGAAGAGAACCAGATTGCTGGCCCGAGTTGGGTTGGGGCCTCCATGTCGCATGTCGGGTTCAACCCCGATCTCCATCCCTTCGAGGAAGTCAGCGAGCGCACTGGCCTCTCTCTTCGAGAGCTTGTCGTCCGCCTTCGAGGGCCAAAGCTGAACGAGTCTGTCGGATGGGGTGAGCGCCATCTGCTTGTCGCCCATGACCGACTCGATCCAATCCTTCAGGACCACCGCATCCTTCCCCATCCGCGTTACTCGCAGAGCTGGTGGAAGGAGCGACACGGCCGCGATGCTCGTGCGGTCCTCGGTTCTGCCCAAGTGACGACTGTAAGGTGTGAGCTCGGCTTCCACCGCAGCCGACACCTTCTCCAGCTTCCTGAGCGGGGCTGAGAGCGCGTCCAGATCCGGGAGCCCGGTTTCGACAGCGAAGGTCCGGCGGAACGAGCCGGTCGCCGGCCCGTGCTGAACCTTCCAGAGACGCTTCGGAGCTGGGACCTTCATCCCGTCTCCCCAGCGATCACGGTAGCGGAGCTGGAAAAGCTCGATGTACTCCTCTGGACAGCGAGTCCCCGGTGTTCGCAATCGGGTATTGGGGTGGGTCATGTACCACGCGGCCGCCCACGGGGCCGGTAAACGCTCACCGGACGCTACGATCTTGGCGAGCTCTCGGCGATTGGAGAGGGGCATCCTCCAATTATCCCGCACGAACACCGGATCGGAAGGGGGCAGGCCTGAAAATCCTACTCCAGCCTGGAGGTAGTCTCGAAGCGAGGACGCATACCCGCGGAAGGAATCGTGATGTCCGTACAACCCAAGGAGTCGCTCAAGCTCGGCGATGATCGCGGGGATCTCGTGCCTTGCCACCGGGGCGTGTTCCGCATCGAAAAGGGCTCTGCGTTCGAGGCCATAGAAGAAAAGAAAGATCAGCCCTTGATCGACCCCAGGGGCCGAGCGCCCACCCGCGAGCCAGTCCAGGTAGGCACCTCGGGCGCGGGGGGAGATCTGGGAGTATGAAGGGAAGTATCCGATGTGCAACCCTCCCTCCGCCTTGCCTGCGGCAGGCTCCGGAGGCACGGCCTCGAGGGAAGGGTTGATCAGGGTGGGATCAGGCGTGCCTCTTTCAAGGGACTGGAGTTCCTTGCCCACATAGAGCATCCCCCGAGGAATGTCGCGCCCCGCCACCGTTACGCTTTCGGTGGCACCTCGCCAACACGAATGACTCTGGCGTGCAGCCTCTTCTGGGGACGGTGGAGGCTGCCATGTGACGCCGCCATAACGAACATCGATGGTGACTCTCTCGCCCCGGTCTTTCGACGGTCCCGCTGCACCCGAAGCTTTCCTCTGGGCTGGCCGTTCAGAGGGCTTGCTGATCGCCCCAGCTATGAGTTCCACAAAAAACACAAGGATCAACACCAGCACGACGATTAGAAGGAACTCTCCCATCAGGTCGGTGCTCCCGGCTCACATTTGCTCGAATTTCGGACCCGCAGCGGAGGTGTTGAGCCTGCCGAACACCAGAGTCCATGGCCCCCTGTAGCTAGCCCATACGCAAGGGATCATACCACCCCATTTCACCAATCTTTACCCAAGGGTCCCGCTCGCGCCAGCAGGCGGGTGATCATGCCGGGGGGCGAGCGTCGCCGGGAAGGGTCCTCCCGGCTTGGACCCCGGCTCCGCCTCGGGCCCCGATTCTCCTCTACACCCGCATCGCCAGTCCGCTGGGCTCGCTAATCCTCGTCTCCGATGGCCGCCTTGTTGTTGATGGCAGGTGCCGGGGCGGAGAGTACGACGGAAGTCGTTGAAGGCGCCAGAGGGGAGACTCTGCGGATCCTGGGCCGCTACCAGATCCGCTTTATGCCGTAGGCGTCAAACTTGGAGTCGCTAGTCACCACGGGCATGCCTTCAACCAGCGCCTGTGCGATGATCAAGCGGTCGAAAGGGTCTCGGTGGTGATACAAGAGGGAATGGACTTGAGCGATATGGTGCCAGCCAATGTTGAACAATTCAAACCCGTTGATATTCAACTGCTCTGGCAGGAAGCTCTCGAAAGGCTCGGCGAAAGTGATTTTTCCTAGACTGGACTTGATCGACAACTCCCATGCCGACGCCATGCTCAAATATGAAGTATTCCTTCGATCCTCAATCGCACCACGGGCCACCTCCGACAAGCGGCCGTCGCCCCCGACGAACCACAGGAAGGCCTGGGTATCCAGAAGGATATTCATTCAACGTATGCAGCAAAGTCCTCCGGTATCGCATCAAAGTCAGACTCAACAACGAACTTACCGGCCGCGCTACCAAACGTGGGAGCGCCCGGCTCAGATGCAGCCGGAGCGATCTTCAGGGTCTTGCCATGACTGGATACCTGCGAGAAGAAGATCCACTCCCCATGAGTCACGATGCTTGCCTTGGCGTTCACGGTCGCCGGGGCCGTTACCGCGCCCCTCTTCTTCGAAGAGGCCGTCCGCACGGAGACGAGTTTCTTGGCATAGGTCGTCGCTTGTGCTTTAGTGGCAAACGTCTTGATCGGTGCAGGTGATCCTGCAGCCTTGATGGCCCAGCTGCCCGTGGCGGTTGGGACGACGTGCAGTACTTTCTTCTTCTTGATCGACGTCTGCTTCATCTCGCCCTGACCTCCCGAGTTCGTTTGCCTACCTGTACCCAACCTGACTGACTCAGGTCCCGCTTTGTCAATGGTAGCATGAAGGATCGGGATTCCACCAGTCCTATTCTGGGTGCTTTACTGGCGGATTCTCCCGTCAGGGGCCCGCACCAGACGGGTGTCCTCACCTCCGTCAAGTCGCCCCCTCCGGCTCCGAGGGTGATCCCCCATCCGGATCGGATCCCTCCTTCCTGAAAGTCATTTTCCGAGCAACCGACCCGCCTGCATTCCACATGGCCCCACCCACGCCCTTCGCTGCGTTCCCGATCACGCGACCTGATGCGGACACGAAGGCCCCGGAGATCCGCCCTGCTCCAGCGACCACCACACCACGCAGCATCCCCGTCGCTTCCAGCGTGGCCGATCTCCACATCCCACCCTTCTCCGGGCGAACCACCGCCCCGGTCTGGCCGAGGCTCAGCATCCGACGCAGTTGCGTGCGGGATCACCGCGGTCTGGCCCCTTGCCCCGCGTGTAGATGAGGAGGACGCTGCTCGCCTCGCCTCGACGGGCAAGCCCGAAGCGCGTCGTGGCCTCGACGGGTCCGAGTAGCTCCATGCTTTCGATCTCAGTCAGATTGAGCAGGTCCAGCGCTCCATCCATCCGAATCCCATCTACGAACACCCGGACCCAGCCGTCGCGTGCCGCCACCTGCGAACGACCCCCTGGGCCGGGAACCGGACGAACGCGCAACCCGGGGACGGTGCGAAGCATGTCCACCGGCCTCGCACCGCGGATCTCGGCTTCCGCCAGCCTCGCGCCCGTCAGAATCGCTCGGGCCGAAGGAGAGCGGCGGATCGTTTCCTCCACCCGGGAACGGGCGGTGACCTCGAGCCCATCCAGTCCGATCGCGGCATGCGTGAGCGCGAGCTCGAGCTGGAGGCGCTCACGCTCGCCGACACGAATCGGGTGGTCGGTGACCCCGTAAGCCAGGTGCTCGACTCTCAACGCATACTCGCCTGGCTCCACATTCGGGAACTCGAACTGGCCGCGACTGCGAGTGAGCTGCTGCCCCTGCATCGGCACCAACTCCACCACGGCATCCGCGATCGGTTCACCGGTGTCGGCGTCCACGAGAATTCCGGAAACCGCCTCGCGACCGGTCTCGACCTCGAGGATCCGGATCTCTACCTCTTCAGGCGTTGCGCCGGGGCGTTCTGCGGTGGTGAGGTCCAGCAAGATGTCGTGGAGGATCAGGGCGGATCGCGTGATCTCGATCTCCGTCCAACGACTGGATGCCCCCAGCAATTCGAGGCGAAACGCGACGGGTTCTCCGACCGCCACACCGCAGAGCAGGTAGTGGCCCGTGGCACTTACCTCGGCCCGGCGTCCGGAGCCGTCCGGCCACACTGCGACCACGGTGCCCGCCGGCAGGGGGAACCCACTTTCCTCGTCTCGCGCGACCCCCACTACCGCCGCTCCCGGCTCGGCTTCCAGATCGCAACTGCCGGCAAGCATCAAGGATCGGGACGGGACGATGAGCGCGATGTCGTGCGGCCCGTCCCGTCCGGCCTCAACCGAAAACTCGGCAGAAAGCGGGCTGCTCAACTCCGCCGATTGTGCTTGAAGGCGGTAGGTGCCAGCCCCCGGCAAGACGATGTCGAACGCCCCCTCGTCGTCCGTCCAAGCTTGCGCGACTTCCAGCAGGCCGCCGCCCTCACCCGTGCTTCCCACCAGGAACGCTTTGACCTGCGCCCCTGCAACCGGCGCCAGAGTCACGTGTTCCGCAACGAGGCCCGCAGCCGTCTGGGCCGCAGCCGGGCCGGATGACATCACGGATCCAACCGCAAGTGCGAGGGCGTGTCCGAGCAGAACCGCAGAATTTCCGGAGTGCATGGTAAACAGACCGTCCATACCGATACGAGAAACCTGATGCACTGATCTTACTCCGAGGATCATCGACACGATCCCGCGCATTGATGCCGAGGGGCCCCTCACAACAACGTTCTGGGTTGCGTAGTACTCGACGGCTCCGGCTCGGTGAGGGATCCGTACAGGCAGCTTAGCGGCGAAGTCCTTCCCTACGGGCGACGACCACGCCAGGAACGTCGAACTCCTTGCGGACGACCCACGCGAGCAACTCGTCGGTGAGAAACGGTACCGTCCGATCCCGATCAAAATCGAAAGCAGACACCGAGGTTACCATTTGTCCCTCTTCGTCAAACACCTCCCACACCGACCGCGCTCCCATATCCCGCTCGACCCAGATCAGATTCGAGTGATCGACCAGAACGCTTTGAATTGGCGGCACCTCAGATGGCCGAACCAGTTCCACGCCCGAGCATTGGGAGCGCTCTTTGTCCATCAACCACTCGTCAACACGACCTTGGCCCATCTTTGACAGTTGCGGGCCGATTTTGGGCTTTCGGTGCCCGAAACCCGTTGTGCCACAACAAACCGGATATTTCGGCTTTTGAGTTGTAGTGCCACAGACTGGAAATCCATGGTCGTGATTTAGCGCCTGTGAC
>JBGTMU010000214.1:0-16543 GCA_041743405.1 Longimicrobiales bacterium | reverse complement strand
GTCACAGGCGCTAAATCACGACCATGGATTTCCAGTCTGTGGCACTACAACTCAAAAGCCGAAATATCCGGTTTGTTGTGGCACAACGGGTTTCGGGCACCGAAAGCCCAAAATCGGCCCGCAACTGTCAAAGATGGGTCTTAGTGACGCACTCGGCAGAGATCGCGACTGCGTGGCTTCAACGAAGGGCAGGGACGGGGGAAAATGGACAAGCGGCGCCCTTGGTCCTTCTTGATGGCGCGTCCCATTTCGTCCGATCACCTCATACGGTAGATCCCTTGTGTCGTGTACAGACGACGGTACTCAGTTCGTTCGCTGAGTCCGACGCGCACTCGCGCTTTCAGGAGTGGGAGATTCCGGTCCACGGACTGATCACATCTGTCTCCGAGCATGAACCTGCACCGGGCTACTTCGCACCGTACAGGGATGCCCTCCGAAACGCGGGCGCACTAAGGCTGACGGAGGAATCGACAAGCGACGAATGCCTTGAAGCCGTCGTAGCGTCGCTCGTCGATTCGGAGAGGGGGGAGCAGGGGGACGAAAGCGAACGGATCCGTGGAGGGCTCTGGGGGCTGGCACTGCAATTGGCGGAATGGCCGTGCATGCCGAGTTCGCACGGGCTTGAGCTTCTCGGGTCGCGGCTGGGTCGGATCGCCGGGGACTTGCAGTCGAAGCGTACCTGGATTGCCCCTGAGACCGCCGAACCCTTGGAGGAAGCGGTGGACTGGCTCCGCTGGCTGGTCAAGGGCGAAATCCTTATCGGGGACGCCAAGCTCGAAGCGATCCGTCGCGCTGCGGAGGAGCCGGGAGTGACGTCTGCGATCTGCACACGTTCTCCACAGTCGGCTGCGGTCCTACGTGAACGACTTGGGTCGAACCTTCAAATCGGGCACTTTGATGCGGTTCCCGGGGAGTGCGAGCGATTGATTGTGACCTCATTTCCCGGACGCCGGATGGTGGCCGCGTTGATCAACCGGTTTCTGTCGCCTCGGTTGCACTTCACGGTTTATCCATTTGAATCGAATTGGCTTCGCTCTTGGGCGAGGTGGGAGTACAGGCGATTCGAGGGGCTTATTGGGTCTCGTTGGGACGCAGGTTCAGGTAATTTCGAAAGCGTCTGGCCGGCGAACTTCGGACTGCAGGAGCCCCAAGCTCAGGCGCCGGGGGAGCCGGAGACTGACGTCGGCGGCTCGGGACACCCGTTTGACCGCAGACTCGACGACGAGGTAGTAGAAGCGAGGTTCGTGTCCTTCCGGGACGGCTACTACGCATACTTGACAGAGCACTACACCGTGCCGGTCATAAGGTCTGCTGACTTAGATTCGATTCTCCAGCTTAGGCCGAGGAAGCTGTCGCCGGAGGATGTCGCGCTCTTCCGGATCGGGGCCGATCGGGACGTGATTCGGATGCTGGCGGAGGATGCCCTAGGGATCGACGCATACGGTTCCGAACGCCGCCGAGCCGAGGAGTGGAAGACGGCCCTGCTGAGGGTCTCGGAGGATGTAGACGAGGTTCGGAGGCAGCTGACGGGGGTGGGGCTAGACGAGCCACACGAAGTAACGGTCCGTCAATGGATGTATGGGGATACCATTGGACCGCGGAACCCCGAAGCCGTGCTCGAGGCTCTGTCGCGTCTCGGTGTCCCCACCTCTTCCGAAGCGAGGGATATCATCGGATCAATCGTGCGAATCCGAAACCTCCACCGAGCCGCCGGGAGGAGATTGACGACCATCCTCATGGATGAACTGCCGGGACGGCTGACCGGATTCGAAGGCTCCGGCACCAAGATCGACCTCAGTATCGGAGAGGTGAGAGCCTTTATCGTAGCGCAAGTGAGCGAATCGCTTGAGATCAGAAGTTCGGCCGAAGCGAATCGCCTTTTTCGAGAAGGCGAGGAGGTGAAGGGATGACGAGGATGGTTCCTCCGCGTGTCCATCCGCGCACCCCGTCTTCGGAGCAGCGTGTCTTCGACATGCTGCGCCGCGCCGAGGGGACCGAGACTTGGTGGGCGCTGCATTCGCTTGCGCTTTCGAAGAGGGGGGACCGGCCCTTTGGCGAGGTCGACTTCGTTGTGGGGATCCCTGGATCGGGGATCATGATCGTTGAGGTTAAGGGCGGGCGAATAGTGGTCGAAGAGGGGGAATGGAGGAGCACGTCAAAGGACGGCGTCCATCATCGGCTCAGCCGATCTCCCTTCGCCCAGGCCCGGGACGCCGCCTTTGCAGTTCGTGCGGCGATTCAGGATCATTTCGGTGAGCACTCAGATCAAGGGGGTGTGATAATAGGGTCCCTGGTCATATTTCCGGACTCAGTGGCTCCACCCGGCCAGCCCTCATTCGAGAGATGGGAGCTTCTCGACTACCACGATCTGAAAGGCGGGAATCCAAAGGATCGAATTTCCGATGCGATGAGCCGCACGGTCGATCGCGTTTCGGGTGAAAGTCGTCGACGGCTCGCTACTGGGATCGTCCTCTCCGAAGTACGAGAATTTCTGCGACCGGACTTCGATGGCGCGATCCCTCGAGCGGCGCAAATCAGGGACAGTGAGGAAAGAATTCTCCGCCTGACCCGCGAGCAGTTCAGCGTCTTGGATATGTTCAAAGACAACGACCGTTGTCTGATCCGCGGGGGCGCTGGCACAGGCAAGACCGTGCTCGCGCTGGAGGACGCTCGTCGCAGCGGAAGCAGAGGAGAACGGACCCTGCTACTCTGCTTCAATCGTCCGCTAGCGGAGTCACTGCGGAGTACGCTGGCAGCCGAGGGAATCCCGAAGGTGGAAGCTGCGACCTGCCACTCCTTCCTGAGGAGTCGAATCCTCGAATCCGAGCATTGCGAGGAGTTTCGTGAGAAGGAAAAGAAACTGCAGGCCTCCCGTGATCACGAGACCTTGTTCTCAGAGATCTACCCGCTGTATGGCCACCTGGCAGCTCTTGAGTCCGACGTCCGTTACGAGCGGCTGATCATCGACGAAGCTCAGGACCTGATCCGGCCCCAGATTCTATCAGCACTGAGCGAGTGGCTGGATGGAGGCCTGACCGACGGTCGATGGGCAATCTATGGTGATTTTGACAACCAAGCGATCTACTCTGGCAGCGAGGCGGAGGTCACCGCTGGTCTTGAGTCTCTTATCAACGAAGGATCACCGACCAAGCTGCGGCTCTCCAAGAATTTCAGGAACTCCCCGAGTATTGGATATGAACTGACCGTGCTGTGCGGCTTCGAGAAGCCCCCATTCGAGATCGCCGACGCCGGAGCGACCTGCCTTGCGGTCAACTATCTTGGATGGGACGACCTTGCCCACCAGGCAGCTTTGCTGACCAAGGAGTTGCAGAAGCTCTTGGATTCCGGGGTCCCCCATGAAGACATCGTGATCCTCTCTCCTAACCGCATGGATCGCTCCGCCGCTTCTCTCATCACCGGTCTTCCTGTCACTCCACTCGAATCTCCATGGCCGACAGAGGGACAAATCGGGTTCTCAACGGTTCACCGCTTCAAGGGACTTGAGTCGCCTGTCATCCTACTCTGTGATGTCGAGTCCATCACCGACGCGAGCGCTCGAAGCCTTCTGTATGTCGGAATGTCCAGGGCTAAGAGCTACCTTGCGGTCGCTCTCAGCCCGGGGGCTCGGCGAGAGGCTAGGGAACGCACCCGAATCTATCTTCAGCGGGAGCAGCAACTAAAATGAGCCTCCAAGACGACCGAATCCGAATTCGAAGTGGAGTAGTCGACCGTCTGAGGGCCGAGACCGTCGGACCCGGGATCGGCGTCCGGAGCGAGCTGGCTTCCCGTCTTCCCGTGCTCGCGGACAATGAACCTCCGAGGGCACGTTTTGGTGTCGGGGTACTCTTCCCACAGGGGCAGGTCGTCGCAACGCAGGAGGATGTCCCGAATTCAGAAGACGGTGTGGACGAAGAAGTGCCGGAAGAGTCGCTTGGCGAAGCAGGATCAGAGGGAAAGGGCTCCTCCGGGTCAGACCCTGCGCCGGACCCGGAAGGCGAGGAGTCGAAGGAAGCCGATCCAGAGATCGGCAGGGCGAACGAGTTCCTGCCTTCAGCTCTCGGAATCTCGGCCCTCGCTGCGGCCGACGCGACTATCCGTGTTGAGGCCTCTTTTATTCGCTACGAACGCGTGAGTGGTTCGGTTTCGGGATCTGGCGGATGGAGGGCGGTACGGTGTCCAGTTGACTTCACTGTACACCTTGCAGACTTCCGTATGGGAGCCAGCGGATATATGGAGCCCGTTGACATCCCCACGGGCTCGGACCACGTCGCGGCGCAGGTGAGATTCCTTGTGCGCCAGGTTCGCGAGACACCGGCGGGAATTCGGTCTCGACTGGTTACCTGCAGCCTGCTGAACAATTCTCCGGCCGAACGCCATACCCACGAAAGCATCATCACTGCCTGCGAGCTTTCCCTCAGTACGGAAGGGGAGACAGGCCCGGCTTTTCTTCCATATCCGGCGGGCCTGACCGAGACGGATTTTGAGAGTCTGGACCGGATCGGCCGGGAGGAGGAGGGCTCTCTCAGGCTCCTCTACCGGAAGCGACTGACCTATGCGGTCGGGCACGGTACTGCCGCCGACTGGGACGAGCCCGACGGAGAGGTGGTCCGCTGCGTGCGGGCCACTCCTTTACCCACCTACGAAGTGAAGCCAGTGGTGCCAACCGAGGCCATTGATCTGAAAATGCTCGAGTTGAGCGGCTCCGATGACGAGAGTCTGTCCTCCGCCAGCCTGCTGATCGAGAGATACGAGGAGTGGATCGATGAGCGGTTCGTTCAAATTGAGGCCGACCCTTCCATTACACCCGAGCTCGAGGAGGCGGCTCGGCGGCACGTCAAGGGGCAGCGAGAGACCCTTGACCGCATGAAGGCCGGACTCGCGCTCCTTCGGACCGACAGGTCTGCTCGGAAAGCGTTCACCCTGATGAACCGCTCAATGATGCATCAGCAGATCCGCAATGGCATCTCCGTCCATGCGGTGCGGGAGTGGGAGTACAGGGATAGAGACTGGGTCCAGTCACCGCTGGAGCCACCACCGATGGACGATCCCGAGAGGAAATGGCGCCCTTTTCAGTTGGCATTTATCCTCGCGAACCTCCGTGCGTTCGTGGATCCCGAGTCAAGCGACCGTGATATCGTCGACGTCATATGGTTCCCAACGGGTGGAGGCAAGACGGAGGCATATCTTGGGCTTGCTGCCTTCGCAATCCTTCTCAGAAGGCTGCGGAACCCGGCGGATTCCGGTACGACAGTACTGACGAGGTATACCCTCCGTCTGCTGACCACACAGCAGTTCCAACGGACTGCCACCTTGGCCTGTGCGCTCGAGCTGTTACGCCGTGACTCGGGAGGGGCCCTAGGTGCGGCTCCGATCACACTGGGTCTCTGGGTGGGGGGCGAAGTGACGCCCAACCGCCACAATGAAGCGGTGACCAACTACCGAGAGATCCATTCGAAGGGTCCTGACCGAAACAAGTTCGTTCTCCTCAGCTGCCCATGGTGCGGGTCCCAGATGGGCCCTGTGCGGAAACCCGGGCGCAAGCAGGAGTGGGTCATCAAGGGGTACACAAAGATTGCCGCCCGGCAGGAGGTGCGGCTCGTGTGTCCTGACCATACCTGCGAGTTTTCGGGACCCGACGGACTGCCCGTCGAGGTGGTCGACGAGGCCCTCTATGATTCGCCGCCGACGATTTTGATCTCCACGGTGGACAAATTTGCTCAGTTGCCGATCCGGCCGCGCTGCGCCCAATTCCTCGGATGGGCTGAGGGTAAGCGAGCGTCCTCCCCGCCGGACCTCATCATTCAGGATGAGTTGCACCTGATCTCTGGTCCATTGGGAACGATGGTTGGGCTTTACGAAACCGTCATTCTCGAACTGTCACGCGCTGCAAGTGGGAGAAACGCGAAGATTGTCGCCTCTACCGCGACGGTTGCACGAGCTGAAGAGCAGGTGCGCAGCCTCTATGCACGCCCCGAATCAGCCCTGTTCCCGCCGCAGGGCCTTGAATGGGGAGATTCGTTCTTCGCGCGGGAGGCTAGTGAGGAGCCGGGCCGTCAGTACGTTGGCTTATTTGGCACGGGCTACCCCTCACAGCAGACAGCGCTTACCCGAGTCGCTTCCGCGCTGCTCGAGGCTCCCGACCTCACGGCGGGGCTTCTGGGACCGAAGCCGAAGAGTTCGTCTCTGGAACTGGCGACGGACCCCTACTGGACCCTTGTAGCGTACTTCAACTCGACGAGGGAGCTCGGTGCTGCGGCGACGCTCTTTACCGCAGACATTCGTGAGTACATGAAGGTGTCGGGGCGCAGGCATGGGACGTACGGCGAAGGAGCGGCTGATACAGCTCGGGAGCTCTTTCGGTGGCTTAACGATGCGCCAGCCGAACTGACGGGCCGCGTATCTTCGTCCGAAATCAATTCAACCCTCGATCAACTTTTCGTGACTCGAACTCCCTCGGCCAGGCCGCCTGTGGACGTCTGCCTCGCGACCAACATGATTCAGGTGGGCCTCGATGTTCAGCGTCTGGGCCTCATGCTGGTGGCAGGACAGCCGAAAACCGCCGCTGAGTATATCCAGGCTACCAGTCGAGTGGGCCGGTCGTCTGATGCGCCAGGGCTGGTCGTGGTCATGCTGAACCCGGGGAAGCCTCGTGACCGTTCTCACTACGAAAGTTTCCGTTCCTTTCACCAGCGGCTCTACAGCATGGTGGAACCTACCAGTGTGACACCTTTCGCTGCTCCGGCCCGGCAGCGCGCGCTCCACGCGCTCATAGTCGCGCTTGTAAGAATTCTAGGTGGAAAGGACCTCGCGCAGCATCCTGACAGCAACATCCCCGATGCCCTCCTCGATCGAATCCGGTCAATAATTGGGGAACGAGTGAGGGCAGTGGACCCCGCTGAGGAAGAGGATACGATGGAGGAAATGGAGATCCTGCTGGCGTCGTGGCTCAGAGAGCCGCCTGAGGAATACGGAGATTTCTTTCAGAGGGATCGGACGGTTGTACCACTCATGTATGTAGCAGGAACTGAAGTACCCACCGCTTGGGACGAGCCCCAGTATACTTACCCTTGGGCTGTTCCAGGTAGCATGAGGAGCGTTTCACCGGACTGCGAGCTCAGAATTCTCCCTGCGGCTGGCCCGCGATGAGCATTTTCAACCCCTACCCTGTTCGGATTCCGCAACTCATCGGCGTGTTCGGACCGGGGGCGATGGTCAACTTTCCCGACGACGAGACGTTCGTTATCGCTGACGTGGAATTCTGGGACTACGGAACCAGTGCCTCCCAGCACGTCGTAGATGATGACCGACTGCGCCAGCGTCTTGGCGTTGACGAACTGCGTTCTCCGCCGGTCTTCGGAGGCGAGGAGCGGCGGCCTGTGGCGGCATTCCGCTTTCCCGGCTGGCACTACTGCCGACGGTGCGGGGAAATGCGGCAGATTACCATCGGCCGTGTTGGACGTTCAAAGTGCAGGGGGCGCCTCAAGCCATGTTCGGAAAGCAAGTTCGACAAAGAGACACTGATCCCGGTCCGCTTCATCACGGTCTGTGAGTCTGGTCATCTCGACGAGTTTCCGTTCCGGGAGTGGGCGCACGGGGGCAAGCCCTGCATTCCCGACGCCCGACTGCGCTACTCGGTTTCAGGGCGCACCGCCGCGCTCTCGGGGATTTACATCCAGTGTGCCGACTGTGGTCGTAGTCGAAGTCTCGGAGGGTCTTTTTCGTCGGGGGACGACGGCGGCCCGATTGCTCGAATCGGCATCACTTGTCGTGGATACAGGCCGTGGCGAGGCGGCGAGGAGGCGGGTTGCAGCCGCGAGCTCCGGGTAGTTCAGCGAGGCGCCTCCAACGTCTACTTTCCGGTCACCAGAAGCTCCATCCACCTCCCGGTCTGGGCCGATAGGACTCCACGGGAAGTCGCGGCGGTTATCGAGAACCCTCGCATCTGGAAATTGCTGAGCAGTGGACAGCAGAATGGCGAACCGCTCGCCGACAGGGTGGAGGAGATTGCTAACGCCTACGGGGTCGACTCGAACCTTCTTGCAGCGGCCTCTAGAGAAAAGATCCGAGGCGTCGTGGAGGCCTCCAACGAACCTCAGTCTGAAGAGGAATACCGTTCCACCGAATACCTTGCGTTTCTGGAGCTGGAGGGCTCTCAAGGGGCGGACCTGCACATTTGCCGTCGGTCTGCCACCGACTATTCTTCTACGGTGTCCGACGCGTTCGATGTCGTCTGCTTCGTGAACAAGCTGCGTGAGACCCGGGCGCTGTCCGGCTTCGCGCGGCTAATGCCACCGTCGTCGCCTGACGACAATCGCATCGTATCTCTCGATTCAGGGAGTGGCCGAAGCTGGCTTCCGGTCGCCGTGGTTCGCGGGGAGGGGCTCTTCCTGCGGTTCCGTGCGGACCGGATCGACGAATGGGTCGCCCAGCGCAGCGTCCAGGAACGCTTCGCCAAGTACGCTTCCGGCCTATCTGGCTGGATGGTGGACAGAGCCCGAGAAATCTCTCCGAAGTACCTCCTCCTCCACACTTTCGCCCACCTCTTGATTAGACAGATCAGTCTCGACTGCGGGTATGGAACAGCCTCTCTCCGCGAACGCATTTACTGTGATTCGGGGGGCGGAACAGTCCGAATGGAGGGTATTCTGGTGTACACTTCCTCCGGTGATTCAGAGGGCACCATGGGCGGTCTTGTCCGTCAAGGGGAGCCCGGACGCTTAGAGGCCATCATTCATGAGGCCCTTCGCAAGGCCACCTGGTGCTCATCGGATCCGATCTGCATTGAGAGCCGGGGGCAGGGCTCGGACAACGCCAATCTCGCCGCATGCCACGCATGCGCACTTCTTCCGGAGACGTCCTGTGAGGTTGGCAACCGTGTTTTGGATCGCGGCTTTGTTGTGGGCGCCCCAGACGAGGCGGTACTTGGCTATTTCGTGAGATGACGGCCTGTCGTGCGAGTCCGACGCTTGAGTATCGGTTCAGATGCATCTTCGATCGCATTCGGGAGCCACGAGAGTCGCCCGTCGCGGACGTCACATTCCCAGACGATCAGCACAGTCCAGCCGGACTCCTGCAGTTCTTCGCGGACTCGCTCATCCCTCGAAACGTTCCGGTTAAACTTCTCCTGCCAGAACTCCCGTCGCGACTTTGGACTGTAAGTCAAACGACAGCCCTCATGCCGGTGCCAAAAGCACCCGTGGACGAATACTGCGATCCGCCGAGAACTGAACAAGAGGTCAGGTGTGCCAGGAAGATCCCTCGCATGAAGCCTGTACCGGTAGCCGAGCCCGTGAAGGAATCGCCGCACGGCGATTTCAGGACTCGTGTCCTTGCAACGCACACGGCTCATGAGTTTCGATCGGTCATCTGGATTAAGCGTGTCCACGGCCAGCACTCCTCCCATCACGTTCAATCGGATTGACATTGGCGAAACTCTCGGTCGTTGACCTGTTCGCCGGGCCGGGCGGGCTGGGGGAAGGCTTCAGTTCGATCCGTGCCCCGACCGGAGAAGTGTTCCGGATTTTGGTCTCCATCGAAAAGGACCCCGCTGCCCACCGTACGCTCCGATTCCGGGCCTTCTGTCGGAGGGCCCTCGAGAGGGGCATTCCGTTGGACATCTCTGCTCTGGATCCTAGAAGAAGGGACGCTGAGAGCGAACTACTGGAAGAGATGGACAGTTCTGAGCTCAACCGCCAATGGAAAGCGGCTGAGCAGGAGGCCGTGTGCGCAGAACTCGGCAATGCGGACCACGCCGCAATGATCGAGGAAGCGCTTGGACGTGTCACAGGCCACTCTGTGCTGATCGGAGGACCTCCCTGCCAGGCCTATTCGGTGGTAGGGCGAGCCCGGAACCGTGGTGTGTTGGGATACGCTCCGGAGGAAGATGGTCGACACTTCCTGTACGAACAGTATGTGAAGATTCTCTCCCAGTTGCGACCGGTCGCCTTTGTAATGGAGAACGTCAAGGGGCTCTTGTCGGCGCAGGTTCGGACGAGCGGCGTGTTCCGGCAAATCCTGAGAGACCTGCGCGGGTCCGGGTACACCCTCTATCCACTTGCTCCCCGGAATCCGGAGCCACGGGAGGACCCGGACCCGCGGGACTTTGTGATCCGGTCGGAGGATTTTGGTGTTCCACAGTCTCGCCACCGCGTGATCCTGTTCGGTGTCAGAAGCGACCAGATCACGGCACTTGAGGGACTTTTCGGGGAAGAACTGGCGATCCTGATCCCCCGATTTTTTGGAAACAGTACAGAAAAAGCCACGCTCAGCGCTGTGCTGTCTGGAATGCCCCCACTTCGCAGCCACCTGAGCCAGCGGTCGACGGAGCCGGGGGGATGGCACCGGGTAGTGCGACGTGAGGCCGAGGCAATTTGCTTCGCGCCGGATCTGGAGGTCTGCGCGGGGGGCGCCGGCCCGGCCGCGGAGATCCGAGAAGTGGTCAAAAGGGCGGTGGCGGCGGCTGATCGCCTCCCTGAGGTCGTTCGCGGCCAGCCGTCCCAGCCCCCGGAGGCACCGGAAGATCTTCGAGAATGGCTATTCAACGGGCGTCTGGCCAAGACGTTCAACCATGAAGCCCGCGGCCATATGGCAGGTGATCTGGGGAGATACCTCTACGCTGCAGCATTCGCGAAGGTGAAAGGGGCATCACCCAAGGCACCCGACGACTTCCCTCGATCGCTGGCGCCCAACCATGCGAATTGGGCGAGCGGGAAGTTCGCCGATCGATTCAGGGTTCAGCTGGCCGAATCGCCCGCGACCACAGTGACCAGCCACATAGCGAAAGACGGTCACTACTATATCCATCCGGATCCAGAACAAGTACGAAGCCTGACGGTCCGTGAGGCGGCGCGACTCCAGACCTTCCCCGATGACTACATCTTCTTCGGGAACCGGACGCAGCAGTACACTCAGGTTGGAAACGCCGTCCCTCCCTTTCTCGCTCGACGTATCGCGGCCGTTGTAGCCCAACTCTTCTGCGGCGCTGAGGTCAAACTCGAGGGCTGGCGGAAATGAGCACATGAAATCGCGCCTGTTGGCGGAAGGCGGGAAAGATGCAGTTCTCATCCGGCGGTCCTTTGTTGCACAAGGGGAGTCAGTGGGGTCGGTGACGATGATCGACGTCCGGCCAGAGGGGCCGGAATTCCAGGGTGAGGTCACTGTGCATTACGACGATTGTGGTTGGCGACCAGAGGCATGCGACTCATGGAGCCGGTCCGTTTGGATCGACGAACTGGGACGGCTCGCAGTCGGTGATGATCGGTCAGATTCGATTGAGCCAGCGGAGATTTCTTCCGACCCGCGGGGTTGGCAGTACCTCATGGTGCTGAAGTGCCCCCGGAACGTAGTCCTGCTCTCCACCGCATGGCTATCCCTACTTGCCGGGAGGTACGCCGGCGGGACATATTAGAATCTGTGCCAGATCATACTATTCAGGGGGGCGCCGACATGTTTAAATCAGACGACATCCACCCGGTGACCGACTTCGTGCGCAACCACAAGCGCCATCAGGAGCGGCTCCGCGAGACAGGTCGCCCCGAGCTACTCACAATCAACGGCTCTCCCGAACTCGTCCTCCAGGATGTCCGTGCCTTTGAGCGTGAAGCCGAAGAGGCGGCGAGGCTCCGGGAGGAGAATAGAATCGTTCGCGATCGCCTTGAGGAACTGGAGACGTTGCTCGCGCTCGACGAAGCGCACGCCGAGCTCGAGCGTGGGGAGGGGCAGAACATGGAGGAGGCTCTCCCCGCTCTGCGTCGGCGCCTCGGGATGGGTGCGGCGGCTCGTTGAAGCGCTTCGAGGTACTTCTTTCTCCTCGGCTGGAAGATGACGTCGAGAAGCATTTCGCACGTCTGCAAAGGCTCGAAGCGGACGGTGAGATCCGCGCAGGATACTCCGAGACCTGGTACGCGGCATTTGAAGAGACCCTGGTGTCTCTCCAGACCTTCGCCGAGCGTCACCCCTACGCCCCCGAACGGAAGGCTTGGGGGCGCGACGTGCGAAACGCCCTTTTCGCCGATTACCGGATCCTATACCTCGTAGTGGAAGGGCACGTCTGGGCCATGCGGGTGCGTAATCAACGTCAGGCTCAGCTCAAGCGCTCAGGCCCTGGTACGGCATTCACACCTCACCCCTGATCACCGGGTTACCGCGTCCGGAGGGGTGGCGGTTTTCGCCCCCGCCTTTCGGCTGGAGTCACTCCTCTACGAATTCTGTGACATCACGGGTCGTGATGGTCTCGGCGAGGCGGACCCGGCCGACATCATCACGGGTTTTCGCTCCGTTTGGCAGAACACCATAGAGGCTGGTTGTGGCTTCTATTGCCGAGAGATCGTCAGGACTGGAGGGGAGTCGATCTGGGTCGCTTACGAACCGGTCGACTCCCCGTTAGGGGGATTGAACGTGCTCGGCGTCTTCGCCTCCATTGAAGAGGTCGAACCTTACTTCAGGAGCGAAGGTTACGTGTTTGCTGCTCGCTCAGACGGTCAGCCACCCGTTTCCGCAAGCCCGGAGTTCGAGTTCCCTTTCGGCCTCGGGGACGGGCATACAGACGAGGAGATCCTCGCCCTCGTCCGGGAGTTCGCAGACGGGATCCGGAAACCACCGAGTTGATGCCCCGATTCAGGGACGACCGAAAATCGCCGGCACCTCTTCACCGCCAGACACGGGTCTCACTCGGATTCCCCGTCCTCTTTATCCTGATTCAGCCCGAACGGCCGTAGCTTCTTCACGAAGTCCTCGTCAGCATATATCTCCCAATACCGGGCGATCACTGCCTCGATCGATGGCGTTACGTCCATTCCAAGAAGCTCGTATTCCCGGCGACCCATCTGCGCATAGTAGTCGAGGGCTTCCTCGGAATGAAAGTGGTGCTTCCCGCCCGGCCCTCCGAGCGACAAGTACCTCCAGGGTTCAGGGGAGTTATATGCCTTGCTGATGGTCTCATACGTCGTGAGGATGTGAGCGAATGGCACTGGGGAACCCCCGGGCGTGAGAATATCGTTGTAGGCCTGCCTCAGGACCTTCTGGAATTGCGGATCGTCCTCAAGTGGGGGAAATTTTGGGTTCATGGTACGTGGGGCTGGAGAGAGGCGTCCGAGCCGAAGAGGCGGCTCGCATGGAACCTTCCAGGCTATCCCGCGTAGACACAACGTGTTCCGTTGCGCGAGTAACAAACCGAGTAACGTAACAGCCGAGTAACGTAACAGGCTTTCCGGCGTCGTCCGGGCATGACCGCCCACGCCGGACAACCCGCGTGAATGCTGTGCTTTTCTCGACCGATGTCCGGCGCTGACTGGCCTTCTATCGCCTGATAAGCGTGAGGTCGGAAGTTCGAGTCTTCCCAGGCCCATCCAGTATCGCGAAGCGCCGCAGGGCTTTCGGGCTCTGCGGCGCTTCTACTTCAAAGCTCGCGAGGTTCGTGCGGCAGCGATCTTCGCCATCTCGGTTCAACCGAACAGATCCTCAGGATCCTGGGCCTGGTGCCGAATGTGCAGCACATGCACGTGGTCGCCACGGATCGTGAACAGGATCTTGTAGGAGTCGTACAGCCGCTGGCGGAGCCGATCGGGCGGGAACACCCTACCTTCGAAACGCTCATCGAGGTCTTCGATTCCCGGAACGGCAATCTCCTCGCCGAGCACCGGTTTCCGGGAATGCTCGGGACCTTTCTGGAGGGGCTGCATGTGATCGAGCCCGACCTGGACGCTCAAGGCGAGCAACTTCTGCGCATTCTCCGCCTCAGGCTTGAGGGTGCCCCGTAAACGTGAGCCACCCGCCGTGACCTGAATCCATCGGCACGAACCCGGGGTACACGGGGACTCGGCCGGAATGTCTTCCGTGCCATCCGCCGGAACCGGGAACGAATCCATGGAGGACCCCCTGACAACGCTGCGCACCGATCGGACCGGCCCCCCGTACTGGCAGACCGCCCTGATCCTGGCTTTCGGCCTGATCGTCGCGGCCTCCGTGCTGGGTCGGGGCATCCGCGACATCCGGATGGCCGACCGCTTCGTGGAGGTGAAGGGACTGGCGGAACGAGAAGTCACGGCCGACCTGGCCATCTGGCCCGTGTCGTACATGGTGTCAGCCAACACCCTTGAGGAGCTGGGCGCGGAGCTGGAGCGGAACGACCAGGCCGTTTTCGCCTTTCTCAAGTCTCATGGCTTCCAGGCCGGAGCGATCTCGCGCAACCCACCGCGCATCACTGACCAGTGGAGTCAGGCGCATGGATCGCAGCGCCCGGAGATCCGCTTCATGGCCGAGCGCACCCTCACGCTTCGGACCGACAGAGTGGCCGAAACGCGGCAGGCCCTTCAGGAGGCGACGCGGCTCCTCGAGGACGGCGTGGTCCTCGCCCCGGCTTGGGGCACCACGGTCCAGTTCCTCTTTACCGGGCTGGAGGCTCTGAAGCCGGAAATGATCGCCCAGGCTACGGCCGACGCCCGCCGGGCTGCCACACAGTTCGCGGAGGATTCGGGGAGCGGGGTGGGAAGCATCCGCACGGCCCGTCAGGGCTTCTTCTCGATCTCGGAGCTGGATCCCTCGATGCCCGAACTGAAGACTGTGCGGGTGGTGACGACGGTGGAATACTTCCTGGATCGATAGGGACCGTACGGCAGCCCTGGCTCCACTCCCAGTATCTGTGTGCTGCCGCCGAATCGAGTACACGCGCCCGCCTCACCTGCGGGGTCTGCCCGGACCGTCTGGCTCGGCTGGCGGGGGAGCCGAGGTCCTGAGGCTCCCCGATTCCCGGCGGGCGCCTCCAAGCGGCGTCCTGAGCATTCCCCCCAGCTCCTGCCATTCCTCCCCGTCGAACTCCTCCAGCCCCAGGGAGATGGTGCGCGCATCGTCCCTGAGGCGGAAGGAGCGGAAGAGCCGGTCCCACCAGGGGAATACCGAACCGTAATTGGAATCGGTCTCGGGCTGCCAGCGGCTGTGGTGGACGCGGTGCATCGCCGGCGTGACGACGACCGCCAGGAGTCCGTAGTCCAGCCATCTGGGGAGCCCGACATTCGAGTGATGGAAGAGGATGACCGGCAGGAGGAGCGCCTCGTAGATCACGAGATGCCAGAGCGACATCCCGAGGAGCGGGAGCACCGCCATTCGCGCCCCGGCCGACAGCAGCATCTCGCCCGGATGAAAGCGGAGGCCGGTGGAGACATCCATCTCCGGATCGCTGTGGTGCATCCGGTGGAAGCGCCAGAGAAAGGGAATCCGGTGGTTGGCGCGGTGCCAGACATACATCCAGAGGTCGAAGAGGAGGATCAGGAATCCGAGTTCCATCCACCCCGGCAGATCCACGAGACGGAAGAGGCCGAACCCCCGCTCATCCGCCCACAGCTCGAGACCGATGAAGGCGGCGCCGGCAACCAGGGCGAGGAGCGCGGCGTTCACGGCTCCGATCCCGAGATTGCGCGCGTCGTGACGCAGCCGCTCGCGGAAGCCGCCTCCAAAGTGGGGGTAGAAGGGAACGAGCCCCTCGGCCGTCCAGAGCGCGATCAGGAAGATGCCCGCGAGGAGGGTCTTCGGTTCGATGTCCATGGGGGAATAGACAGCGCGGGGAGGGGGAGTGAAAGTGGCGGCTGCCCCTCCCGCCTCAGAGCTGGGTGCCCACCGCGATCCCATGACACGCGGTGCCCCCGATCACGAAGAGGTGCCAGATCGCGTGATTGTAGGGGATGCGTCCGTCGAGGTAGAAGCGGAGCCCGACCAGGTAGGAGGCGCCTCCCAGCAGGATCCACCCGAGGGTGACGGGCCCCAGCTCCCGGAGCAGGGAGCCCATGGGCATGATGGCCAGGAAGCTCATCCCCACGTAGGTGGCGGTGGAGATGATCCGGGAGCCTCCGAAGAAGTAGAGCTTGAAGAGGATGCCGAGGCCCGCGAGGACCCACACGATCCCGAAGAGACTCCACCCCAGGCTTCCCCCGAGGCCTACGAGCGCGAAGGGGGTGTAGCTTCCCGCGATGAGCAGATAGATGGCGCAGTGGTCGAGGAGCCTGAGGCGTGTGCGCAGCATCCGCGAGCGGGCAGAGTGGAAGAGGGTAGAGGAGGCGTAGACGAGGATCACCGTGATCGCGAAGACCGCCGTCGTCCCGATCCGCCAGGGATCACCGGAGCTGGCCGCCATGACGAGCAGCACCGTGCACCCGAAGACACCCGCCACCAACCCCATCCCGTGGGTCAGGGCGCTCGCGCGTTCGTGCCGTTCTTCTGAGGCGGTCATTCAACTGGTCTTCATCGAGGCGCTGAGTGGCCGCCGCCAGGGCGATCCCGCTGTTGGGAGGAAGCCACGCATGGTTCGTTCTGGGTGCGTTCCCATGCAAGGTACGCGCCACTCCGGAACATCAGCCTACCCTCGATTGAGAGAGAAGGAGATGGTGTCGAAGTGCTGCAGGAGGTCGGCGGCGGATGATGCTACATCTGGACCACCCCCTCCGCCTCCGCGGCAAACGCATCGAGATCCTCCTCGTGGCCGAATTCCGCAACCAGCGAGTCCCGCCCCTCGCCGCGGTACTTCCCGAGGTATCGGTCGTAGTAGGCGCGGGCG
>JBGTMU010000213.1:0-6955 GCA_041743405.1 Longimicrobiales bacterium | reverse complement strand
CGCACCTCTCGAGCGCGAGGACTCCTGTTCTATCGCCTGATCCAGCAGGCCGTGGAATCGGATGCCGTTGCCTACCACCGCGTGCGCGGCGGCGACCACAACCGGTAGTACCTAGGGGAGCGAAGTGGATACCCGCTTCCGTCGAAATGGTCGAACCATGCCGAAGTGGCCTGCGTCAGCTCATCCAGCCGGGCCACCGCGCGCATCGCGATGACGGGTGTCAGTTCAACACCCTCGAGCACACGGTCCCCGCCCAGGATCGCCTCCACCTCACCGCGAACTCGATCGACCTCGTCGGCTACCCGATCCAGCACCCCGGCGGCGCTCTGTCCGTGGACCCCCTCCAGCTCCCGACGCATCTCATGGAGGAGCACGATCGAAGTCTGGAAGGGGAGGAAGGGCTCGAGTTCAGCCTCGAGTTCCGCTTCCACACCCAGACGTTCCTCCTCGTATCGGACCCGGTTCCGGAGGAGCTGCCAGTCGATCTTCCCCTCCAGGTTGAGCCCCTCGTAGTCGAGGCCGTCCAGACGGTCGGCCCACTCTCGGTAGAAGGCCCCCATGCGAGCGCGTCGATTCGGAGACCCGACCGAATGCCGTCGAAGGAGGGCCGAGCGATCTTCCGAATAGCGCTCCACGAACGCGCGGAGATCACTCGGGGAAGGATCGCTGAACTCACCGGCCGAGGTCGCCTGCCCGCCCGTTCCCGCTCCCACCTGACCCCAGGCAGGCGCAGGCGAGAGGAGTGCCCAACCCCCGAGCGCGACGAAGGCCCCGCAGGCCAGCGCTACGGAAAAGGACGACCGGGTTCGTCGGGCGGGGAGGCGGGACGGGTGTGGATGTCGGTGCCGGTCTGGAAGTCGGTGCGGGTTCGATGCTCTCACGGAGGGAATCCCTGAAACGCTGGACGGTGACGGGGTGGAGCAGGGGATCCAAGGCCCCCTGATCCGGGGGGTCGAAACTCCGGTGAGAATGCGCGCGAAGGGGGGGCTGCGGCAAGCCCGGGACTGGCCCGCTTCTTGAATGCAGGGAAGGGCCAGGTCCGGAAGCGGACGGCTCGGACTGCCGGATTGGCAGGGTCGTTGCGCAACGCCAGGTAGGGTGCGGCGCAGCGCCCCGGGAGCCGGCATCCCGAGGGAAGGTCACCACCGACAGGAGTCCAAGGGTACGATGGCAAACCTGGAGAGGTTCACGATAAAGGCGGGAGAAGCGCTTCAGAGCGCAGTCCGCAGCGCACGCGAGTCCGCGCACCCCGAGATCGCGGGGGTCCACCTCCTTGCCGCGCTGCTGGATCAGAAGGAAGGGATCGTCGGGCCGGTGCTGGAGAAGGCCGGGGTCCGTGTGCCGGCCCTTCGGGACCGTGTGTCCCAGGCACTGGGACGCTATGGCCGGGTGGAGGGAGGGAGCGAGCCCACCTTTTCGCGAGATCTCCGCCGCGTGCTCGACGACTCCGAGAAGTTCGCCGGCGAGCTGGGAGACGAGTACGTCTCCACCGAACACCTCCTGATGGGACTCACAAGCGAAAAGGATGACGCGGGGCGCGCGCTGAAGGAAGCCGGCGCCTCGGCCGACCTCGTTCGCACGGCGCTCCAGGAAGTCCGGGGCTCTCATCGGGTGACGGATCAGAGCCCCGAGGAGAAGTACCAGGCGCTGGCCCGATACTCGCGCGATCTGACGGAGCTGGCTCGTCAGGGGAAGCTGGACCCCGTGATCGGCCGTGACGAGGAAGTGCGCCGCGTGATCAAGGTCCTCGGCCGTCGCACCAAGAACAACCCGGTCCTGATCGGGGAGCCGGGGGTCGGCAAGACCGCGATCGTGGAGGGGCTCGCCCAGCGCATCGTGGCCGGCGACGTCCCCACTTCGCTCGCGGACAAGAAGCTCATGGCGCTCGACATTTCCTCGATGCTCGCGGGGGCCAAGTACCGCGGCGAATTCGAGGAGCGGATGAAGGCGGTCCTCAAGGAGATCACCGAGTCCGGGGGGCGCTTCGTCGTGTTCATCGACGAACTTCACACCATCGTGGGCGCCGGGGCCTCGGAGGGGGCCGTGGACGCGGGCAACATGCTCAAGCCGATGCTCGCGCGGGGCGAACTCCGCCTGGTGGGCGCCACGACCCTGGACGAGTACCGCAAGCACATCGAGAAGGACCCGGCTCTGGAACGGCGTTTCCAGCCCGTCTTCGTGGCGCCTCCCTCCGTGGATGCCGCGATTGCGATCCTCAGGGGGCTCAAGGAGCGCTATGAGGTGCACCACGGGGTCCGGATCAAGGATGAAGCGCTCATCGCTGCGGCTCGGCTCTCGGATCGGTATATCGGGGGGCGTTTCCTCCCCGACAAGGCGATCGACCTGATCGACGAAGCCGCTTCCAGGCTCCGGATGGAGATCGACTCCCTCCCCCAGGAGATCGACGAGGTCGAGCGTCGGATCATCCAGCTCGAAATCGAGCGGCAGGCGCTTCAGTCGGAAAAGGATCGCTCCGCGGTCGAGCGCCGCGATGCGATCGAGGCCGAGCTCGCCGAACTGCGCGAGAAGAGTTCCGGTATGAAGGCCGAGTGGCAGGCCGAAAAGGAGGCCATCACCCGGATTCAGTCGCTCAAGGAACGAATCGATGAACTCCGCTCCGAAGCCGAGCGCGCCACCCGTCAAGGCGACCTTCAGCGGGCGGCGGAGCTCCAGTACGGCGAGATCCCGAAGGGGCTGGAGGAAGCGTCAGCCGCGGAGGCCCGCCTCGCGGAACTGCAGAGCGAAGGGAAGTTCCTGCGCGAGGAGGTGGAGGCCGACGACATCGCTCTTGTCGTGGGGGAGTGGACCGGGATCCCCGTGTCCCGCCTCCTCGAGTCGGAGCGGGCGCGTCTGACCCACCTGGAGTCGCTCCTTGCGGCCCGTGTCATCGGTCAGGACCAGGCCGTGGAAAGCGTGGCCAACGCCGTCCGCCGCGCCCGGGCCGGGCTCCAGGATCCCGATCGACCGATCGGGTCGTTCATTTTCCTCGGTCCCACGGGCGTCGGGAAGACGGAGACCGCCCGCGCGCTCTCGGAGTTCCTGTTCGACGACGAACGGGCGATGGTCCGCATCGACATGTCCGAGTACATGGAAAAGCACGCCGTGGCACGGCTGATCGGGGCCCCTCCAGGATACGTCGGGTACGAGGAAGGCGGCCAGCTCACCGAAGCGGTCCGACGTCGTCCACATGCTGTGATCCTCTTCGATGAGATCGAGAAGGCCCACTCCGATGTGTTCAACATCCTCCTCCAGATCCTGGATGACGGTCGGCTGACCGATGCGCAGGGCCGAACCGTCGACTTCCGCAACGCAGTCGTGATCATGACCTCCAACATCGGAAGTCAGTTGATTCTCGAGTCGGGTGCAACGGAAGAGGGATGGGAGGAAGTGGAGAGCCGCGTGCGTCAGGAGATGCACCGGCACTTCCGGCCCGAGTTCCTGAACCGGGTCGACGACATCATCCTGTACCGCCCGCTCACGCGGACCGATCTTCGGCGGATCGTGGATCTTCAGCTCGTCCGGCTCGACCGGCTGGCGAACGCGCTCGGCGTGACACTCGACGTGCAAGGGCCCGTTCGGGAGTTGCTGGCCGAGGAGGGGTTCGACCCGGTCTTCGGCGCACGCCCGCTGAAGAGGGTGATCCAGGAGAGGATCCAGAACCCGCTCGCACTTCGTCTGCTGGAGGAAGAAGTCGCGGACGGTGCGCGGGTCCGGGTGTTCGTGGCTGGCGATCCGCGTGAGGGGCGACCCGAAATCGGCTTCGAGTTCTCCGTGGAGGCGAGTTGAACGCCGGGGAGTGCGGCTGAAGATGGGGTGGAGCCTTGAGGTGTTGCTTGACTCGAAGCGTCCTCCGGGACGACCTTTCG
Organism: Longimicrobiales bacterium; assembly: GCA_041743405.1. Lineage (GTDB taxonomy): Bacteria > Gemmatimonadota > Gemmatimonadetes > Longimicrobiales > Gaopeijiaceae > JBGTMU01. The sequence continues at coordinate 3,089 of JBGTMU010000213.1, read as the reverse complement.
TGGGTCTGGTGCCCTCCACTCGCTCCCGATCGAAGGGATCTCCCATGCGCCGCAACCTGCTTTTCTTCATCGCGCTTGCCGCAGGGCTTTCGGCCTGTGCCTCTTCGCCTTCGATCCCCTCCTCGCAGATGGCGGGGGTGGCTCCGATCCTCTCGGTGGAGAGGTTCCTGCAGGCCGCGAACACGGGGGATCTGGACGCCATGTCGAGGATCTTCGGCACCTCGTCCGGGTCGATCGCCGATGAGATGGGGAATCCACTGGGGTGCGGTTTCAAGCGGATCGGTTCATGGATCGGGCTGGGATCGCGTTGTCTCAATCGTCAGGAAATCGAACTCAGAATGAACGCGATCGCTCTCGTCCTTGAGCATTCTGATTATCGAATCCGCGGAGAGCGAGAAGTTCCCGGGCGAAGGGCTCCGACGACCCGCGTGGGCGTGGATCTCACGCAGAGGGCTTCCGTAGTGAACGACGTGCCCTTCCTGGTGGTGCGGGCCTCGGACGGACGGTGGCTGGTCGAGGGGATCGGTCTCGAGACAGTGATGGGACGCTGAATGGATGGAACTCCCGGGAGCGCTCGGGAGTTCTGCAGGTAAGGAGGTCATCCGACCTCAACTCAAACAGAAGCCCTTCCAGGCAGGTCAATGGACCGAGCCGGGCGGGGGCTGAAACGGAGAATCGGAACATGGCTGATGGTACGCATGCCGCGGCGGTGACGGACGACTCGTTCGCCTCGGACATTGAGGGATATGATGGGCTCGCGATGGTGGACTTCTGGGCGGTGTGGTGCGGCCCCTGCCGGATCGTCGCGCCCGTGGTGGAAGAGCTGGCCGGGGAGTATTCGGGGAAGGGGGTTCGGGTTGCGAAGCTCGATACCGACAGCAACCCCCGGACCACGGCCCGCTTCGGAGTGCGGTCGATCCCGTCGATTCTCTTCTTCAAGGACGGGAAGCACGTCGACACCGTGGTTGGCGCCGTTCCGAAGTCGGCTCTCCAGAAGAAGATCGAAGAGCACATCTGAGCGCGGGCGCCGCTCGCGAGGTTTCTCCCCGCGCCATGGGAATCCTGTACCTGGTCAGCACCCCGATCGGTAACCTGGAGGATCTGACTCCCAGGGCCCGCCGCATTCTGGCCGAGGTGGACCTCGTGCTGGCGGAGGACACGCGTCGCACGGGGCTCATGCTCCACCACCTGGGGATCAGGGTGCCGCTCCGATCCCTGCACCGGCACAACGAGGAATCGCGGGTGCAGGGGGTGCTCGATCGGCTGAGCGCGGGAGAGTCGATCGCCCTCGTCTCAGACGCGGGAACCCCCCTGGTGTCCGATCCCGGGGAACGGCTCGTGGCCCGTGCGATTCAGGAGGAGCACACCATTGCTCCGCTCCCGGGACCATCGGCGGTCCTTGCGGCACTGGTGGGATCAGGCCTCCCCACCCTCAGCTTCGCCTTTCTCGGCTTCGTGCCGCGCAAGGGGAAGGATCGGGCCGCCCTCCTCGAACGGGTTGCCGGCGCGCGCGAGACGGTGGTGGTATTTGAATCGCCGGAGCGGACCGCGGCCCTCCTTGCCGCGCTGGCGCAGGAATGTGGCCCGGGCCGCCGTGCCTCGGTCGCCCGCGAGTTGACCAAGGTTCACGAGGAGTTCCGCAGGGGAACCCTCGAGGAGCTGGCCGCCTACTATGCAGAACACCCCCCACGCGGCGAAGTCACGGTCGTGGTCGGGGCGGCGGAAGCCGATGCGCTTCCCCCCGTCATCGACGATGAAGCGGCGCTCGCACTCGGAAGGGCCCTCCTCGATCAGGGTGTCTCTCCGAGCCGCGCCGCGCGTGAGCTTGCCGAGAGGCTGGGGATTTCGCGCAACCGGGCCTATGCCCTGCTCCAGGAACTGCCGGAATGATCGTTCTCCACCTCGCGTGGGTGCTGCTGGCTTCTCCGCCCACCGGGTGGGAGGCAGCGTCCACGAGCGCGAGGCTTCCGGCAGGCTCCGAGGAGCCGGTCACGATCGGGCGGCTCCAGTATGGAGGCGGGGGGGACTGGTATGCGAACCCGTCTTCGCTCCCCAATCTCCTTCGCGAGATCCGGGAGCGGACGGGAATCCCCACGCAGCCGAGAGAGCGGACCGTTACGCCCCTCGATCCCGCTCTTCGCGATCTGCCCTTCCTGCACATGACCGGTCACGGGAATGTCGTGTTCAGCCCGGCAGAGCGCGACGCCCTCAGAGGCTACCTCCTTGCGGGCGGGTTCCTCCACGCGGACGACAACTACGGGATGGACGATTCGTTCCGGCGTGAGATCGAAGGGATCTTCCCGGACCGGGAGCTGGTTGAACTCCCCCCGGACCACCCGGTGTTTCGCGCCTTCTACGACATGCCGGACGGCCTCCCGAAGATTCATGAACACGATGGCGGTGCCGCGCAGGCCCACGGCGTGTTCCACGAAGGGCGTCTCGTGCTCTTCTACTCCCATGAAAGCGATCTCGGGAATGGATGGGAGGACCCGGACGTCCACGATAACCCGGAGGCACTGAGAGAAGCGGCGTTCCGGATGGGAGTGAACCTCTTCGTCTACGCACTTTCGAGACGGGTTCCATGAGCGGGAGGCAGCCTCGTTCGGTGAGGGAGGCCCTCGGGCAGGTTCGGACGCACCTTCGACGCCTGGCCCTGGGAACCGTCATCGTCGCCCTCTCAGGGATCGCGGGGGGAATGCTCCTCGCCGCCTGGCTCCTCGCCGGGGCTGAAGGATGGGGAAACGCGTCAGCCGTCCCCTTCGCGATCCTGCTCATCGGCGGGATCACGGGGTCGGGGGTTCTCGGGATAATCCTCTACCGTTACCGGGGGTGGGAGAGGGAGGAGGTCCTGACCCGCGAAATGGAGCGATCCGCGGGGGTGTCCGACGGGTCGGTGCGCTCGCAGGTCGAGTTCGACCGTGCGGTTCCGACCGGGGTCTCGGGATCGCTGGCCCGTCTCGGGGAAGCGCAGATGCTGCCCAGGCTCTCCATGGGTGCGCGCCAGCTCTCGGGCGCGTTCGGGCGCGAGGGGCTGCGGTTTCTCCGACGCGGAGGTGCCGGGGCGCTCGGGCTCGTCGCGGTGGTCGTCC